>CAZFYP010000141.1:0-7681 GCA_964523535.1 uncultured Clostridia bacterium
GGATTGGAATGGTAACGACCGGTGTTGATGTTGCTGGTGGAATGCTTGTGAGGCAATCTCTTAAAAGTGTAGCTAATGTAGCTCAGGGAATGAGCAAAACGGAGTATGCAAGATACATGGGCAAACTTGGAGAAGAGGCAGCGGGAATAACGGGCACGAAGATTAGAATCCCTTCAATGACTGGTAAAGCGAGCTATAGAATACCAGATGAGTTACTTCCTGCTGCAGGAATTTTGAGAGAAATAAAGAATGTAAAATATCAAGGGTTAACAAGTCAAATAAAAGACCTCTACTTTTATTCAAAAGAAATGGGATATAAGTTCATTCTTGAGACTAGATCTGATACTAGAATATCAAAACCTTTACAGGAATTAATAGACAATGGTGATATCATCCACAAAATCATTGGTCAATAAAGTGGGAGTAAGAAATGAAAATAGATAACAAAAAACTATTAGATGAAATAAATAGCCTAGGGTATTCAATGACCTCGTTAAGTGATATTATGAAAATTGGAAAAAATGATAAGAAACTTATTCCGCTACTAATTGAATGGTTAAAAAAAGCCACAGTTATAGGTGACAAAGAACTAATTGTTCGATCGTTAGGGGTGAAAGGGTTTTCTGACGCTTCTAACGCCCTTCTTGATGAGTTTGAAACTAGCGACAAAATGATGTACAAGTGGGCTATTGGTAATTCGCTACTAAACATTCAAGATAAGTCAACTAAGGATAGACTCATCAGAATCGCTTCAGACAATAGTCATGGTATGAGCAGACAAATGATTATAGTAGCACTAGGCAAAATGAAGATAGAGGAAGCACTACCAATACTTATCAGTTTGCTTGAAGATAATCAAGAAGTAGGTCATGTCATTTCTGCGCTAAGCTATTATAGAAAGCCAGATTTGATTGAAGTTATCAAACCGTACACTAACCACAATGAGAAGTGGGTTCAGAAGGAAGCTAATAAAGCAATAAAAAAATTAGAAAAGTTACAGTAACAAGTATGACATTAGGTAAACTAGCAACATAAATACTAACAAAACCCATGGAATTGACAATCATAGACATTTCATGGGTTTCTTTTCGTGTGTATAGAAAAAACACACTTCATAATGAGAATTCTGTAGTCGGCTCTAATTCAGTAAATGGTATAATAGTAGCAGCAAGTACAGCCTGACCTCAATAAGTGACCCTGAAGGAAGGGAAATTAAGTACAAGTATGAAATACTTGACGGAGAATTTGACCTCATAGACAGCACCTATGCAAGCAACACCTATGCAAACCTTGTAGAAGTATTGTATCCAACCGGAGCAAAAACAGAATACAGCTACATGAAGAGTAAGAAAAACCTTGGCCAGTCAGGTTTCATGGAATACTTCAAGGTGACAGGCAGGAAGGATGTGGAAGAAGACAGGGAAAGCAATGTAGAGGTCTACAAGTACTACAATGAACCTGACGGATACCCCACCTACGACTCATACGACATGGCCGACAGCTACAGGTACTATTCTGAGACCACCGATTCCAAGGGACTGACAATAAAACACTCCTTCAACAGCAGCCACAAGCAGGATGAAAGCACCACCATCAGGGAGTCCTACATACTTGATGAAGAGGGCAGAAATGTTGAAGAAGAGAAATTCTACAGCAATGACAAGCTTGAGATGAGCAAGAGATTCCAATATGACGGATCAGGAAACCTGAAGACAGAAAAAATCCAACAGTCTCCCGGAGTATGAACCAGAAGGGTATATGAATACAGTGACGATTACGGCAATGCCTATGTGACTGCAATAAGCCATAAGGATGTAAAGGATGCCAACGGCCTGGCAAGTGACATATCATACTACTACGACTACGACTTTTCCACAGGAAATATAGTATCTCAAACAGACAGTAACGGAAACACAACAAGCTATCAATACGACAGGCTAGGTAGGCTAACAAGGGAAATACTTGCCGACCAGGCCACAAGGAGCTATGAATACAAGGACACAGACAATACGGTCATTGCCACAGATGCATGCGGCAATGGAATGGAGTACTTCTACTCGGGACTTGGAAATCTTGAAAAGGTTGAAGACCTAACGGGCAAAGAAATCCTTGGCATACTTGAATACGACAGCTACGGAAACCTTGTAAAGATATACGATGCAAATGGCAACTACCAGACATGGGAATACGGCCAGCTTTCAAGGATGGACAGCACCAGTAACCATGACAGAAATGGAGACCTTCTGGCAAGTACAAGTGTAGACTTTGACGAAGTCCATGACTACAAGGGAATGACCTATCACAAGGTTGTAGTAACAAGGGCAGGAGATGGAAAGGACAAGAGGCTTACATATCTCTTCGACCCCCTATGAAAGTCTTGCCCTGCTGGGAAGGACAAGTGAAACAGGAGAGGAATACAGCAGTTACGGCTACAACTATGCAGGCAACAACATATCAAGCAGGGATTTTTCAGGAGCAAGTGAAGAATACATTTATGACGGAATGAACAGGGGCACAGCAGTAACCGATTCAATGGGTGGCACTATAGTTAACAAATATGACATGGCAGGCAACCTCATAGAAACTCTTGGCCAGATTGGAGTGCGGTGGAAAAGTGATACCATATCTGGATAGCATATGCATATAAAATAGGGAGCAGATAGTGTATTCTTGGCAACAAAGGAAAAAATAAAATCTACAACTTGTATTGACACAATTTAGATTATATGATATTTTTAGATTAAGTTAATAAGAATCTTCAGGGCAGGGTGAAATTCCCGACCGGTGGTATAGTCCACGAGCCTCTTTGGCTGAACTGGTGTAATTCCAGTACCGACAGTAAAGTCTGGATGGGAGAAGTGTTTGTTTTTACAAGGTGTTTTTTGATACTCAAATATTCTTGTAATACATTTTTGTGATTATAACTCTGGAGATTTTTCTTCAGAGTTTTTTGTTGTATATAATTACTGAAGATTGGATTTAAGCAAAAAACTGTAAATGGGAGGCAGGTATGGACGAACTGTATATGAAAAGGGCTATAAACCTTGCCAGGAAGGGTAGTGGGCATACAAGTCCAAATCCTCTTGTTGGTGCCGTCGTAGTGAAGGGCAACAAAATCATTGGCCAAGGTTATCATCGATACTACGGAGGTAACCATGCCGAGGTAAATGCCATAGAAAGTGCCACCGAGGACGTGGAAGGTGGGACAATCTATGTAACTCTTGAACCCTGTTCCCACTTTGGAAAGACTCCACCATGTGCAAAGAAGATTGTGGAATCCAAACTTGCAAGGGTGGTGATAGGGATGACGGATCCAAATCCACTGGTGGCAGGAAGAGGAATACGCATACTTGAGGAAGCGGGAATAGAAGTTGTAACAGGTGTGCTGGAGGAGGATGTCAAGGAACTCAATGAAGTCTTCATCAAGTACATACTCACCAAAAAGCCTTTCTGCTATATGAAATATGCCATGACCCTTGATGGTAAGATTGCATCCTGGTCAGGAGATTCAAAATGGATAACAAGTG
Source organism: uncultured Clostridia bacterium (assembly GCA_964523535.1). GTDB lineage: Bacteria > Bacillota > Clostridia > Tissierellales > Dethiosulfatibacteraceae > Dethiosulfatibacter. Next base: position 3,528 of record CAZFYP010000141.1, read on the forward strand.
AAAAGTCCAGGAAATATGTCCATGACATCAGGCAAAAGGTTTCAGCAATAATGGTTGGAATAGGAACAGTGCTGGCGGACGATCCAAGTCTCACAACCAGAAGAGGTCATGAAATGGACAAGGATGCCATAAGGGTGATAGTGGATACTAGATGCAGGATTCCTCTGGATGCCAGGGTTCTTAATCTTGAATCAAGTGTAAGGACCATAATTGCAACTGGATCTTCCTATGATGAAAAGATAGGAGCCTTAAAGGAAAAAGGTGCGGAAGTCATAATAACTCCTCTCAAGGAAAATCGCTTAGACATTGACTGGCTCTTTGAAGAGCTTGGAAGAATGGGTATTGATTCCATACTTCTGGAAGGGGGAGCCACCATGAACTATAGTGCCTTGGAAGCCGGAGTCGTAGACAGGGTCATGGCATTTGTTGCCCCAAAGATAATTGGAGGACAGAATGCAAAGACACCTGTGGAGGGAGAAGGCATACAGTATGTTAGACATGCAGTCAAACTGGCTGACATTGATATAAAAAGATTTGACGAGGACATTTTGATAACGGGCATGGTGGAGAAGTCGGAAGTAATTACAGAAAATGAGATGGAAGAGGGTGATTGATTGTTTACTGGATTGATTGAAGAAATAGGAACAGTTAAAAAGATTGTCTATGGAAGCTCTTCTGCTGAAATAACAATCAGGGCATCGAAGATAATGGATGATGTAAAGCTTGGTGACAGTATAAGCACCAATGGAATATGTCTGACTGTTACAAGCTTTACAGGCAATGACTTCACTGTTGATGCAATGCCTGAAACAATGAAGGTGACAAATCTTAAAAATTTGAGAAACGGCAGCAGGGTTAACCTTGAAAGGGCATTGAAAGTAGGAGACAGGTTTGGAGGACATATGGTGTCGGGTCATGTTGACGGCACGGGAAGGATACTTGACTTTATGGAAGACGACAATGCCATATGGGTGGAAATCAGTGCGGCCAGGGATATCCTGAAATACATAATCCACAAGGGATCAATAACAATAGACGGTACAAGTCTTACTGTGGCATCCCTTGATAAAGAAAGCTTCAAGGTTTCCATAATACCTCTGACCCAGGAAGAGACTACCTTGACAAGCAAGAAGATGGGAGAAGAGGTAAATCTTGAATGTGACCTTGTTGGCAAGTATATAGAAAGACTTGCCATGTTCAAAGAAGAGGAAAAAGAAGAAAAGAAAGGAATAGATACAGATTTTTTGAAAGAAAACGGATTCTATTGAGAGGGGATATGAAATGAAATTCAATACAATTGAAGAAGCAATTGAAGACATTAGACTAGGAAAGATGATAGTGGTAGTTGATGATGAGGACAGGGAAAACGAAGGAGACCTGGTAATGGCGGCAGAAATGGCTACGGATAAAGCCATCAACTTTATGGCAATGCATGCCAGAGGTCTTATTTGTACTCCAATGGAGAAGGAAAGACTCGAAGAACTGGAAATATTTCCAATGATAACAGAAAGTACGGATCCCAAGGAGACTGCCTTTACAGTGTCTGTTGACCATGTAAGTTCTGCAACGGGCATATCTTGTCAAGAAAGGGCTAAAACAATACTTGAGCTGGTTAATCAGAAGTCGAAACCATCTGACTTCACCAAGCCGGGACATATATTTCCTTTAGCTGCAAAGAAGGGCGGTGTTCTAAAGAGGGCAGGACATACGGAGGCGTCAGTTGACCTTGCAAAGCTTGCAGGACTGTATCCCGCAGGTGTAATATGCGAGATAATGAATGATGACGGTACAATGGCAAGGGTTCCCCAGCTGATGGAATATGTGAAGAAGCATGACTTGAAAATAATATCCATTGAAGATCTTATCGCCTACAGAAGAAAGAAGGAAGTGCTGGTGGAAAGGGTTGCCGAGGCTAAGCTGCCGACTAAATACGGAGACTTCAGAATGATAGGCTTCATAAACAAGCTTAATGGTGAGCACCATGTTGCATTGGTAAAAGGTGAAATAGAAGAAGGAGACCAGGTACTTGTAAGGGTTCATTCAGAATGCCTTACAGGAGATGCCTTCGGGTCTATCAGATGCGACTGCGGGGAACAGTATGCCGAAGCAATGAAGAAGATATCGGCTGAAGGCAAGGGTGTTCTTCTATATATGAGACAGGAAGGAAGAGGAATAGGACTTATTAACAAGATCAAGGCCTATGCTCTGCAAGACCAGGGGATGGATACTGTTGAAGCAAATATCGAGCTTGGATTCCCTGACGACATGAGGGATTATGGAATAGGCGCACAGATACTTTATGAACTTGGTGTCAGGAAAATGAGGCTTATGACCAATAATCCCAAGAAGATTACAGGATTGTCGGGATATGGAATAGAGGTTGTTGAAAGGGTCAAGATTCAAATGAACCATAATGAAAGAAATGAATATTATCTAAAAACAAAGAAAGAGAAGATGGGCCACATGATGGACTTTGAGGAGGAAAAATAAGATGAAAATCTACGAAGGAAAACTTGTATCACAGGACAAGAAATATGGAATCATAGTTGGAAGGTTCAATGAGTTTATTGGAGGTAAGCTCTTGTCAGGTGCAATAGACGGGCTAAAAAGACATGGTGTGGAAGAGGATGCTATAGAGGTGGCATGGGTTCCCGGAGCCTTTGAAATACCCTTGGTAGCAAAGAAAATGGCAAAATCGGGAAAATATGATGCCGTTATATGCCTTGGTGCTGTAATCAGAGGGTCGACCCCACACTTCGACTATGTTTCAAACGAGGTAACTAAAGGTGTTGCCCATGTATCCATTGAAACTGAAATTCCTGTAATATTTGGAGTTCTCACTACGGATTCCATAGAGCAGGCAATTGAAAGAGCAGGGACAAAGGCTGGAAACAAGGGCTTTGAAGCTGCAATGACTGCTGTTGAAATGGTAAACCTTCTTCAGGAACTCTAATGACAGGCCCTAGGCTGGATAAAGAGGGAAAAGCTGAAAAGCTATCACCTGGTGAATTAAAAGGAAGTACACTTGGCCATGTAAATACTATAATACTGGATTTTGACGGCACAATTCACGAAAGTATAAAGATTTACGGTCCCTCTTTCAGAAAGTGTTACAGCTTTCTTGTGGAGTTTGGATGTGCTGAGAAAAAGGATTGGTCTGATGAGGAAATAGCAAGATGGCTTGGTTTTACCAAGGAAGAGATGTGGAAGGATTTTATGCCTGATCTTGATACGGATATCAGACACAAGGCTGGAGGACTTATCGGTGAGGAGATGAATCGCCTTCTTTCTGAAGGGAAGGGAGTGCTGTATGATGGTGCTGTAGAAGTTCTTGTAGAACTAAGGAAGAGAGGATATGTTCTTGTTTTCCTGAGCAATTGCAGCATCAAATATAGGGATATGGTTACTGAGGTTTTCAATCTGGACAGTTATTTCGATTATATATATTCTTCGGAAGAGTTTGGATTCATAGCCAAATATGAAATATTCAGGAAAATAAAGGTTTGCCTTAAACCTGGATTTGCAATGGTGGGGGACAGATACAAGGATATGGAAGTTGGAGTGGAAAATGATGTCTGTACAGTAGGATGTCTCTACGGTTATGGAAAGAGCCAGGAACTTAAAAGTGCAGATTTGTTCATTGAAGATATAGGGGATTTGTTGAATATCTTTAAATAGATAGTGTTCTTTAAGTTGAATTCCTGTAAATTCGCTTTCTTGCAAGATGGATATATTAGATATATAATGTAATACAGAATATCAGTCGGAGACTATTATATGAAAACAAAGTATGTCAGACAAATAATCATAATAGCAATAGTGGATGTATTGGCCTCCCTTTTTTATCTGGATGTTCCAATTGAGGGATTCAGAATAACCTTTGCAGTGGTCTTTTACCCTCTGCTTCTTAATATGTATCATGAGGTGAATCCAATAGTTGCACTTAGTTTTGCCGGAATTGCAGAGATTCTCTCAAGAAGCTGGCTTCTTTCCTTGATTACGGGAGATTTTACATTAGCCCTCATGACCTCTTATCAGGAAATTCCCTTTTACTTCATGTATGGATTGGTTTTCTATATATTGTATTCAAAACGGAAGGGAAACATATCCGTCATCAGAAGTTTTTTCATATTTTTCTTATGTGACTTTACAGG
>CAZFYP010000142.1:0-7672 GCA_964523535.1 uncultured Clostridia bacterium
CATTCATCGGATTCACCGTTGTGCTTTTCCCAATTCTCGAAATTGCCGGTCATCAAAAACACCTACTGGCCGATGCCATCAGTGGCACGCCGGTATTAGTTCACCAACTTCCCCTGCGTTTGGGTGGAGATCCTGACACCGGCAACTTCACCTTGCGGAACATTGATGTTGAGACATACGCCTTTGGGCAATCCCTTTTCGAGAACTTTCTCGGCAACATCCTTCGCAACTTTGCAAGCATGCGTGCAGGAGTATATTCTACATCATGGCTTCTTATGTTGAAAAGCCAGGCAATGCTTCCAAGTGAATTCATCAGATAGGCATCAACCTTTTTTGTTTTCATCTCATTCTTAAGCTTGTCGATTTTCCCTCCTGCATCAAGACCTGTATATTTTATATCATGTATGAAGACCCTTCCATCTGGAAGTTCAGGCCTGTCTTCCCATAGGAAATCTACAAGGTCCTTGTCTTCAGCATAGTCTATGTCCTTATCACCAAGATGGTCTTTCATTTCCTTCAACTGACTGCAAGAGAAAAGCCTACCGTCATATCCCAGGGTCATTCCATCTGAAAGTCTGCTGTCCAGCCATTCATTAAGGGTGGGAACTCCAGGTTCCCTCATTCTATAGAGATCTATTCCAGAACCATCAAGCTGTTTTTCCGCCTGAATGAAATACCTTCCATCAGTGAAAAGACCTGCCTCATCCCGGGTAACCACAGCAGTTCCTGCCGATCCTGTAAATCCTGTCATATATTCCCTGCTCTTGAACCTTTCTGCATAATACTCACTCAGGTGGGGATCTGAGCTTGGAATGATGTACATGTCTATATTTTCATTTTTCATTTCCTTTTGAAGCGCCTTGATTCTTTCAACAATTAAAGCTTTCATTATATATTATCCTCCTCTAATACAGGCTTCACCCTGTGTTTCGTAGCCTTCTCATATGCATATCCCATAAGGAGCAGTTTTTCCTCCTCCATTTTCCCTGTAGTGAAAGTCAGTCCTACAGGTTCACCATCTATTCTATAACCAGCTGGCACAGCAAATGATGGATATCCTGCCGAAGCATAAACATGAGAAAGCTTATTACTTAAAGTGATTAATCCGTCAACTTCCTCAAAGGCCTTATCAATTGATTTTCTTGCCAATTCCCGGTTATTTTCTTCTAATATTTTCACCACATCTTTATCCAATTTTGTATTTGAAGCTTTCTCTATCAAATCAAAACCATGAGGTCCATATGAATCAGGATTAGATTTATAGAATGACAATATATCCGAAATACCATTTATTCCCTCTATATCATTGTCTGATATATATTGGTTGAGCGAATCCTTAAATTCCCTTTCCAATACTTCATCCATTTTAAGGTCATTAAGCTTCTCTTCGAGGGTTATTTCCCTGACGATAAAACCTGCCTCTTTCAATTCCCCTTTAAGTCTTCTTATTATTTCATCATCTCCAGACCTGGAGAACTTTTCTATCTCTTCATTGACTACAAGACCAAGAACCATTTCCTTTACATCTTTCTTGAATGTTTCCTTCCAATTTATTGACTTAATATTATCATCATCAGTCAGACTACTTAGCATAATTGCTGCATCCTCAACATTTAAAGTCATTGGACCAGGTGTATCAAGGGAGGGTGAAATGGGAATTATTCCTTCATTGCTCCATAGACCTTTTGTAGGATAAAGTCCCACTACGCTGTTTTGACCTGCAGGATAAATAATAGACCCACAAGTCTCCGTTCCTATGGCGACAACCGAAAAACCTGCCGCTAGCGCTGCTGCAGAACCAGAACTTGATCCTCCAACCTCGTATCTACCGTATGGATTTTTAGTCTGTCCTCCAAGTGCCGAATATCCGCATATACCTTGACTTGACATGTAATATGCCCATTCGCTCATATTTGTCTTACCAAGAATTATAGCCCCGACACACTCAAGATGCCTTACTATGGTCGCTGCCTTTCGGGCTACAAAATTCTCCAGAACTTTTGCCCCTGCCGTATTATGCATCTTGTCCCCGGTTGCTATATTGTCCTTCAATAATACAGGTATGCCGTAGAGAGGATGAAGGTTTTCAGCTCTATTTGCATCAGCTTCAGTAGCCAATTTCAAGGCATCAGGATTCAGCTCCATTACTGTATTGAACCTTTTGTCATATTTATAAATTCTTTTCAAAAAATAGACAACCAGCTCCTTATGGCTAAAACTGCCCCGTGAAAGAGCCTTCTGAATTTCCATTATCCCTTTTTCTGATACATATTCCAATATCTCCCTGTTGCGTTCCTGAGTCATGCTTTTCATTTCATCAAGAAATGGAGAAAAATCAAGCTTTCTTTTATTTTCCGTTATCATTTCATTGTCGTATTGATTCAATACCTGATTTTTAACAAAAACATCAGTTTCTCTATCCACAAATAAATCCTCCTGACCAATGACATAATTGATTATCCTACTAATAATGATATCATGAATAAGAGATTATATTTGTGAAATTTATTTAATATATGAACAAATACCAATATAAAAAACACTCTGCAGACAGTTAAGTCATTTGCAAAGTGTTTATAATCCTTATTCTACTATTCTTCAAATACTGCTTTTTGTATAGCCGATGATATTATCTTGGACATTGCATAGACTTGGCCAAGCCTGATCTTATGCTTATGTATGTCCGTACCTTCGCTATTTTCCCAGGTTGTACCAATTATTGATACATTGCCTATGTAAGAAAGATTCTTGTGTACTCCCCTACCCGGATAAATTGGTTTGTTCATTATCTGTATCTGCCCTCTTTTTGCACCTCTTGTAGCATCTATGGCTATTATGAAGGCTTCGGAGTTCACTTCCTCACCAACCCTTTCAGCAAGATTAAGTGCATGAATAGGCTCTTCCAGGGTTCCCGTTATATTGACATTTTCAGGCAGATCCATGTCATCAAGCAAAGTTCCAACAATGGGTCCCAAGCAATCAGGGATTACCTTGTCGGTGCCTATGCATACTATATTTACTATGCCCTTGAAATCGCAGACTTTTTCCAAATGGCAGGCTAAGACATCAATTGCATTGCTGTCTTCAATATCTACGGAAATCTTGATCATGGTCAGCCCTCCTAAAATGTAATGTATCAATCTAATACTTCGATAAATTGTTCATTATTATTATATACTATGATATCATAATATTGTAAATCACAGTATAGTTTTTGTCAGAAATAATACAATACACACTATGCACAAGGGGATAAAGCCATGAATCCATTTACAGAAAAAGTTATAGAAATTATAAAATCAATACCTCCAAGCAAGGTCATGACCTATGGCCAGGTTGCTGAATGGGCCGGAAACCCTCGCGGAGCAAGACAGGTTTCAAGAATTCTTCATTCCATGAGCAGGAATTACGATATACCCTGGCAGAGAGTTGTCAACAGACTGGGCGAAATTTCACTAAGTTGCCAACAGGGTGGCGATCTTCAAAGACAGCTTCTTGAGGAAGAAGGTGTAACATTCAATGAATCAGGTAAAATTAATCTTAAGGTTTATCGATATACAGGAAGCTAGGAATCAACGATATCAAAAACTCAGCCTGTTATCGTAGGCCAACTGTACTAAATCATTTTTTCTTCAAACCTCTTATGATTTACTTTCTTTCTTGCCTAATACTTGTCAAAAAATTCCACAGCAGTTTTACAGAATACCTTCTCCTTGAGTTGCTCACCAAATTCCTTATCAAAAACACCCTTCCCAACAAAATATCCATTAACCTCATCAATAAGATTCAGTCCCCCCAGAAGGGCTCCATAACTTTCCTCAATAGTGGCTGAATCGCAGCCCCACATGATTCGGTCTGTCCCAATGAGCTCAAGAACATTGATAAGGGTATCCTTTGCTATCCTTCCTGAAAGGGAATGCATCCAACATATGTCAAGCCAGGTGTTGGGACAGTCGTAAAGAACCGCCACTAAATCCTCTGTCCAGGGAAAACTTCCGTGAAGAAGTGAAAACCTCACATTTTCGTGTTTCTTCATGAGGGGCATAAGATTTACGGCACTTGTTCCGTAGACCTGACCAAGTCCCGTATGAAACTGAACAGGAATATCAAACTCGCCCGCGATTAGGCAAAGCTTGTCCATTACATAGTCTTGAAAACACCTTATGTATTCAGGATTATTTGCATCCTTGTAGACAAGATTCGCTTCATCTCTGGTCACATTTCCAAAAGCCAGATCCCTGAAATAAGCCATACAAACCTTAATGGCTGTACATTTCCCCATTCCTAGAGACTCTTTCACATAATGCCTCATCTTGATTACATAGTCATCAATATTTTCCGGAACATAATCAAAGAAGTCAAAAGCATTAGCTTCACATGACTCAAGTCCTTGTCTAGAATATCCATAAAACATGAAGTCACATCTCAGTGCAACCCTGCATTCCACACCATTGCTTCCGTCGGACCTTATGTCTATCCAATCATCAAGAAGTATCTCGTCATATCCGCAAATATCCCTCAAGACATGGTCTTCATATCCTGGTTCCTCATAAGCTTTTCTGATTCTTTCATCAAAAATATTCCAGGTATCCACATCAAGCTTTAGACCCTTGCCGTATAGGTTTTCAAGAGCGTTCTTCAACTGGGTGAAAGCCCTCATGGTCATAACCTTGTCAAAATATGCCTGGATATCCTCCCTGGATAGAGAAGGCAATTCATAAAGCCAGCCTATATAGGACTTGTCGAATATGTACTTGAGGCTCATTTTTTCTCTTTCTATTTCCACACCAAAATGAGAGTGACTGTTGTATATCTTCATGTTTTCACCATCCAAATTTGTAAGTCAAGTGCCCGCAACTTAAGAATGCAGACACTTGATTATGAAATCTATTTATACAATTCTATCTTTATTGACTTGCCTTTCTTTATGGCTATGGTATTGGTATTTTCTCCAACTTGGCCGTTTATTGACACCTTAATGGGCTCATCATTTCCAAGAGCTATGGTGGATTCCTTGTCTTGTACAGGTACTGTGACAGTGATGTAATGGTCTCCGTACTCAAAGTGTGTAAATCTTCCCACTGCATCTGTCTTCAGAATTTCAAGGCCATTTTTTTTCAATACAGTTCCATCAGAACTGCAATTCAAATCGTATACACCATCAGCCATCTTGAATCCACAGATTTCAAATTCACTGCCTTGGGGACTTCCGAAGTGGAAGCCATTCCATGGATCAATGTCTATATGTTCAAGTGTCCACATGAGAGGATAAAGAGCTCCCCATCCATAATATGGATCAGTATCAACGGAGTCGCTTCCCTGACCCGTAAAGGTGTTGTGATTTTCATAGCAGGCCTTTTCCTCATCCCAAAGCCTTGTATAATGCTTCATAATCTTGTTTAGAAGCTTGGTCGCTTCCTCATACTTGCCGTATCTCTTCAATCCAACATAGGTTATGAAGTTAAGGGGAGGCCATGACCTTCCCCTCCAGTAGACATTGTCCTTGACTGATTCTTCCTTAAGCCATATTGATGGAAGTGGCATCTCCGTCCAGAACTCATCTTCATTAAAGATATGGTCTATTAGTTTGTCCACCCTTTCCCCTTGGGGCACTCCTGCAGCAAGAGGATAGAAGCTCGTTGGGCTTGGGCATACGAAGCCCTCATCCCAGTGCTTGTTGGCATAAAGCTCATTATCGTAATCCCAGAGGTTTTCATCTATTTTCTTTCTTAAATCATTTGATTTTTCTAGAACATATTGTGCATTGTCACTATCTCCCACTATGTTTGCTATATGTGACAAACATTCTCCGTCAAGTACAAGAAGAGAGTTCATTGCTATATCTTCCATGTTTATGGTATTAGTTTCCTTGATGAACTTGGCTGAATCATACATTGGGCTGTTGTCCATGGCAGCCTCATCCTTTGCCGCCAGCTTGGTGCCGTTGAAGTGACCCTTTCCAACTTGTGAGCTGCCGTATTCAAGGACTCCATTGCTGTTTCCATCACGATTTTCATACCACCATAGATTGGCCTTGAGAAGAACAGGATAAATCTCCTCGAGAAGTTGCCTGTCTCCAGTGAGCTGGTAATACTTGTATATTATGAAGCTAGTAATAGGTGGCTGTGACCTGTCTACCCACTCTGTGAATTCAGCCATAAGACAGGCCAGATTACCTTGGGGCGTCGTATTGTCCATGGCAGACTTCATACAGTTTCTCGCCATAGTCCAGTCTCCTGCAAATGCATTGATAAGGCCATGCATAAGGATGTCATCAAGCCAGATGAACCATCCTCCAAACTTCCTGTCTATCCAAAATCTCGTAAGGGAGGTGAATACCCTTTGGTTCTTGTGGTCAGCTATTGTGTTCCATGCCATTACTTCCTGCATGGATTCCATAGCCGAAATGTTTTCACCCTTTGACAACTTACTCAGAGGAGACATGTATTTCTTCTTCAAATCCTCAAATGAAACCCATAGTGCTTTTTCAGCCTTATCTTTGCTTGTCTGGTAATCATTTGAAACACAGATAGAAAATACTATTTCAGGTGTTTCCTCAAGATTGTACATTGTGGAGTACCAATTGACTTCATCAGTCTCAGGCATTGGAGTATAGTATCCAAGGTCTTCTATAGCCTGACCAAGGGAATCCCTAGAATCCACATAGCAATCCCTTATTGGTGCATCCTTTAGGGCAACCGCCACTTCATAGCTTCTCTTAGAAGCCGAGAAATTACCATCCCTATTTTCAACTTTTCCAATCTCATTGCCTGTCTTTCCTTCATTTTCAAATCCGAAGGATATGAGAGTCTGAAATCTAAGCCCCCATTCTCCAAATTTAAGCGCTTTTATCTTTCCCGTAACTGTGTAGTCATCGGATTTGGCATATTGAATCTCAAGTACCGTTCCGCCGTGTTCCACCTGCAGCCTGCAGTAGTTGCCGTCGGGATGGTGTTCGAAAAGTTTTATCTTCTTTGTAAATGGAAAATTTGTGTATTTCCCATTTTCCGCATAGGAGTTTGCTCCTATTGAAATATAAAATTCTGCCGGAAGGAACTCCATTATTGTAGGGCTCTTTGAAGACCAGGTGTTCCAGTATTTATTGCATGGTATCTGATACATATTCCACCTCATATATCTAATATTTTATATAGTATCCAATTGTCAATGCAGGTCGCACTTCGAAATAATGTCCTTTATCACAAGCTATTATTTGAAGTACAGTGTTGTTTCCAAGCTAGGCATTACATGGGCAGTGTCTCCTACCTGATACTTTTCAGCATCCAGACTTATTATTGATATTTCTATCTCATCATCTCCCATGTTTCCAAGGAGTTTGCAGACAGATCCTGTAAAGACCTTGTTTGTAATATTAAACTTCTGTGATCCTTCAAATGCTGAAGTATCTATTTTAAAGTGCTCTCCTCTGACAGCAAGGCTGACAGAATCACCGGACTTGCCGTCCTTGTAGTTGACTCCTATTGTCCAGCCCTGACCTTCTACAAACCACTGTCCATCATTTTCAAGCAGTGTTCCCTTGAGTATGTTTGCTTTTCCAAGGAAGTCAGATGCAAATATTGACTTGGGATAATTGTAAAGGTTGATGGGATCAGCTTCCTGTTCAATTACTCCCTTGTTCATAAGTATGATCTTGTCGGACATTGTTAATGCC
>CAZFYP010000143.1:0-7652 GCA_964523535.1 uncultured Clostridia bacterium
TTCAATAGTATATCCCTTATCCTCTGAGCAGACTTGCCGTCTCCGTAGGGATTTACTGCATTGGCCATCTTTTTGTAGCTTTCATCGTTTCTTACAAGATCCGTTAGCATTTCATAAACAGTCTCTTCTTCAACACCTGCAAGTTTTGCAGTTCCAGCCTCTATTCCTTCCGGTCTTTCAGTTTCCCTTCTGACTACAAGAACGGGCTTACCAAGGGAAGGAGCCTCTTCCTGTATTCCACCGGAGTCAGTAACAACTATATGACACTTTCCTATAAGATTTGCAAAAGGAAGATAGTCAACCGGCTCTATTAGATGAACCTTGTCGTTTCCACCAAATACTTCATTGGCGATTTCCCTTACCTTTGGATTGAGGTGAACCGGATAGATGACTTCAACATGGTCATTTTCTTCCACAACCCTTTTTACGGCAGTAAAGATGTTTCTCATGGGCTGACCAAGATTTTCCCTTCTATGGGAAGTCAAAAGTACAAGCTTCTTGTTTTCATAGTCTATTTCATTGAGAAGTTGGTCTTCGAATACATAGTCTTCGTCAACAACCTGAAGAAGGGCATCTATTACAGTATTACCTGTAATGAAAATCTTGTCCTCAGGATAATTCTCTTTGAGAAGATTGTCCCTTGAAGTTTCAGTAGGAGCAAAATGGTATTCAGTCATTACTCCTGTCATTTTTCTGTTGGCTTCTTCCGGATATGGAGAATAGATGTTGCCGCTTCTAAGACCTGCCTCAAGGTGACCAACCTTGACTCCATTGTAAAAACCTGCAAGGGCTCCTGCAAAAACAGTCGTGGTATCACCTTGTACAAGAAGGACATCAGGTCCAAATTCCTTTATTACCTTCTCTATACCCTTCATTGCCCTTTCAGTTATTTGAGAAAGGGACTGGCCGTGCTCAAAAATATCCAAATCATAATCAGGGACTATATCAAAAATCTTAAGAACCTGGTCAAGCATGTCCCTGTGCTGTGCCGTAACACAAACCTTGTGGTCTATCCTGGCCTCGTCATTTAGAACTTTCACAAGAGAAGCCATCTTCACAGCCTCCGGCCTGGTCCCGAATACAGTGAGGACTTTTAAATTTTCTATCATAATATTCTCCAATTATATTTTCTTCTTGTCTCCATTAAGCAGTCCTATCTTACCGCCAGCCAAGACAATAAGTCCTGATGCCACTGCTACTACTATGGTTCCCGCCACAGGCTCTGAATCCGTAATGAATATTGCAGCCGCTCCAAATGCTATGCTTATACCGTAAAGTATCAGCACCGTTTCCTTCTGTGAAAATCCAATATCCAAAAGTCTGTGGTGCACATGACCCTTGTCGGCCTCCATTATGGGCTTTTTGTTGATCATCCTTCTGATTATAGCAAAAGTAGTATCGAAAATAGGTATTCCAAGTACAAATACCATGACTATTATGGTTACCGCCGTTACGGTCTTCATTACTCCAGCTATGGACAATACTGCAAGCATATATCCCAGGAACAAGGCTCCCGTATCTCCCATGAAGATCTTTGCCGGGTTGAAGTTGAATGGCAGGAATCCAAGAGATGCACCTGCCACTATTGCACACTCTATTACTATGAAGCTGAATCCATTTATTGCGGAAATCACCATAAGGGTCGTAGCCGCTATGGCAGCAACACCTGATGCAAGTCCGTCTATTCCGTCAATAAGATTGATTGTATTTGTTATACCCACTATCCAGAACAAGGTTGCAGGTATGGACAGATTAAGAAGATATACAAATTCCGAATTTGGAAATGGATTGCTTATCCACTGTATATTGACTCCGCCGTAAAGAGCAACCAAGGCAGCAACTATCTGGGCAGCCATCTTCCACTTTGCAGATATGTCCTTCATGTCGTCTATAAGACCTGTGAAGAATATTATTGTTCCCCCTACCATTATTGAAATGGTCATTTTGTCGATTTCTGAAAAGAGCAACATGCATATTATTGTAGATGCATATATAGCCGCTCCTCCAAGATAGGGTATAGGCTTCTTGTGCAGCTTTCTCGGGTCCTTGGGATGGTCCAGTATGTTAAGCTTGAATGCCAGATGTCTGGCATATGGCGTAAAAAGGAAGGACAACATGAATGCCACAGCAAATGCTACTATAATCGATTTCATTTAGACACCCTCTTCCCCATCTGTGGATATGGAAACCCTTTCAGGAAGTTTTTCCTCTGCTATCCACTTTTCTACATCTATTTGTCTATAATTTTTCTTGTCGTCTCTTATTACTATATCTTTGATTCCCGCATTTATTATCATCCTCTTGCACATTATACAGGAATCAGTGTTTTCAACATATTGACCCGTTGAAAATTCCCTGCCAACCAGGAATATGCTACTGTCTATCATGTCTCTTCTTGAAGCGGATATTATTGCATTGGCTTCGGCATGAACGCTTCTGCACAACTCATAATTGGTTCCCGAAGGAATATTCATCTCGGTTCTCAGGCAGTAGCCAAGGTCTGAACAGTTTTTTCGTCCTCTTGGAGCGCCTGTATATCCTGTAGAGATTATTTCATCATTCTTAACTATTACAGCACCGTAGTTTCTTCTGAGGCAGGTACCCCTGTTGAGGACGGTTTCAGCTATATCAAGATAATAGTTGAGTTTATCCCTTCGTAACATTGTTCTCATACTCCGTTATCTTGTCTATCCTTCTAGCATGTCTTCCACCTTCAAAGTCGGACTCAATCCATGCCTGCACTATTCTAAGGGCCAGGTCTCTTCCCACAACTCTTCCACCCATTGCAAGAACGTTTGAATCATTATGGGCTCTTGTCATCTCTGCCGAATATACATCATGACACAAGGCACATCTTATTCCCCTTACCTTGTTTGCCGATATTGATATTCCTATTCCAGTACCACAGATTACTATTCCTCTTTCTGCATGTCCTGCAGCCACTTCATAGGCAGCCTTAAGACCATAATCAGGATAATCAACAGAATCCGTATTGTAGGTTCCCATATCCATCATTTCATATCCCTTTCCTTCAAGATATTCCCTTACTATTTCCTTTAATTCAAATCCACCGTGATCACTTGCTATTGCTATTTTCATTTTGTTTGCTCCTCAATAATTTTTTTAACTATATTATTCATGATATTTGTTATTTCCTTTGAAGTATCCTTGTATGCCGCTTCAGACTTGCCGTATGGATCAACAACGTCAAGGTCCTTCAACTTGCTTTCAATAGCCTTTATCTTGGAAAGGTCTGCCTTGTCAAGATGGCTTGCTTTAACCTTTAGTGTTTCTATTTCATTTTCAACTTCTTCAAGTTCTTTTTCCAGCTTTTCCCTTTTTACCTCAAGATTCCTTATTCTTTCCGCTCTTGCATTATCCAGTTCCACCCTCTTTTCATCAGAAGTCGAGTATATGGTTCCAAGCTCTTCAAGAATATCTTCGGAATCAAGGTTTCCCATAGCAAACTCCTTAAGTGTAAAGGTTTTTGCTGCAGCTTCGGGAATCATTGTTGCTATTATATGCTTGTGGTTCCTGGTCATGGCAAGGATAAGGTCGGATTCTCTCACAAGACCCATTGACAGCTGTCTTGATTGATGGTCGCCTATATCTATTCCTTCGTCCTTTAGAACCTTTACTGCCTTCTCGTTGGCAGGAATTCCATTTTGAGCTGTGATTCCGGCCGAAACTACCTGAATCTTCTCTTCATCATAACCGAATTTTTTAAAGGCATCCCTTAATATTCCTTCAGCCATTGGACTTCTGCAAGTATTTCCTGTACAAACTATCAATATTTTCATCTAATCACCACACTTAATAATTCTACCACCTGAAGCCTTTCTAAGTCTGTTCATGACGGCTGCTCCAATATTGTTTTCTTCTATACCTTCCACAAGTATTGCATCCATGTCCAATTCATCGGCTTTTCTAAGCATCCTAAATAAATTAGACGAAATTTCTTCCGGTTTTGTTCTGGAACCGAGACTAAAAATTATTCCTTCACTGTATCTGCCTATATTTTCATCAGTACACAGTATCATAGTCCTTAATGATTTTGAAAGTTTTCTCTTTGTTTCCCTGATGATTTCAGGATATATGTACTCACTTTGGCCTATAAAAAGAATCACTTGGCCCTTTGGAGAATAATGCCTATACTTCTGTCCGGGGGACCTGGGAATCATATCCGAGGCATAGTAATCCAGGGCAGGGTCGTATACAACAGAATCTATAACCCTTGAAATTTGTTCTATGGTAACTCCTCCCGGCCTCAATATCATAGGCGGGTCGTTCAAGACATCTATGACAGTTGATTCAACACCATAATGACAGTCTCCACCATCTATTATGGCATCAACCCTTCCGTCCAGGTCCTCGATGACATGAACCACACTTGTAGGACTTGGCTTGCCTGAAATATTTGCACTTGGTGCCGCAAGTGGAACTCCCGCGGCTTCAATGAGAGCCAGTGCTATTTCAGAATCCGGCATTCTCACTGCAACAGTTGAAAGACCTGCCGTTATTCTATCAGGGACTGTCTTCTTTTTCTCAAAAACAAGGGTCAGGGCTCCAGGCCAGAAATTATCAATTAGCATTCTTGCCTTTTCAGGTATCTGATCAACTATGCTTCCAAGCTGTTCCATGCTGCTTATATGAACTATGAGAGGATTATCAGAAGGTCTTCCCTTTGCTGTAAATATACTTTCAACGGCAACTTGGTCAAGGGCATTTGCTCCAAGTCCATAAACCGTCTCTGTAGGGAATACCACAGTACCTCCATCTCTTAAAATCTTTCCTATTTCCATTATGTCATCCATATTCATGGATTTATTGTTCATGTCGTAAATTTTTGTATTCATTAAACACCTCATCAACAAGGATTATTATATCCCAGAAACAATGATTTATCAACAAAAGAAGAAGTTTTTTAAAAAAAATAAAGAGCTTTCGCTCTTTATTTTGTATTTTCATAATTGATATACTTCAAAGCTGGTGAAATTGTAAATTTTTATAAATATATTCGCTTTTACTCGTAGGCCTTCTTAAGCATTGGCGGTGTGACTATGGTAGTCAGTACAACAACCAATATTGTAGCAGTAAACATGCTGTCGCTTATGAAACCTCCGTTTTTTGCAACATTTGCAACGATAAGTCCAACTTCACCCCTTGGTATCATTCCAACACCAATCTGTATAGCTTCCTTTGTAGTAAACTTCATCAGTTTTGCTCCAAGTCCACAACCGATGATCTTGCTGGCTACTGCAACTATCATCAATACTATTAGAGGAACTATTATTCCACCTATTCCGTCAAGGTTTATTATAAGTCCAATATTCAGGAAGAATACGGGTGTAAAAAGAGTATAAGCAATTCCCGATACATCCCTTTCAACCCTGTTGTTGTATGGCGTAAGTGAAAATACGATTCCCGTGAAATATGCCCCTATGATTGCAGCCACTCCAAATTCCTCTGCAACAAAGGCAAGTATGAAGCAGATTATTATTGCAAAAGCTCCAACATTTCTGTTTCTAAGCATCTTCGAGGAATTCTTGTTCATGAAGGTAGTGAATATCCTTCCTCCTATCATTGCCAGAATAAAGAATGCAACAATCTTAAGTACTACAAAAAGTATTCCCGAACCTTCTCCAGGACTTGCAACACCAATCACAAGAGTCAGTACGATGATACTCAGTACGTCATCTATTACGGCAGCTCCAAGTATTCCTATCCCTGTCTTATCCTTGATCTGTCCGATTTCTCTCAACACCTGGACTGTTATACTGATACTGGTAGCCGCCAGGATTACACCTACAAAGGCTCCTGAAACAAGACTTTCAGCAGGATACAATATTTTGATGGCAAGTATTCCCATTGCCATAGGAGTTACAACTCCACCGATGGCTATGGTTGCCGATGCACCTGCCGATTTTTTAAGCTCGTATAAATCAGTTTCCATACCAGCCAGAAACATAAGTAAAATAACTCCAAGCTCTGCAAATGTGCTGATTATTTCATTTGGTTCTATCAAGTTTAATACAGCCGGCCCCACTATCAGTCCGGCAAGTATCTGTCCAAGTACTGATGGCTGATTAAGCTTCTGTGCAGCCATTCCTCCAAGATTGGCAAATATAAGCATCATTGCCAAATCTATTACAAAATTCAAACCTCCATGTTCCATATCTTCTCCTCTCATGCAAATATCGACATAGGAATTTATGATATCGCTTTCCTCGATATTGGCAAATACAGCAAGCATTTTTATTTATGCCCCATACATAAATATTTGATTCAATTATCAATCGCTATTTTCTAATAATACTCCTTTGACTTACAAAATTCAAGGAAAACTTTCTCGAAAGTTTTCAGGAAAACGATTGGCATTTCAATACTTAAGTCCATTCATTATTTTGAGATTTTTGCAAGAAAAAATACATTTTATGCATAAGTAAAATTTACAAGAAAACAAAAAGCTATTCCATCTTAAATGCTCAAGCATTTGTTTAAGGAGTGAAGGAAAATTTCTTAACTATAAAAAATGCCGGACAAAATCCGGCATTTCCATATATTCATAATTATATTCTTACGCTTCTATTGTCTGCAGCTTTTCTGCCTGATCAGATGTAGTCAAACCATCTATCATTTCGTCAAGGTCTCCATTGAGAAATGCCTCAAGCTTGTAAAGTGTAAGGTTTATTCTGTGATCGCTGACTCTTCCCTGTGGATAATTATAGGTTCTTACCCTTTGAGATCTGTCTCCCGAACCAATCTGACTCTTTCTCTGTGCTGCAAGTTCGTCATGCTGTTCCTGCTGAAACTTGTCGTAAATTCTTGCCTTAAGTATTTTAAAGGCCTTGTCCTTGTTTTTCAGCTGGGATTTCTCATCCTGACATGAAACAACTAGTCCTGTAGGTACGTGGGTAAGTCTTACTGCAGAGTCGGTAGTATTTACACTCTGTCCACCGTTTCCCGAAGACCTGAACACGTCTACCCTTACATCATTTGGATCTATTTCGATATCAACATCGTCAACTTCAGGCAACACTGCAACAGTGGCTGAAGATGTATGTATACGACCGCTTGACTCCGTATCGGGAACCCTTTGAACCCTGTGGCCGCCGCTTTCGTACTTGAGCCTTGAATAGGCACCCTTACCCTTGACCATGAATATTATTTCCTTGTAGCCGCCAATTCCCTGGTCACTTGTACTCATGATTTCTATCTTCCATCTCTTGCTTTCAGCATACATTGAATACATTCTGAAAAGATTTCCTGCAAAAAGTCCTGCTTCGTCACCGCCGACACCTGCTCTAACCTCTACAATAACGTTTTTGTCGTCATTAGGATCTTTTGGAATAAGAAGAAACTTAAGCTCTTCAGCAACAGTTTCTATTGTTTCCGTCAATTCCTTCACTTCTTCCTTGACCATATCCTTGAAATCATCGTCAAGCTGCTTGTCCTTGAGCATTTCCTTTGCATCTTCAAGCTGCTCTTCGGCTTCCTTGTATGACTTGTATTTTTCAACGATAGGCTCAATGTGGGCATGCTCCTTTACAAGCTTCTGCCACTTCTTTATATCGGATATTATTTCAGGATCACTTATCTGTGTGCTAAGCTCCTTGTATTTCTCTTCTAAAAAATCCAGTTTATCTAACATT
>CAZFYP010000144.1:0-7580 GCA_964523535.1 uncultured Clostridia bacterium
GAAACAAATACCTGAAATAGAACTTGAAGTAATTGTTCTTCAGTTGATAAAGCCCCGATTGGACATTCACTTTCTTTTTAAGCTTCTCCGTTACAGGATGTTCCCTTTCAACAATATCCAGGTGAATGAGCCTTCCAAGATAAGTTGTGATTTTTGTCTTGTCAATCTGTGTCATTTGATGTATTTGGTTAAGCTTTGTATTTCCCATAGCAATGGCTTCGAGGATTGTAAAGTATGTAGTAGCCTCCCTCAGCTCCTGCTTCATGAGCATCTGGACTTCCTCATAGAGATATGTTCCCTTTTGGAGAATATTCTCTTTTATATTGTCTTCCACCGAAAGTTCCGGATCAAAGCACAAGAGGTATTGGGGTACGCCTCCAAGTATGCTATAGGTGGTTATTATGTCTTCATTAAAATAATCAGGAAAAAAAGCCTTCAAATCACCTATTGGCAGCTCGTCAAGCTTGTAGCTTCCAGATATTCTTCCGTAAAGGGGATTATTGGATCCAAGTATGTCGTCAAGCATTATCCCTACGCTTGAACCTGTAAAGATAAAGAAGATGTTCGAATCCTTGATTTCATGGTCCCAAAGGTTTTGAAGCAGGGAAGGTATGGACTTGTTTCCATTGACCATATATGGGAATTCATCAATGGCCACAACAAGCTTTTTGTCGGTCTTTATTTTCTTAATGCTTTTGAAAAGGTCATCCCAGGAGTCAAAAGTCAATTCAATATTTTCAAGTCCCATCTTGTCCATTATCACTCTGCTGAATCTTTTAAGCTGTTCGTAATCATCCACTTCTGACGCTGCATAAAATACGAAATCCTTGTCTTTCAGGAATTCTCTTATGAGTTCTGTCTTTCCAATTCTCCGGCGCCCGTATATGACCACCATTTCCGACTTGCTGCTGCTGTATTTCTTCTTTAGATACTCCAGTTCATTTTCCCTGCCTACAAACATATGGCCACTTCCTTATACTTTAGATTATAACACTTTAAAGTATAAGAATCAATAATCAAAAGCTGGCCGAATCCGACCAGCTTTATTTTACCGTTTCCATACAACACCTAAATTGCACGTAGCACAATAAAGAGATTTACAATGGAATCGAAAGTGATTGTATCCATGATATTTGATATGCTATAATTGGCCTATTATCAATAAAATCCGAAATATGGAGGAAACATGGATATACTGACTTCTGCATTGGAAAACTGTTCACTGCTGAGGGTTCTGCCCCCGGAACTTGTCCACAAGTATTACAATGAAGGACTGATTATTTCAAAATCATACGGCAGGAATGAAATTCTTCACCTGGAAGGGGAAGCCTGCATACAGATTGAGATTGTTGTATATGGTCAAATATCAATTGAAAGAATAGATGAGTCCGGCAAGGTTCTTACTGTTGCCAGTTTTAAAATAGGTGATAACCTTGGTGCGAATCTTCTCTTTTCCAACAACCCCATATATCCCATGTCCGTCATATCCAAGGAAAGATCGGATGTTTTGATACTGAGAAAAGACCTTATATTCGAATTGTGCAAGTCCCATCCCGAGTTTCTATATCAGTTCCTTGAGGTCATTTCTGACCATGCAGTATACCTGGGCGTAAAGGTCAAGGACCATATCAGAAGAACAATAAGGGAATTGATTGTTGCATATATAAACAGGGAGTACCTGATCCAGCACAGCTCAACAATAAAAATGACCGTAACAAAAAAAGTCCTGGCTGAAAGCCTGGGTGTAAGCCGTACATCCCTTTCAAGGGAAATGCAAAAAATGAAGCTGGAAAACCTAATCGACTATGACAGCAAGACCATTACCATTCTAGATAAAGACCTGCTAAATTAAGTTATTCCAGCCACCTGTTTCAATTATTTCTTTTCTTCAATCTTGTTTGCCTTGTATTCGAATTTAATTGCCTTTGCGGGGCATTTATCTCTTGCTTCAATTATTGCTTCCAGATTTGCTTCAATTGGGCTGTCTTTTATAGTTGCAGCCTTGCCATCTTCCATGATGAAGTTTTCAGGTGCAAATCTTGCACACATGCCGCAGCCTATGCAATATTCCTCATGAACGGTGAAAGCCTCACCTGACTCTTCCTCTTCCAGAGGAATGCTTTTTTTGTCTATTGTCCTGTTCATGATTACACCCATTATAAATATCATGACAACTGTCAGACACCATCTGATAATCATAAAGTTAACTCCCAGGAACTTTGCTTCATTTGCAAGCATTGGCACCTTTACCACTGCCCAGGCACTGAGTATTATTACTACATTGCCTATGCTTGCTCCTTTTGACAGCAAGGTCTTGCTTATTGGAAATGCCGCATATATGGGTCCTGCAGAAACACTGCCCAGTACCAGGGACAGGATATTACCTAGTATGCCTGATCCTTCTCCAAATCTCTTTATTATCCAATCCTTTGGAACCAGCACTTCAATTCCTATAGTCAAAAAGAATATTACCGGCATTATTTCAACCATCTCTACAAGATAGTAGACACTGTTGTCAAATGCAGTCCGAGCCATTTCAGGTCTTGCAATCAGCAAAGCCACATATATCAGAGCAACGACCAGTAGGAATTTATTCCTCTTCAATCTATCAACCATTACAGAATCACCCCCATTAATGCAGCTATGACCAGGGCGGCTGCAAAGCTAAGTGCATTTCTGGTCAGTGCAAATCTCATTCCAAACTCCTTTTTCTCAAGGGGAAATGTCACAAAGCCGACCATGGTCAAAGTAGTCAAAAAAGACACTGCAGGTATTATGCTTGCCCCCACATCTATGAATGATCCAACCAGTGGGAAGGCTACAAATGCTGGAATCAAGGTGATGCTGCCTGCTAATGCTGCTATGATTGATGCCATCAGAGTGTTTTCGGACCCCAGAAAGCTTTCAATGGATTCCGGTGGTATGAATGTAAGGACAAGACCTATCAGGAATATTATCCCTATAATATCTCCAATCATATTTTTCATCATGCCCCTTGAACGTATTGCCGCTTCCTTTGTTTCTGTTCTGCTCTTGGATATGGATACTATGAATAACAGTATAGCCACTCCCCAAAAGACTTTTGTAAATATATCCATTATATTTTTCTTGGCATAAAAATACCAATGCTCCTTTCTCTAAGATATAGTATGATGATTCAATTGAATAACCATATTATAAGTCATTTTCACATTTAAGAAAGTTACATTGGTAACTATATTTAGTTTCCTATTCTTTTGATTTAACCCATTCCAGTACTCTTTTACGGTCCTGATCATCAGGATGGCTGCGTCTGATAATGGCCATTTTGCCCAGGCAGGTCATGTAGTCCTCTTCCAGGCTTATTCCTTTCTTTTCAAGTATGTTTCCAATCTTATCCAGAGTTTGCTTGTCCGACTTGCCTCTGCCTATCCAGGTCAGGAATGCATAAATCCTTGCATTATCATTTAACGAAGATTTATCAAGGTCCTTAAGCCAGGTCTGCAAATCTTTGTGCAAGTCTCCACCATAAACTCCTGAGCATATAATTATTGTTTCATAGTCCTTCAAGTCGTATGATCCCGGAGTCTTGCCGATTACCATCAAATTGGCATAGCTCTTATCTTCAACATATTTCAAAACATCATAAGTATTTCCTTTATCTTTGGGGCTTACAAGCAATACACTCATCTTTATCCTCCAGCTATTGTATGAATTATTAAAACACTTCAATTTATGAATCCTTTTTCATGATTATATCATATTCATGATAGAATTTGAATAACATAAAAAATCCACTAACCTTTGGGGCAAGCAGATTTTTTACAATATAATAAGGGGAGAGTTAAATCTATCGGCATTAACTTAAATTCTTTTCTTGTTTGTTTATGATGTAAGTATAACTCTTCTACCTTAAAGAAAGCTTAAAGATTTACTGTTTTCTACTTTTTTTACTACAATCCCAAGGATGCAGTTGGTGCAAACTTCATTCTACCTCTTACAAGCTGAAGATGTTTCTTTTCTTCCTTGAGGATAATCTTAAGTTCCTTCTCTGCAAGGTCTGGATACATTGTCATTAGCTGATGTACAAAGAGTATCCCGTCCTTTTCCATTCTTTCCGCCAGTTCGAGGGAATCAATAAGCTTTTTATTCTTGTCAAACTGATGTTTTTCCTTGATATTTTCTTCCATCAATTCCTTAACATATTCAATTTCGTCTTCCGGGAAATCCCTTTCCATCTTGTCACTGAACTTGTCCACTAATGCGGAATATATCTTTTGATGTCTCTCCTCTTCCTTTGCAAGTCTTTCAAAGACCTTCTTCGATTTCTTGTCAGAAGCATGTTCTGCCATCTCAGTATAATATTTTGCTACTTCCTCTTCCATTTTAACAAAAGTTGTTAGCATTTCTTTTCCACTAAAGATCAAATTAATCACTCCCTGTATTTATTTTTATAACTTATGAATCAAAATATTCAGCTATCAAGTCAATGCTTTTAGAGTCCATATCCTTCGAGAGAAGAGGGAGCTTCACAATATTAATGCCCTTGAAACTTTCCTCTATCTCTTGCAGATATTCTTTTTCATAATTTTTCTTTTCCTTCCAAAAGTCATCTCTGGTGTCTTCCGGAAGTATTCTATTTACAATCAATCCATCCACATGCATACTGTACTTGCCCAATATTGACACAGCATTCTTGGTTTCCTGTATTGCAAGCCTTTCGGCGTTTAATACGAAAACAAACTTAAGTTTCTCATTGTCAATCATAAGACTCCTGGCATCTTCCATGTTCTTCTTCCTTCTTATCAATATCTTAAGAACAGGGTCATCATCCAGCTTTTTTACATCCTTGTAGTCATCAAGGCTCATCTCCTTGTATTTAAGAGCCTTCTTCCTCTTTCTAATAAGAGATTCGATCCATGTACCCAGTAGTTCGGGTAGAGTCAAAAGCCTTATCGTATGGCCTGTAGGAGCCGTATCAAAGACTATGTAGTCATAGTTTGTAGACTTGCTGTTGACAATTTCTATCATTCTGTCAAAGAGGGCAGCCTCATGTGTACCAGGAGAAACACTTGCAGCATCAAGTTGCCTGTTGATTTCTTCCACTATTATGGGGCTTACAACCTGCTTAAGATTTCGTCTTATGGAATCTATATAAATTTCACTTTCTTTTTCTGGATCTATTTCGATACAATCCAGATTCTTTCTTATATTCACTATGCTGGATCCTATTTTTGTCTCGAATATGTCGGAAATGGAATGGGCAGGATCTGTAGAAATCAGGAGAACCCTGGATCCCTTTAAAGCCTTGCTTATTGAAAAAGCCGAAGCGCAACTGGTCTTTCCAACTCCTCCTTTTCCTCCGAAAAAAATTATTTCCTTCATCCCACCACTTCCTTCTTATATATTTACTTTTAAATATCGTAATTCATCTGCGCTCCCTTTTCTTCCCAAATTGATTTCTTCTTCATCATCCTGTCTTCCCAACCTGTAAGCTCCTCTTCCATATAGGGCAAAAGTTCAAGTGTATAATAGCTTACAGGAATAGGAAGTCCAAGCATTTCACCAAAACAGATAAGAAGAAAATCATCCATTTCCTCTTTTGCTTCATCTTTTATCATGGTCCTGGATTGTCCTCTAAGGTCCAGGGCTCCCTTGAAAAAAAGTCTGAAATTTTCAAGTAATTTAAAAAGTTTCTTCACTGTATCAATGATGTCCTACTTCCTTGCCTTCGCCTGATTTGAAAGTTCCAAGAGCCTCAACAATAAGTACGATTGCAAGTACAAAGAGGAGGACGGCAAATGTAAGAAGAACAGGGTTGAGAGTTACTATGGTATTGTTGTATATTAGAATCAGCAGGGCTGACAGGGTAACCACAAACATAAAAATCATTGGGAATATTATCATCTTGTATGCCCTTTCAGTTTTTTTCAGCCATACGGCAAGTGACAGAAGTGCAAGGGCTGCCAGCAGCTGGTTTGCTGAACCGAAAAGTGGCCATACAGACTGCCATCCAATAAAGGCAAGTCCACCACTAAGAACAACTGTGATTCCTGTTGCCACATATCTGTTTGTGAAAGTATCAGAAATCTTCTTGACACTATCCTTGGCTTCCTCTGAAGCTGAGAAGAACTCCTGGAATATGAATCTTGCAAGTCTTGTTGCCGTATCCAGAGTAGTAAGGGCAAAAGCTGAAATTGCAAGAGCGGTAAAGCTTGTTCCTATTGCTACAGGTAGCCCGAATGAAGACATGAAATTGCCAAGACCGGATGAAAATACGTTTATTGGTCCTCCATTTGAAAGCAAATCACTTAATCCTCCTGCACTCAAATATCCTGCAGTTATTATGGCAATAGTTGCAAGGACACCTTCAATGAGCATTGATCCATATCCTATGAGTTCTATATCCTTCTCTGAATCAATCTGCTTGGATGTAGTACCTGAACCAACCAGACTGTGAAATCCAGATATGGCACCACATGCAACTGTTACAAAAAGCATTGGGAAAAGGTATGAATTATTGATGTTGAATCCTGTAACCGCTTCAAGCTGCAATACCGGTCTCATAATCAATATTCCAACAAATCCACCTATGAGCATTGCATAGAGCAGGAATGAATTCAAGTAGTCTCTTGGCTGCAGCAAAATCCAAACAGGAGTAACTGAAGCAACAAATATATAGGCAAGCATAAGAACCATCCAAGTCTCTTTTGTAAGTGAGAGAGGAAACATTTGTCCAAGAACTATGGCCACTATGAGGAGGGCAACTCCTATAACACTGCTTATGGCAAGACTTGCTCCCTTTCTGTATACAGAAAATCCAAATCCTATTGCAAGTACTATGAAAAGAAGTGATGATGTTGCAGCTTCAGGAACTGCAACGAAGGTATTGGATACTATATTGGCAAATGCAGCAATTACAAGAACAAGGGTAAGCCAGGCAAATATAGAGAAGAGTTTCTTGCCCTTTTCTCCCATATTTTCACCTATTACTTCTCCAAGTGATTTACCTCCGTATCTTACTGATGCAAATAATGAACCCATGTCATGGACTCCACCAAAGAAGATGGAACCTATTACAATCCACAGAAATACCGGTACCCATCCAAAAATGGCTGCTGCAATCGGACCAACTATAGGTCCTGCTCCGGCTATTGATGAAAAGTGATGTCCCAGGAGTACAGGCGCTTTTGCTGGAACATAGTCAACGCCGTCTCCATATGTATGAGCAGGTGTAGGTTTTGATGGGTCAATTCCCCATTTCTTCGCAAGCCATTTTCCATAAGTTGCATAGGCTATTATAAACAAGCCTACAGCAATCAAAACTAAAAATGAACTATTCATTCTACTTCCTCCTTTTAGATTTATAACCTTTAGTCTGCATCAAACAATGTATAATTTCTTTCAACCCTCCTTCCGAATTTGTTTGAAATATATTTTTTTTGGAAAGGGTCAACTACAATTATCTTGCCGTTTACCCATCCATTAAATCCGAATTTATAGCTCTTGTAAAACTTGAATTTCTCAATCTTGCTCCTTGTAGAAGCTTTCACCGGAAAGCTGCATGACAAAAGAAGGATAATGACGCTTTCCATATGTTC
>CAZFYP010000145.1:0-7294 GCA_964523535.1 uncultured Clostridia bacterium
AAAAATGCAAGAATGATGACAGGATTGAGCTTGTTGACATAAATGGAATCTGGAGTTAGCCCTTAAGATGAGAAGGGCTTCCCCAGTAAAATTAATATCACTATTTCCTGCCGCCGGCAAACAATCCTGCCAGACCCATGACTGCAGCAAAGGATACGCCGGCTACAGGCCATACTATCCAGGTGATGTGCCAGTCCATGGTAAAAAAACTCCACCCCAGATAAATAGCCACCATCAAGGGCCAATAGACTGCTCCTATTTTCTCGGCCAGTTTGGTTTCAGCTTTTCTTGAAGGTGCAAAATCACCCCTGCCAAGGAGCCTGTTATAGGCGTTATGCCTGGAAGCAGCTGGAACGAGGATATATACACCTGCACCTACGATGCTTATCATCAAGGCAATCATCAGAAGACCTATCCATTCCAAGTCGCTTATGAGGCTGCTCACAATCAAAGGCAATGCCGCGAAAATGAACATTCCTACACTTACTGCCAGCCTGAAGACAAATACATGTTTGAATTCTTCAGCCTGTTCATCGACAATGCTTTCAACTCCATACTCCAGTTCAAAGTCACTCTCTTCAATCTTCTCGAAATTCCTCTTGTATTTCAATGTTGAAATAGCTGCCATGACCCCGATAATCACCATGAGGAACAAGGTCACCAGTCCGGCACCTGTAGCAAAATCCGATGTTATGAGTGAATCCTCCATTTGAGAATAAGCCAGAAGAAGGAAAAGAGGCAATATGGAGTATACAAATATAAGGGAGGCCGTTGCTACAATTCCAGCAATCTTTTCCTTGGCAGCCAGGTATGCCCTGGCTTCATTCAATGTAAGTTTTGGAACGGCAACATCTCTGTCTTCCTCTATTCCGGAAGTCAATTCCACATCATCCTTAAGCAGGTAATCCGTAGGCACGCTGAAAATCTCCGACAGTCTGATGATTTTGTTCAGGTCAGGAATGCTTGCCGCACTTTCCCACTTGGAAACCGACTGTCTCGATACACTCATCTTCTCTGCAAGATCTTCCTGTGACCATCCGAACTGCTTTCTTAATTTTATAATCTTATCTGCCAGTTTCATATCCATCATCCTTTCAATAAATCTACTATCTATGGTTAAATTATACCAATAATGATGGTTGCGCACAATCAATTGCCCTTGTAACTTTGTCAACTGGCGGTTGCAAGAGCTTTAAAATCAAGGTATTTGTCTCTTGGATTCAATGGATGTCTGAATAAAGGGGATGGAATGGGATATATAATATATAATCATTGCCATGCCAGCCGCCAATGAAAAATACAGGGAAATGGCAAAAATCATACGCAATACGGAGATGATTGGAAATACATGGGAAGAAATGACAATTGACCTGGATTCCCTGCCGGAAGGACAACTTGTGATAGGATAAGGGGTGAAATATAAATGGATATCAGAAAATACGACAAGAAACTTGATGAAGACAAGTTGATGAGTCTTATAGAAGGCCAAGGAGAGGAATGGGATTGCTATTCCTCTGAGGAAAAATCCGGCAAGTACATGGCTGCCTTGGAAAAATCAATAACATATGTAGCCTATGAAGGAGATGTCCTGTGCGGATATTCACGGTCCATCGATGACTGCGGCTTCTATGTATATGTCTGTGATCTCCTGGTCATGAAGGAATATCGAGGTAGAAGCACGGGCAGAAAGCTTATGGAGTGCATATGCTTCGACTATCCCGACCTTATTGCATATGACATGTCCGATGTAGACGGCTACTATGAAAAGCTTGGCTACAGGAAGGAAGGGTCGGTATTTGAGGTGGTATCCTTATGATAAATATAATTGCATTCATGGGACCCAGTGCATCAGGCAAGTCTACCTTGAGAGACTCAATGGAACTTGACAGGATAGTAACATATACAAGCAGAAAAGCGCGGGAAGGAGAGACTGACGGTCTTGATTACCATTTCATTTCCCGGGAAATAATAATGACACTTCATGATGAGGACAAACTGCTGGAGTTTACCGAGTATAACGGCAACATGTATGCCACAGGCATTGAATCACTTACCGGGGTGGCCGATAAAAATGGACTTGCAACAATTATCGTGGACAATAATGGTGCCGTCAAGCTTAGGGAACTCCTTGGAGACAGGGTCCTTGTAGTAGGAGTCCTTGCTCCCTTTGAGGAATGCCGGGAAAGGATGATTGACAGAAAAGAGTCTGATATTTCTAGAAGGTTGGCTTCATACGAGAGGGAAATTGAGGAAATAAAGAAGACTGCAGACATAATCATAAACAACTCAAGGTCCAATTGGATCAGGGCCAGGGACATACTTGGATATTTGAAGAAAGGCCTTATTTAATAAAAACGTGATTTTATCACGTTTTTATTGTTAAGAGGGTTATCTTTATTACCATAGTTCTAAAATCACCATTTAATTAACGTACGTGCTAAAAAAATGAGATAATATAGCACGAATGTAAATTTTGGTATATCGTATGTGCAAAGTTCGATTTTTTTTGAGGTATGGACTAATAAAAGCAATATAGTTGAAACCCAAGATAAATCCGTGTATAATAAAATCATACTTTAGATTACACGGAGGTATTTAATGTATATTGAAAGACATCTTGAAAAAACAGTAATGAATATGAGCAAAGTTTATTCTGTTGTCCTTGTTTCAGGACCGCGTCAGGTAGGAAAGACAACCATGCTTAAAAAACTTTCAACAGATGACAGAAAATATGTTACATTGGACAATCCAATGATAAGGGATCTTGCAAAAAATGATCCGGAGCTTTTTTTGCAAAGATACCAGCCACCAGTATTGATAGATGAAATCCAATATGCACCCGAGTTGCTTCCTTTCATCAAAATTCATGTTGATGAACATAAGATTAAGGGGGATTTTTGGCTTACCGGATCTCAGGTGTTTCATCTCATGAAGAACGTCAGTGAAAGTCTAGCAGGCAGAGTGGGAATTATCAACATGTTAGGGCTTTCCTATTCGGAAATCATGAAAAGGAATAACGAACCATACTCGACAGATTTTAAATCATTGATAAAAAAAGGTATCAGCTCTGAAAACGTACTGGAAGTTTTCGCAAGAATTCAAAAAGGATCAATGCCTGCATTGTATGAAACAGAACAGGACCTTGAGAATTATTATGCATCATATGTGGAGACATATCTGCAGCGTGACATAAAGGATTTGACTCAGGTAGCTGATGAACTGTCGTTTATGAGGTTCATGCAGGCCTGTGCTGCCAGGACGTCTCAAATGTTGAATTATTCTGAAATAGCAAAAGATGTGGGAGTCAGTGCTCCTACTGTTAAACAATGGCTTTCTGTTTTGGTGACATCGGGAATAGTAACCTTGGTTGAACCGTATTTCAACAATATGCTAAAAAGGATTGTCAAAGCTCCGAATATCTATTTCCTAGATACTGGCTTGTGTGCATATCTGACTAGATGGAATAACTATGAATCACTTGAAGTATCTGCAATGGCTGGTGCATTTTTTGAAACATATGTAGTCAGTGAAATAATCAAAAGCTACTATAATGCAGGTAAGAGGCCTCCAATCTATTACTATAGGGACTCAGACCAAAAAGAAATAGATTTGATAATTGAAAATAATGGTGTGTTATGTCCTATAGAGATTAAAAAGAGCGCCAATCCTCCTAAAAGTGCAATAAAGCATTTTGTAGTGCTGGAGAAAACAGGATTGAGAATTGGGACAGGGAATGTGATTTGTCTGACCAAGGATGTTGTTCCAATAGACAAATCTAATTACTATGTACCTGTGAGTATGATTTAGTAATAGGCATATAGTCTACTGAAAGGATTATTAATCCTCCATTTCATCATCGTCGAAGATATCATCTGTAGGATCTGTATAATAAGAAGATGATTTTTCAGCAATTTTATCAGCTTCTTCAATTAGTTTTTCGATGGCAGGTCGAACTTTTCGATTGATTTTTTTGAATTCAACTAATAACCTTTCTCCAGAATAACCTTGCTTAATCAAATCGGATAGAATTTCTTCGGCAAAAGCCGGATCCTCTTTTCTCACTGGTGTGAGAATTAGCATATCATTTGAGTAAATGCAGTCAATCTCTTTATCTAAACCCAGAGCTTCAAAGTATTTAGCGGGTATGGTAATTTGTCGTTTGCTTGATATGTTTATTCGACGCTTTTCAATATGCTCTTTTTCAATATTTGTTTTTTTTGCCAACATATAAAACACTCCTTTAAAAGAATAGTGAAGTAAGAAAACCAAGTTTCCTTACTTTTATTATATGTATAAAGAAAATGATTGTCTATAATGACTTTAAGAATTCATGTGCTGAAAGCACTTTAATAATTTGACGACACCCTATTCAATAGGGTATGATAACAAAGAGAGCAAAAAAATTCTTTAAGTCACTTGAGGATGAACTGAAAGGAGTTTATTAAATGAATGTTAAAGAAAGCATTATTCAAGGCTTGACTGAAGCTGTTGAATACGAAAAGGGAAATAAGTCAAAAGCAAAGAGAAGTATTGTAGAAATTGCTGATCTTCCTAATTATCATGGGAAGCAAGTTAAAGAAATTAGGTTGAAGAAGAATCTCAGTCAGGTTGCATTTGCACAGGTTATAGGTGTTGCTGCAAAGACTGTTGAAGCTTGGGAATCCGATAGGAATATTCCATCTGGACCTGTACAGAGACTGTTGAGTATGATGGTCCAGGATGATCAAATATTAGAGAAAAACAATATTATTGTAGTAAAGTAAATAGAATTAATGATAATGAATAGTAGCTGTGTATAATAATGATTTTTATGTATACGGTTATTTTTTTTTGCATGATTGTGTATTATGCAAAAGACT
Source organism: uncultured Clostridia bacterium (assembly GCA_964523535.1). GTDB lineage: Bacteria > Bacillota > Clostridia > Tissierellales > Dethiosulfatibacteraceae > Dethiosulfatibacter. The sequence continues at coordinate 4,860 of CAZFYP010000145.1, forward strand.
GACTTTTTGTTAAACGGTAAATTGTCTGATTATAATGGTATTGCGTACACTTATGATAGGTATTCAATGAAGTGGTGCATAAATTTCGTCACAAAAATGGAATAATATTGTGACGAGATTAAAAATATCTGATTTATTTAATTTGTGAAGCAAGCGGGTATGGTTATTTGTCGTTTGCCGGATATATTTATATTTGTCAAAATTGGTATGGATATTTGAATGAACATATGTATAGCAATGAATAGATAATTTGTGTATAATAGCCATACTGTGCAATGCTTATTGCTTGTAATAAGCTTTGTATAATGATATACTGATAGTAGATATCGAAGGAGGGTTTGAAATGGCAACAAAAACATCAAATGTAAGTTTTCGAATAGATAGTGAACTGAAATCACAAGCGGAAATGTTATTTAATAAGCTAGGTTTGAATATGACTACTGCTTTCAATGTTTTTTTACGACAGGCAGTTAGAGAAGGGAGAATCCCTTTTGAGATAACATTGTACGCACAGAATGCGGATACTATAGCTGCAATGCTTGAAGCTGAAAGAATTGCGAAGGATCCTAATGAGAAGAGTTTCAGTTCCGTAGATGAACTATTGGCGGACCTCAATGAGTAAATACAAGATTAAACGAACTTCCAAATTCAAGAAAGATTACAAACTTGCAGTTAAACGTGGATTAAAGCTTGAGTTGCTGCTGGAAGTTGTAAGGCTATTAGCAGAGGGTAAAGAGTTACCGGAAAAATATAATGATCATCAATTATCAGGTAATTGGGTAGGTCATAGAGAATGTCATATTCAACCAGATTGGCTATTGGTTTATTATATTTCTAATGATACGTTAGTATTAACTCTGTCACGAACAGGTACACATAGTGATCTTTTCAGATGATTTTACGAGCAGCATGTGCTGAATTCATATGCTGCTTGAATAATTTTTGACTCTCAAAGGAATGGTTTTGCGGGGTATGGAAACTACTTCATATATCGTTTTGCAATTGATGTGTTTAAAATAATCAACCAAATTCTGCAGAGGATAGGTGAATGAATTTCGACTTTGCAGAGGATTGTATTGTATTCTTCCTAACAAAATTTAAGTTTTGCTCGGTTTTATGCAAAGAGATCTTGTAATACTGTATACAAAGGAGTAAAATAAACATATGACAAAAAACAGTTCACTAATGAATGAGAAGGGGACACATCATTAGTGCTTTGGGGGAAGTAAAATGGGTGAAAATAGAATGGACAAGATGGAATTTAAATAGTGATGCAGGTATCCGTGGGATAGCTGCGTTTTTTGATGTCAATGAATTGCATGTTTATGCACATAAAATAAATAGGAGGAAAACAAATTTGTTTAATAAAATATTCAAACCATTGTCAATTACAAAGTTTTTCCCTGTAAACATATTAATTTGGATAGCCATGGTTCCGATACTTGGAAATATTGTATTAATAATGAGTGGATTGAACATTGAAGAAACATTACATGAATTAGTCAATAATGGATATTTTTATTCATTTGCAATATCTCTTGTATTGTCATGCTTTACAATGTTTTTTAATGAATTGGCAATCAATGAACGAATAGGTTTAGATTATAATTTTAAGGCATATAAAATTATTATAACAATATTCGCACTCATTCTTTTTGTAGTGCTAATAATTAACGCTACGAAAATCTATTATCCAATTCAAAAGATAGAATTAGAAATACCAATGAATAGACAGATAGTCCTATATATAATTACATTATTGCTAACGTTTTACTTATATTGTATTTCACTTATGAGCAATCCGGTAGTATATGATAATTATAAAGATTTAGAAAACAAAAATATCGAAGATATTATTAAAGAGAGTAATAGTATTAATGATGATGGGGAAGGAGTGGGGTTATGATAATTAATATTCCGATTATTGAAGTAAATCAACCTATTGGAACTTTTTATTTGAGTGTTTTGAAAGCAGCAACAATAATAAAATCTACAGAAATCAAAAGAAGAAAGTACGATAATAACAGAAAAGAATCAAATGATGCGGTTCAAAGAATAGCAAGTAGTAAACGGGTTAAAAGTATTTCGAAATATTGTAATGACCCTGATGCTACATTTCCCACACCAATAATTATTGCAGTAGAATCTAGAAATGTACGTATGTTAGATAACATGATGAGTTTTGACGATGACAATGTAATTGGTGAAGTAATTGATGGACAACATAGAGTGTCAGGAATAAAAGAGTCATTTTTGATGAATATTGATCTTCCAGTGGTCATTATGTTTGATTTAACACAGGAAGAAAAAGCTTATGTGTTTTCAACAATAAATAGCAATCAAGTAACCGTACCAAAATCATTAATTTATGATTTGTATGGAATTAGCGAGCATAGAAGTCCATTTAAAACTTGTCATGAAATTGCCAGAGCTTT
>CAZFYP010000145.1:7304-7561 GCA_964523535.1 uncultured Clostridia bacterium
AATTCTGACACGAAATCACCGTACTATAATAGGCTTAAAATGTTAGGGAAAAAACAAACGTCAGAGGCTACTTTATCTCAAGGAACATTTGTCACATTTTTACTAAAATTAATAACAAATAATCCACAAGAATATGAGATTAAAATAAAGAACAATGAAAAACTTGAGTATTTACAAAATGCAAAATACCCATTTAATAAGTATTTTATAGAAGATAACGATGATGTTATTTATAAAATATTATTTAATTCAATTAT
>CAZFYP010000146.1:0-7498 GCA_964523535.1 uncultured Clostridia bacterium
TACTGCCACTACTGCAATTATTATCTTTGTTGTATTATTCATATCGTTTCGCAGATCAAGTCTGCTCTACCTCCTTTTATTCCCGACTAAATACATTGTACCCTATTTTATATACCCATTAAAGCAAAATATCATTCATATATATTACAAATGATTAACAAAGAGCTATGTCTACAAATATTCAACTTCGTAAAATAAAAGTGCCTTGCAGGAATTCTCCTTTTCAAAGCACTCATATATATTCTTTAGATGCAATTTTCACTAATCTTCCAATTTAGGCTGATAAATGCCAAATATACTACAACTACTTGCTGCCCTTTCCGCTACTATCAGAATTATCATCAACAATCCCAGATTCATATTCCTTTTAATCATTTTCCATGCTTTCATGGCTACCCTCCCAATTTGATATTTATAAACTTTTCATCTATATCATAATCTCCAACTCAAATACTTTCCCTTCCTGCTTGATTTCCATGATGCCATCATATTTGTCAACTACTCTTCTGACCGTGGCTTTTCTTGTCCTTCTTCCTGGTGGACAAGGATTCACCCTCCTTGACTACAATTCCATCAAAGGAATTTTTAATGTTCATCTTAAGCTTACCCATGGCATAATTCATATATATGTCCACATACCTCTTATCTTCTATCCTTTGGCAAGCCTCTGTGGCATTGTCAAGGGCATTGCTGAGCATAATAGTCAAATCTATATCCTTGATTTCAAGGCTCGCAGGAATCTTCACATCATAAGTGAAATCTATAGCCATCTCTTCAGCTTTTCTATTCTTGTAGCTTATTATGGCATTGACAAGGCTGTTGCTTATATTCAATCTAACGGATTCCAATGTCTCAGCCTGGATTATGTCCCCAGCATAAGAGTTTGCCCTGTCAACTTCACTATTGTCAATCAGTCCCTTTATGGTTTCCACATGATTTACATAGTCGTGTCTCTGGGATCTCAAATCATTGTACAAGTTCTCGATTTCTCCCATGTATTCAACCATTTTTCTGTATTCCTTCTCTGAGGCTTCCATAAGAAGTGTTTTCCTTTCTATATTGAGTACATGTCTCATATAAAAAATAAGAAAGGCACATAGGACGGCCATTCCAAGAAACATTGTCATGAGATAGCTTATGCCCTTTAATGACATGTTCAGGTTCTCATTATAGAGCTTCAAACCCATAAATCCGATAACAAAGTTAATGGCTAGAATTACAACAGTCATCATTATGGAAGGTGAATACTCCACTTTCTCCCTGGACAAGAATTTACCTGCAATGTAAACAGGAAGGACAAGAAAAGTCTTGCTGATAATACCGTAATAAATCCTGTATATATTGTATTCCATCAATATGCTCTGATCCAAATTAAAGAAGTATGTCAGGAAGGCAATTACAATAAATTCAACAATCAATAAAAATGCCACAATCATACCGAAAACCAGTAAAAACCTTATGATTTTCACATCATGTGAATACCTGGCTACTATATAGATACCGAAAATTGGTACCAATGACGCTAGTGCACTGGTATGCCCCAAATAATGATTCATCATCACCATAAGCAGTGTAAAGAGCATTATTCCTGCAATGTATACACTACTGCCCTTGATCTTTTTTTCAAGACCTCTTGTAGCCAGAAAAAAAACAGCAGTATTATCAAAAAGACTGGTTGAAAACTCCAGTATGAACTCGCCAATTGACATTGTATGAAACCTCCCTAATAAATTAATCAATTTATAGGGATTATATATCATACCAGGTTAAGGTTCAACAAAAATTATATCCGTGCACTTAAAAGACTGCATATAAAAACCGGTCTTTCAGTCGGCAATACTATTGTCCTATATTAAGGGGGAGAAGAGTAAATGCTTCGAACATCATCCCCATGTTTACTGCTGTTGCATAATTGTCATATTTGACTATAAACAAGAGTTCGCTTACTATAAATACATACATAAGTATAACAATCAACATAGTCTGTCCCTTGAATTTATGCTTTTCATCCTGGCTCAAGCTTCTGTTGTGATTCTCCACAGGAGCATATCTTGCATATACCGCCAGTGAAACCATGATCAGTATGGTGTTTAAAACATGTACTTCACCAAAATAATAAGTGTATTCAGAAACGAACATTGAAACAAGGAGAAATCCCAAAGTTGTTGATGTACATTTAAAGAGTGTATCCATATGAAATCCCCCAGCAAAGGTTCTGGTAAATCCGAATCCCACGAAAAAGAACAGTGCCAGTAGTATGTCTCCGAAAAGCAGTCCTGCAATGGACACCACCGTAAACTGTATTGCGGCAGTCTTAAGCACTTGGCTTCCATATACTATCCTGCTGTAGTCTTCCCTTCCTGCATAATCATTGTCTACAAAATAGTCCGCTAACTTGTAACTTAGCTTTCTCATACAACCCCCACATGGTCGGTAAACCGACATTTATTTTATACCCATAAAAAAACACTTCAATCTTATTTCTTGAGGTGTTTTTTTATCCCTGAATCTACAGCACAGTATCCCTTTAGCATTTGCCTGCACCGCTATTTATGCTTAACAAAAATATATCACTTTTCTGCTGTCTTGACAAGAGCCTTGGCCTAAACGACACTTTAAACGGCCTAAACGACGGAAAATGTCCATTTTTTATTACGCATTCCCTCCTACTTATTATCTAAATCATACTTTTGATAGCCATATCAACCCTATCCTTGAACTTCCTGCCTACAGGAACTGTTGTTTCACAGTTCCTTAGGTGGAGTTCATCATAAGCATATTTTTCAATCTTCATTATGTTCACGAGATAACCCCTGTGACATCTTAGGAAATACTTGTTTCCTACCTTTTCTTCAAAATCATTCAGTGTCGCTCGTGGCTCGATTACCGTTCCATCTGCAAGATAGATTTTCACACACTTACCATGCTTCTCGAAAAACATTATATCCTCATAGTATAACTTGTGGCTTTCAGTCTTCATTACAACTTCTATAAATTTCATCTTCCTTGCAATAACCTTGTTTCTTATGTTTTCAACGGCCTTGTTCATGGTTCTTTTAAAGATCGCATCATCTATTGGCTTCAACAGATAATTCAATGCAAAGACTTCATAAGCCTTAATGGAAAAATCCGGATAAGCAGTAACAAATATTATCTCAATATCATCATTATTCGCTCTAATCTTTTTGGCAATATCCACTCCGCTCAATTCATCAATATCCACATCAAGAAACACGATGTCATATGTATTCCTGGAAAGCATGTCCAGTGCATCAGAGCTCTTCCTTGCCCTGTCCACACTATAGGATATATCATCAAGCTTGTTGAAATATTTGTCGATTGACTCAATTAGCCTTCTCAATTGCTGGAGACTGTCATCTACAGCCAGAATTTTAATTTCCATGGCACACCTCTATTCTATTTCAAGCTTTTCCTTATTATCCTGTTCATGAGATCAAGTACGGAATTGGCCGACCTTTCCCTTACTGTGGCCCTGAGTCCAGGATAGTTAAGCTTCCTCACTTCTGTTTTACCCTTATAGTATACACCAACATAAACAAGACCTACAGGTTTTTCTTTACTTCCTCCGGTCGGACCTGCAACACCTGTAGTTGAAAGACCTATATCTGCTCCTGCCCTAAGAGCTGCTCCCCTGGCCATTTCCTCGGCTGTCTCGGCACTTACTGCCCCGTGGTCCCTTAATGTCTTCTCCATTACTCCAAGACTTCTCATCTTTGCTTCATTGCTGTATGTAACAAATCCTTCAAGGAATACCGATGAAATCCCTGGAAAATCAATAAGTTTTGAGGAAACCTCTCCGCCAGTACATGATTCTGCTACTGCCACAGTCAATTTGTTTTCAATAAGCAATTGAGCAGAATGCTCTGCAATATTATCTGACCCGTTTGTATATACATTGTCTCCCATTCTCTTGAATATTTCCTCTTCAACAGGCTTGATGAGTTCAGCAGCCTCTTCCTTAGTAGGAGCCTTTGCAGTTACTCTAAGTACAACCCTTCCCTTTCCTGCGAAGGTGGCAATTGTAGGATTTGTCTGTTTTTCTATAAGGTCCATGATCATTGTTTCTGCCGTCGACTCTCCAAGACCTGTAACTATGAACTTCTTGCCATATATAATCCCATCTGAGTATTTCATCAGATAAGGAAGGACCTGTTCCTCAAGCATTGGAAACATCTCTCTTGGCGGTCCCGGCATCAAAACGGCCACCTTGCCGTCAACATCCATAAGACATCCGTTTGCAGTACCATTGCTGTTCTCCAGTATATTGGATCCTTTTGGGAAGTAAGCCTGGCGTATGTTGCTTTCAGGCATCTCCTTGTTGAGCCTGCCATATATGGCTTTCACATGATCGAAACTATCCTGGTCATAGACCATTTCAACCCTGTTGTGCTCCGCCAGAATTTCCTTGGTTATATCATCCTGTGTAGGACCAAGACCTCCGGTACATACAACCAGGTCCGCACGACTAAAGGCAAGTTCAAAAGCATCCCTCATCCTCTCGTGGTTGTCTCCTACAACCGAATGGTAAAACACGTTTATTCCTATTTCAGCAAGTCTCTTTGATATATGCTGTGCATTTGTATTTGCTATATCTCCATGTAGTATTTCAGTTCCGAAACATAAAACCTCTGCATTCATATTTTTTACCTCTCTCTCATCTTATCCTTGGCATATAAGTCACACAAGGTATTTTCAAACTGGTCTGAATGACCCTTGACCCATTCAAATTCTATATATTTATTATCCGTCAATTCTGCAAATTCCTGCCAGAGTTCGATATTCTTAACCTTGGTCCCATTTGCCGTATGCCAGCCATTAAGTCTCCAGTTGACTATCCACTCCGTAAGTCCCTTCCTCACATACTGGGAATCGGTGATTATTCTTACTTCATCCTCGTCTCCAACCTTCTTAAGACCTGCTATTGCTCCTGCAAGTTCCATCTGACTGCTTCCAATAACATCTGACTTGTCATAGACATGTTGGTAGCTGCCGTCTTTCTTGCTTATTATGACACAATAGGCACCCTTGTTCTTTTCTTCATTGAAGCTGCCGTCTATATATAAGGAACAAATATTATCCAATGGTTTTTCCGCAACATAAATATATTCCCGTCTGTCTCTCTTGTCAACAACTATGATATTGCTTCTATCGTTAAAAGCTACGGTGTCCTTTCCATCCCAAATAGAAAACTGCAGAACAAAGCCGGGATAATAGGTCTTTGGCCGTTTATTGTGAAGAAGCTTCTTGAATTGATAGAGATTCCTCTTTAAAAGGTCGTATACCGAGTTCCCTTCAAGCTCTCCAATTTCCAGTCTCTTTTCACAAGTATCGAAGCCAATTACAATATTGTTTTCACAATCACTGATTTTTATAGTATAATAATTATTGGCTCCAGACAAAATTTCCATTTTCAATTTTACAATATTTCTTTTCATAAGATCACAACCATCAAATTATCTTAACATTATAGCATATTTAATTTGATTTTAACCGAAATTTCATTCATTTTCGTGAAATTTGTTATATAATTATAGTGGGTATACATTAGGGAGGTTTAAATGATTAAGTTTGAAATGAATTCGAGTACAAAGGTTCTGAGAATAGCCAGCATAGCTATTTTTCTCGTGGGACTTCTACTCATAAGTTTTCCATCATTCATAGGAATAGGTCTAATAAGGGTAGTAGGAGTGCTCCTGTCCATATTCTGCGGTTTTGGAATTTACTATACGGAGGGTACAATCTGGGGAAGGGACAGGTCCTTCTTCCTTGTAGGGGTGCTGATAGGCATACTGATATTGGTGTTTCCCCAACTTGTAATGATAATATCCGGACTAGGACTCTTGTCCTTCGGTATATACAAACTGTTTTTCATCCTGAAGGACAGGGACTATACAGACAAGTACGAACTGGCAATATCCATCATCAGTCTGGTGGCAGGAATCATACTCATGTTCAAGGGAAAGGCTGCAGTAGTGAACATAGTAAGGATAGTGGGAGTAGCAGTAATATCCTTCAGCGCAGTGCTATTTTACAAAACACTTGAGCAGTGAGCAAAATTACATAATTAACCCCTGAAACCGTTTCTACTAATAGAGACGGTTTTTTTCTGTACTTTTAACTTTCAAAAATAAAAGTCTTAACTAACATAGTCATTACATTATTTAAAACTTAATAATAATTTTTTTATCTGAATACTAATTGATAAAAAAAGAAGGCTGCCCACTGGGGGCAGCCGGGCTAGTTATTTAAGCCTCTTTGCTCTTAAAAGTCTTATCCAGATATTCCTGACCGAGACAGTGAGCTTTTATTTTAAAAGGAAGACTGACTAATTTAATAAATCCTTCAGCATCGTGATGATCAAACAGTTCACTAAATCCGAATGATGATATTTCATCATTGTAGATTGCGTATGGTGACTCCATACCTGCTGAAAGAATGTTGCCTTTGTACAACTGCACCTTAACCTTACCTGATACAGTTTCCTGAGTTTGGTCTATAAAACCGTCAAAGGCCATTTTCAAACCACTGTACCACATACCGTTATAGACAAGTTCGGCATATTTGTTAGCGATTTGCTCTTTATAGTGCTGCACATCTTTTTCAAGAACAAGTCTTTCTAGTTCCGAATGGGCATACCAAAGAATTGTTCCACCAGGAGTTTCATAAACTCCTCTTGATTTCATTCCTACCATTCTATTTTCAAGTAAATCTATTACTCCAACTCCATGTTCTCCACCTATATGGTTAAGTGTAGAAAGTATTTCCTTTCCAGACAATTCCTGTCCGTTAACCTTGATAGGCTTACCCTTGAAGAATTCTATTTCAACTATTTCCGGCTCATCTTTAGCTTCTTGAAGAGTCTTTGTCATCATAAGAAGTTCCTTCATGTCAGGTTGATTCTTGGGATCTTCTACATGTCCGCCTTCATGACTTATATGAAGAAGATTCTGGTCTCTTGAATAGATTTTTTCCCTTGTTACCGTCAAAGGAATGTCTCTTTCTTCTGCATATTGGATTGCGTCTTCTCTTGATTTGATGTCCCATATTCTCCATGGTGCAATTATTTCAATAGTAGGGTCGATTGAAGAAATTACAGTTTCAATCCTTACCTGGTCGTTTCCTTTTCCTGTACATCCGTGAGCAATATATTTTGCTCCTTCCTTGTGAGCTACCTCAACAAGTGTCTTTGCTATTATAGGTCTTGCTATTGCAGTACCCAAAAGGTATTTTCCCTCATAAACGGCATTTGCCTTCAATGCATCAAATACAAATTCGTCTACGAAATTGTCAGTTACATCTTCTGTATATATCTTACTAGCTCCTGCCAATATAGCCTTCTTCTTAACTTCAACCATGTCGTCTTCCTGACCAACATTTACACAGCAAGCTATGATTTCAAAGTCATAGTTTTCCTTCAACCAAGGAATAATAATCGATGTATCCAGTCCACCTGAATATGCTAATACTACTTTTTCTT
>CAZFYP010000147.1:0-7479 GCA_964523535.1 uncultured Clostridia bacterium
CACCGTGAATACCTATATTCCCCTTTATTGTAGAAAAAAATATAAGCATTCCCAGGGGAATCAAAGACAGACAGAGAAACAACAATGACGATGGAAGTATCATTGTTCCACCCTTGCTTATTGGCTTTTTATTGTTTGCCATATACATTACCTCTTCGATTTAAGTTTATATGAAAGGGTGCTGCCCCTTGGGGACAACACCACAAACAGTTTTTACGATTTAAATTAACGTGATTTTACGTCGTTCCAAACTTCAAGCCATGCCTGCTTTGTTTCCTCATCCTGTGATGCCTGCATTACAAGATTTGTTGGAGGTTCCGGATAGATGAAGAAAGCTTTCTTTATTTCGTCTGTAAGACCATCGAGAGCATTGATATTTGAAGGTACTGCTCCATATGGGTCGTTGGCAAAATCAGTCTGAAACTGTTCACCACTCATGAAATCAAGCCATTTGATTGCAAGGTCCTGATTTGGAGCATCTGTAGCTATTGCCCAGAAGTCAGACCAGCCAACTGCTCCCTCTACAGGGTATACATAGTTGATTGGGTCTCCGCTTCTATACATTGTAGATGCAAGACCTGTCCACATGTTTCCTATTACTATCTCTCCGGCTCCGAAAGGCTTTAGATAGTCATCGTAGCTTGACCAGTAGGTTCTTGTGTTTTCCTTAAGGTCCAGAAGAGCTTCCGTAACCTTTTCAAGATCAGGATTTTGTGGATCTTCTTCCTGAAGGTAAAGGGCAGCAGTAAGGATAGCAGTATTATAGTCATCAAAGTAAGCTACTTTCCCTGCATATTTGTCATCCCAAAGTGCAGCCCATGAAGTTATTTCTTCATCAATTACATCGGTATTGTATCCTAGAGACGTTGTTCCCCATGCCCAAGGCACACCATAAACATTTCCATCAGCATCATGTGCATCATCAAATTCTCTCAGGTCTTCCTTAAGAAGCATGTAGTTGTCCATTTTCGAAGTGTCTATAGGCTGGATAAGTTCTTCCTGCCATGCCTGAAGAAGTACATTTGAATTTGGAAGACATACATCTATAGTTCCAAGTCCACCTGTTCTCAGCATAGTTAGCATTTCTTCAAGAGATGTGAAGTAAACATGTTCAACCTTGCAGTTGTACATTTCCTCAAAAACCTTGACAGAATAATCTGCATCGGAACCATATCCCTTCCAGTTTAGGACTGTAAGAGTCTTCATTTCTTCGACCGGATCTTCAGTAGCTGCCGGTTCCTCAGTGTCTGCAGGCTCTTCTACTTCTTCTTTGGGGGAACATCCAATGAACATGGCTCCCAACATTACAACAATTACCAATAACGAAATAAATCTTTTCATTTCTCCTCCTCAGTTTTATGCTACAACTTAGTTGAGTTTATTTTTCAAAAAAAGTATCTGGAAGGCTTCAACTGGATACTTTAATTGGACAAATAACTACGAAACTCCTTGTAGAATAAAACTCCCATAATTTTTTGAGTCAATGACATATTGTCATTAAACTTCAATATATTTTTAATGTCAAAAGTATTGACATAAAAATCATATCTATGTCTACAGCTCTCTACACCTCGAAGGTACATCCCGACTGCAAGATTACATTTGCATATGGAGTCGCTTCTCCAGTCCTGATTATTACCTTTGATTTTGCTGAAAGTTCCTTAAATTCAACATGAGGTATTATTTCAACATCTTTTCCTTTTAGGATTTCCAAAGCACCTTCCAATAGCTTAGGATTCTTATCCTTGATTTCATTTGCAAACCTGGCAAGCTCAATCTCCAGATCATCGCTGACAGCTTCCAACACGTCCAAAAACAGCGGCAAACCGAATTTAACCGATAAATCAATACATTCCACTCCGTCTGGAATTGGAAATCCGCAGTCAACTATTGTTATTATGTCCGTATGCCTCATATAGCCGAGGACCCTGGATATGTCACCATTCAAAATACCATTCTTCTTCAATGCAACCTCCTAGTTTTATGAAATTTTAAATATCCTTGATTTATATTCAATGACAATCTCTTGGTTGTCATTAAACTCATGGTTTTATTTTTTCACCCTATCCTCTACCTCTTCCATAGTAGGCATTCCACCCTGGGCACCGAACTTTTCAACAGATATGCCACTTGCACACTGGGAGAATTTCATGGCCTTTTCCATATCCATTCCATCGGCAAGGAATTTAACCAGGGCTCCTGAAAATGTATCTCCTGCTCCTGTAGTATCGATAACTTTGACATCATCTATTATTGGAACATTAACTACCTCTTTACCATTAAAATATGATGCTCCCTTTTCTCCAAGGGTCACTATTATCTTCTCTGGGTATTTGCGGAGAATTTCTTCAATATCTTTCATTCCTTCAAACATCAGTACAGCTTCATGCTCATTTGGAGTGATATAGTCGGCCTTTTCTATGGTTTCCCAACTGATTTCAGCAATAGGGGCAGGATTTATTATGATCTTGATATCATTTTCATGACACAAATCAACTATGTATTCAACGGTATCCAAGGGGATTTCATACTGCATGAGTACATAATCCGACTTAAGTAGCTCATCCTTAACACTTTCAATATATTTTATATCGACACAGTCATTGGCTCCCTTGACAACAATAATACTGTTGTCATTTTCAGCCACAGTTATGACAGCTACTCCGGTGGAAACATTGTCTATTTTTTTCACATAGCTAATATCCACACCCTTGTCATTTAAATTCTTGATCATGGCGTCTGCATAGACATCATCTCCTACGCATCCAAACATATTGACTTCACCACCAAGTCTTGCTATTGCAACAGCCTGGTTTGCTCCTTTGCCACCCGGGACTATGGAAAATCCATCCCCGAATATGGTTTCACCCTTAATTGGTCTTTTTTGAGCTTCCACAACCAGGTCCACATTGATACTGCCTATAACGGATATACGATTCATAATCTACACCTCATCTTTTTTATAGATAGTTCTCTTTTATTGCAAAACAACTATGGTTTAAGGAATTTTGCATAGTCAGCTTTCTAAAGTTGAAACAGAAAAGCATACACCTGGTTCCAAACAAGGACAAAATATTATTCATCCTGTAGTCCTTGACGTATGCCTGTTTTTTCTCTACTACTAATTATATAGTCATCATAAAAGAGTGTCAATAATTGATGTTGATTTACTTAATAATCAATCCTTGTCTTCGCCTTTTTTCTCTTTTCTTCCATCAGTAAAAATACATTTGACCAAACCATCATGTATAGCTTCAATATTCTCTGTTCTTTCTCCTCCATAGAACTCAAATTCTATGATATTGTCATGCCTTCCAACCTGTATCCCGTCATTTTTTGCTATTATATCCCTCAGAAGTTTCTTGAACTTAAGCTCCGAATCTCCAATAACAATCCTTCCTCTTTCCCTGGCGGCATCATATCCAAATCCAAGATTTTCAGCGCTGTTCTTTTGTATCCTTGTTCCTTTGGATTCAGAGAAAGTCGATCTTATATACACATTCTCATAATGGTTCTTCATTGCCAGACGAACAGCCTTGTCATGGATAACCTTGGCCCCATTTTCAGCATAGTTCAGACAAAAATCAAAACCAACACTTTTCATTACCTTTGATTCCTCCACCAACCTTGGATCTGCTGTCATTATACCTTCAACATCAGTATATATTATAGTTTCATCTGCATGGAGATTGACTCCCAGCAGGACAGCTGTCGTATCGCTTCCTCCTCTTCCAAGAGTTGTGATTTCTTCATCTATTGTTCTTCCCTGAGAACCTGCTACTACTACCACCTTGCCTTCATTGAAATGTCTCTTAATGTTTCTAGTATCTACATCATAAATATTTGCATCTCCGAAATTATTGTCGGTGACTATTCCAGCCTGTCCTCCAGTGAGACTCACAGCTTCAATGCCCCTGTCAATGAGATTTGAAGCAATGATAGATGCCGAAATAATCTCTCCACAGGAATATATCATATCAAGCTCCCTTTCACTGTGGCTCATACATTCGGTTTTCACAAGATTTATCAATGTGTCTGTGGCATATGGGGAACCTTCTCTCCCCTGGGCCGAAACCACAACTACAATATTGTCATGTATATTTTTATTTTCTTCAATCTTTTCATAGACTTGTTCCCTTCTGTCACTGGTCGCAACAGATGTTCCTCCGAATTTCAATACTGCTGTACTCATCTTCTTCCTCCAATAATGTGTAATACATACTTATCTGAATACAAGAAAGCGGCTTTGCCGCGCCATCTGCATAAGCTGGTGTTAAGGTGCGAAGGAAACTTTCCTAAGCTATAAAAAAACTTCCCTAAAGAGAAGTTTAATGTCATATTGCTTATCTCCCAGATATAATCTGCAGGATTTAGCACCTTGCCTAAGCAGGTTGCTGAGATATCACTGGGCCTGTCCCTCAATCTCTCTTGATAAAATGTATTTTATTTTAGTACATTTTAATATGTATTGTATGCAAAGTCAAGATAAAACTAGTCAATTATACAGCTTATTCCGTCAACCATATAACTTTATATGATTTTATTTTTCAAAACAAACATATTATATTTACTACTCTCTTGTAACCAAAGGTCTCCTTTAGTCCGGTTTCGTAATTGTCGCCTCTTTTTTCATTGTTTATGTATATTGGAATGAAGGGTTGATTTTTGCGTAAAGAATGAGTGGAAAATCACTTATGCATTTCATTGTGTGACTTGTGAATATATACTGCAACATATCCAACACTTATTGCCCAATCACTTGATTAGTACTATTATATAACCATAAACCAAAACCATGGAGACATGATATGAAAAAAACATTAAAAACAATATTGATTACAGTTATACTTGTTGCAATCCTTATAACACCTATTTTCATAAAAGTAGACATTCTCACTCTTGAACATTATCAGTCAGGAAGTACACTTCTGTTTTTCACCATTGAACCGGAGGATGAATTCATCATGAGATGGACTCATTCAGTGGAACTTACTCCCTGGGAAGAGATATTCAGAATAGATGATGAGTATAATATGATTCTTGACAGGACAAGGTTCCAGAATTTTGGAGCTGGAGTTCCCGATGCTATCGGCACGGAAACCTATATAGAGGATGGATATCTGACCTACGGAGGAATAGACCAGTTGGTTTCCCTTCTTCCCTACGGCATATCCGACTTTGCACAGCACACATTCATATTCAAGGACAGGGAATACAAGCTCTATGAAATGATTCCCGACGGAGACAGGATAAATATTTTCACGGAAAAAATAAATGGCTACGGCCTCATTTCAAGATACATCTGTCGCAGGTGATAATCATATGCTTTTATCCACTCAAAAACAAAAATACCTGTGGTTGATATCCTCAAATATCAACCACAGGTATTTTTGTTTCATCTTTTCTAATCATCCAGACGCCTAAAGGTAATATGACGCTTACCATCACAGTACAAGACTTCCAGTCCCAATATTTCAGCAATGTACCTCAATGTCTTTTCCGTAAAGAAGGATATATGGCTCATGTCCCGCATATAGTGCCAGTTCATAAAGAATGCTTCATCTTTTCTATGAAACATTGTCATCATAGCCAGAACCCCCCCTACTTTTAAATGACTTTTTAAAAATTCGAAAGTATCCAAGGGATGATCAATATGTTCAATCACTTCTGTACAGGTAATGAAATCATATTCCTTGTCTTGTGGAATCTCTATATTATGATAGTGCAAATCATAGAGATCCATTTCATAAGAGTATTTGTCCCTTAGGAGTGTGGCCAGGACAGGTTGAGGCCCGGATCCAAAATCCAAACCAGTGGATTGAGGCGCAATGTATGGAAATAGACTCTCTTCAAGAAATTTTTGGAAAAAAGCTATATATCTGGGATCATCGATAGAATTTTCATGTCGGTCATAAATCACCTTTTCTTCTTCTACAGTTATATAGTCTTTTGGGTCTTTAAACAAGAATTCACAATGCCAACAATAGCGAAAGTCTATGTTGAAACTTTTCTGGTGGATCACTTTAGTAGGATGATTACAAATCTGACAATTCAGCAAGTTTGCCTCCAATGGATATTTATATTGGAAATACTATCACACTTTCATACATATAACAAACTTTACCTTCTGTATATTTTAAACCACATTTCTTTTTCTTAAATAGCTCAAACAGCCCTGAAGAAAAATCTTCAGGGCTGTCCTTATGGGGGGGAGATATGAAATTATGCTTGAACCAGTTTTCCCTTTGTCACTCTCTGTGCTGTAACTATTCCTAAGAATATGAGGAGACCGATTATATCTGTAGATAGTCCAGGTATCATAAGGAGTATTGCCGATGCAAATAATCCTATCCTGTAAAGAGGATTCAGCTTTTCAAGCATGTATCCTTCGACTGCACATCCTAGTGAAATAACTCCTACGACAGCTGTCACTGCAGCTATTGCTATAGTTAAAGGTGATGCATCAACCATTAACAGTGCAGGTGAGAAAGCAAATATATAAGGTACTACGAATCCTGCAAGAGCGAGCTTTACTGCCTGGAAACCTGTCTTTGCTGGGTTTCCTCCCGCTATTCCTGCTCCTGCAAAAGCGGCCAGCGCCACTGGTGGAGTAAGGTTTGCAAGCATTCCAAAGTAGAATACGAACATGTGTGATACAAGTGGTGGTACGCCCATTTTAGCAAGGGCAGGTGCCGCCATTGTTGCTGTGATTATGTAAGCTGGTATTGATGGAAGACCCATACCAAGTACTATACAAGCTATCATGGTAAAGAACAGTGTGAGTATCAAGATTCCGTTTCCAAGGAAGAGTATTGCTCCTGCAAGCTTAAGTCCGAATCCTGTAAGTGTTGCAACACCAATGATTATACCTACTACTGCACAGGACATTGCAACTCCGAGAGCAGTTCTTGCTCCGCTTTCAAGAGCATTTACTATGTCCATGAAAAGGCCTTTTGTTTCCTTCTTGATTATCCTTATGACTATTGTTAGTCCTACTGTCATAAGTATTGAGAAAAATGCTGCATATATTGGTGTTTTTCCGTTTACAAGCATATATACAAGTACTATCAATGGAATAAGAAGATATCCTCTTTCTCTGAGTACTTCTGAAACCTTTGGAAGCTGGCTCTTTGGCAAGCCTTCAAGGCCGTTCTTTGATGCTCTCAGATGAATCATTACTATTACACCCAAGTAGTATAAGAGTGCAGGTATTATTGCACTTACTGCTATCTGTATATATGGTATTCCCAAATATTCCGCCATAATGAATGCTGCCGCACCCATTACCGGAGGAAGTATCTGACCTCCGCATGATGCAGCCGCTTCAACTGCTCCTGCGAATTCATCCTCATATCCGATTTTTTTCATGAGTGGAATTGTAAAGGCACCTGTTGTAACAACATTTGCTACTGCTGAACCGTTTATTGATCCAAGGAATCCACTTGATACGACTGCTACCTTTGCCGGTCCACCTTTTGT
>CAZFYP010000148.1:0-7464 GCA_964523535.1 uncultured Clostridia bacterium
TGAAAAATTAATGTTTCTTTTTATAGTAGTCATAATTACTCCTTAAATATTCCTTATTTATCCCTATATTCAATGTGATTATTGACAAAGCCCAATTTACCAATGAATTTAAGCTCTCTCAATAACCAAAGACAAGCAATTCCTAAATGTGGTCCCCTTTTTTTATCATTTAGACCTACAAGACCAAATGAATTTCTCTACCAAATTTTCTTCATTTTTAAATACCACAGGGCTTAGTGCCCTGGGTATTTGCAGTTTCCTAAGTTACTGAATTTCTATTTCAATAAGCTTATGCCATTACCTTAGCTTTTGCTTTTACTCCTTCTCTCAGGTAAAGATTAAGTTCTTCAACATTCATGTTATCTATTCCAAGATAGTCAAGAGTGTATGCATTTGCTGTAAGGTCTCTCTGAAGGATTGCACAAGCAAGATTGATCATTGAATCAACTACAGGTGTTTTCACTCCATAAGTTTTTCCAAGCTCGTGATATACGTGGCATCCTACTGGAATATCTTCTGTTATATATCTGTTTTCCATTGTGAAAGGGCCAGTTCCATACTGGATTGGGTCTTGCTCTTCAAATGGTATTACGTAATCAAGTCCCATGTATTCCTGTCCAAGTACATTCTCTCTTGAGAAGAAGTGCTCTTTCTCATATGGCTGAATTCCTACTCCAAGTTTTGCTGCCAATTCACATTCTTCTGTATAGAATGTATACTGAACAGTTGATACCGACTCACAGTATGCATGTGAATAGATTGAGAACTTGTATTTGTCTTCTCCGAATACTCTTCCAAAGTTTTCCATAGTTGATACTCCAAGGATTGCTCCTGGACAGTGAAGTACAGGGTTTACATTAGAGAAACCAGTATCCAGTACTGTGTCTCCTGCCACTGCTCCATCTCCATATGTTACTGCATCCATTGATGGAAGGTATTTTGAACTTTCTATGAAAGCATCAGTATCCTTTGCAGGCATTGCAGCCCCTCTTAAGGTAATTGCTCTGTAGTATACTCTTATCTTGTGTGTAATAACATTTCCGTACTTTTCAACACGGCTTCCGTAAGTTGAACTTGACCATCCACCTACAATTACATCCTTTTTACATCCTGCTTCTTCCATCATCTTCCTAAAAATCAATGTTCCAAAGTTGTCTGGGAAAATGTGGATTACCTGTCCATCTTCCAACAAAGGTATAAGTCTTTCAAAGAAAGGTACATGACCGAAAGTTGGAGTCGCTATTACTATGATTCCTGCTCCCTTAACTGCTTCTGCTACATCTGTTGTCACCTTTTCCATTTTTGCAAATCCTTCTCTTTCGAATCCGTAAAGGTTTGCCTGCTCTCCGAAGAACTTAATTCCTACTTTTTCTACATTCATCAAAGTCTTTTCTGCAAAAGGCTCAAGATCACATAGTCTTACTTTTGCTCCACCTAGTGCACAGTCTCCTGCAATTGCCTTTCCTACTGCTCCTGCTCCAAGTACTGCTATAGGTTTGTCCTTCAAATAACTCATATCTGCCATCTTAAATGGTCCTCCTTGATATTTAGATTGTTTTTTATATTTTGTTTCATGATTGATCTTTTTATTGACCATATCCTTGTTACACACATATAATAAGCAATTAACGTGCCAACTTTTTACTTCTCATGAAAAATTTAAAAGTCATTGATTTTTCAAGGTTTCTGTAGGATTCAACTACCTGTAAATTCGTTAATAATATATCAAACATGCAAATACTTATGCACCTCATGTATTTTTGTATAACTCCAACACACCGAAAGAGAACGTTTTCATGTACTTTTGTAAAAAACCTTTGCATGCCTATATTTTTGCATGTATAATGGTACTATATTTGATATATGGAGGAACAATATGGATATGGATAATTTAAGCCCTGAAATAATTAATCTGCTCAAAAAAGAAAGCCTTCCAATAAGAGAAATGGAAGCAGTGGAAGATATATGCATTCAAATATATGACAAGGAAGGACGTGCAATATGCTATTCTAAAGGTTGCGAGCAAATAGAAGGTCTTAAAAAGGAAGAAATACTGGGAAAAAAGCTTAGAGATGTATACAATATTACTAAAAGTGATGAAAATCCATATGGTTCACTACCTCTTACAGTCCTTGAAACAGGTCAAGTACTAAAAAACAAGCATGTAAAGTTTTCTACATTTGACAATAAACTAATAGATGTAATAAGCTCAACATACCCTGTATTTTCCAAGGATAAATCTCAAGTCATTGCAGCTATTTGTGTATTTAGAGATATTGGAGATTATATAAAAATGGCCAATACCATTCAAAAGCTTGAGAAAGATCTTGCTTCAAAGAATATTGCTAAGCGAAACAACGGCACAGTCTATACATTTGACGATATAATCGGAAAGTCTGAAAAAACATTAAAATCCATTAATAATGGAAAAAAAGCAGCTAGAAATCTAGCACCTGTAATGATTGTTGGTTCCACTGGAACGGGAAAGGAAGTTTTTGCCCAGTCTATTCACAACGAGAGCAGAGTTTCAAAGGGTCCTTTTGTTGCAATAAACTGTTCAGCAATTCCTGAAAACCTCCTTGAAAGTACCCTCTTCGGTACCTGTAAAGGTGCCTTCACAGGTGCATCAGAAAGTTCCGGTCTTTTTGAAACAGCCAAAGGAGGATCACTATTTCTTGATGAAATAAACTCCATGAGCTTAAAGCTTCAAGCCAAACTTTTGAGGACACTGGAAACAAAAGCAATCAGAAAAGTAGGTGGAAACAATCTTATTCCAATAGATGTACGGATAATAAGTGCAACAAACCAAGACCCCCTTGAGGCAGTAAAGGAGAAACAGATAAGAGCCGATTTTTATTATCGTCTGGCGGTAATAACTCTTAAGCTCTCTGAACTCAAGGACAGAAAAGAAGATATACCAAACCTTGTTGATTTTTTCATAATGAATCATTCAGATGTTTTAGGTAAAAAAATAACATCCATATCCGATGAAGCTCTTAATATTTTATTAAATCACAACTGGCCTGGAAATATAAGAGAACTGAAACATGTTATAGACCAATCCCTTTATCTGGCGGATTTCAATGTTATAAAACTTGAGAAAATTCACCTTCCCCAGTATCTGATAGAAAATCATCCCGTGCATAATTCTGTCACCGGATATTCCATAGAATCAGGACAACCCTTAAAGGAAATAATAACAAATATGGAAAAACAGATAATTACAGAAGAGTATAAAAAAAACGGCTATAATGTAAGCAAGACAGCAAGACAACTGGGACTTACAAGACAAAATCTCCAGTATAAGCTTAAAAGCTATAAAATTAAATAGATAGGACGGTTGCCAAAAAACAAAAGGGACGGTTCCTTTTGTTTTTTGAGGAACCGTCCCTTTTGTTTAGGACTTCATTTTCCAATCTCAAGCAGAGTGAATCCACTCTTATCATCTACCTTCCTTCTTGCCTTGCAGTCAAGAAGCTCTACAATTACAACCTCCATATACATCCATACATTTACTCCCACTCTTGTACATCCTGTAATGGTATTCGTCTCCCTTCCTGCCGCAGCATGTAGATGAAGGATTGGTTTATCATCTTCATTCAGGAATATGGTTCCTATTCCTAGAGATTCATGGATATCTTCAAACTCATTAATGTTAAGGGGCATATTATGCTTTATATCCTTTCCATCAACTGGTCCGGATACCATTCTGCTCCCTTGGTCCACACCACCAAGGAGATATACAACACCTGAATCTATTCCCTGGTCTGCTGCAAATTTTTCTATATCACCGGGAATGACATCTCCCTGTTCCATTCTCAGTACAAAAGTCCTTCCCTGCTTGGCTTCTGTATATTTCATAACAACCTCCTAGTTATATGCTTAAATTCATTATCAACTATAATTCATGCTTAGATATTCATTTGATTTGATTCACTTCATCTTACACTTTTGATTTAATTTAATCAATGATTATTGTACAGGAAAATCCATATATCCGACCAAAATAAAAGAAGCCTATATGGCCATAGACTTCTTCTCTTCTTTCTTCTTGTTTTGTGAATCATATTCATAAACATACCAATAAACAAGAGGTATGATTACTGCTCCGCCGATTATGTTCCCTATGGTTACTGGAATGATATTATTGACCCACATATCTGCCCAGGTTAAATTGGCACCAAGGAATTTTCCAAGAGGTATAAAATACATGTTTGCTACACTATGTTCAAATCCCGAAAGAACAAATGCCATGACTGGAAACCACATCGATAAAATCTTTCCTGAAATGTCTTTTGCACCTGCCTGCATCCATACTGCCAAGACAACCAAAATATTGCACATGATTCCTCTTATTATGGCCGGCTGTAAGGCCATACTTGCTTTTCCTTCAGCTATGGCTATTGCCTTTGCTGCAGCATCCGCACCGTATACACCTGATTTTGCCAGCATATATGCCAAGACAATCGAGCCTATGAAGTTTCCAAAATAAACAAATGTCCAATTCTTCAACATATTTCTCATCTTTTCCTGCCTGCTGAGAACAGATAATGATATGAGACAATTACCAGTGAAAAGCTCCGCTCCGGCAACCACTACCAATATTATTCCTACCGGGAACACTGCCGCACCCATGAATTTGGCAAATCCTATATCAAGGGTTTTTCCCAAAGTCTGTATAATTATTATGTCAGCGTGGGCTCCAAATCCTACGAACACTCCTGCAAATATACCCAGCAACAACATCTTCATTATAGGCATGTTCGCCTTTTTCTTTCCTATCCCTATCCACGAACTGGTTATTTCTCCAGGTGTAAGAAACATTTTTTCCATAATCTATCTCCTTAGATATTATTCAAGATTCTGCATGCCTTCACTACATGCTTTGCCAATACCGAAGTTGTAACCGAACCTACTCCTGCAGGTACGGGGGTAATCATGGATGATTTACCAACACATTTATCGAAATCCACATCTCCACAAAGCTTGTTATTTTCATCCATGTTGATTCCTACATCAATTACTGTTGCTCCATCCTTGATGAATCTGTCATCAACCATTTTTGCTCTTCCAACTGCTGCTACAAGTATATCGGCTGTCCTAGACATACCGGCAAGGTCCTGGGTTCTTGAGTGGCAGATTGTTACAGTTGCATGCTCCTTTAGAAGAAGCATCGATACCGGTTTTCCAACTACAAGGGACCTTCCGATTACTACTGCATGCTTACCCTTTAGGTCCACATCGTAATGCTTAAGTATCTCCATTACAGCAGTCGGTGTTGCAGGCGGAAATCCTGTTTCATCTCCTTCTGTTACCTTTGCAACATTAACAGGAGAGAAGCAGTCTACATCTTTTTCAGGTGATATTATATATTTGATTACATCTTCATCCAGGTGCTTTGGCATGGGTCTGAACACAAGAATTCCATGTGTATTTTCATCGTCGTTTACTTTTTTAAGCTCTTTTATGAAGTCATCCTGTGAAATATCTACAGGAAGCTCTATTACTTCCCTTTCTATTCCACATTTTTCCATTCTTTTCAAGGCGCCTCTTTCATAGGCAAGATCGCTTGGATCTGCTCCAACTCTTACTATCTTAAGTTTTGGATTAATACCCTGTCCCTTTATTTCTTCAACTTCTTTTACTACCGTTTCCGTTATGGCATCTGCTACAGGTTTACCTTTTATTATTTCTCCCATCTTTATTTCCATCTTTTTCTCCTAGCCCATTATTTCTATTACTTTCGCATATACCTGATCTGCTATTCTTGAACCATTTTCAACCATTACTTCAGTTTTTTCTCTTACTTCATTTGTATACTCTTCATCTTTTATTGAGTTTACATTTATAACTACATTAAGCTGTGCGCTATAAAGGGCAGCCTTTAAGCACTGGACACCAACTCCAATATCGCTTATGATAAGCTTTGAAGATATGCCTACAAGTTCTTCATGTAGAAGAATTGACTCGTAAATGCATTCAACCATATTCATAGGCGAAGAACATGCAACCTTTAGCGCATCTTGAAGCACTTTTTCCTTATCTGCCTTTTCCTCATCTGTTATTGCCTTTATTCCATAGGCTTTTGACAAGGGAAGGAAGTTCTCCGCATCCTTATCTATAAGTTCAATAAGCTCGTCTTTCAGTTCGTATCCTCTGTTTATAATATCTCTATGCTTGTCTTCAATATCCATGAATTTCTTTTTCCCTATGGAAAAGTTTGCAACCATGCTGTTTAGAGCCACTCCAAGAGCACCTACCAGCGCTGCCGCTCCTCCACCTCCAGGCACCGCTTTCTTTGATGCCAGCAAGTCTGCAAAGTCTCTGCATGTTTTATCTGTAAGTTTCATAGTCTACTCCTGTAAAATATTTTGACTTTCGTGAGAATAATAAAGCCTTTCATCATTAAAGCTTGGGCAAAAAACAAAAGGAACCGTCCCTTTTGTTTTTTGCCTTAATCAGGATGCCTTTAGAACAATCCTGAGATTACTCCATTCTCATCAACGTCGATTTTTTCTGCAGATGGTAGCTTTGGAAGTCCAGGCATCTTCATTATTGATCCTGTAGATACCACTATAAATCCTGCTCCTGCCGATACTGTCATGTCGCTTGCTGTAATCCTGAATCCAGTAGGTCTTCCCAGTTTCTTGGGATCGTCAGTCAAGGAGTACTGAGTCTTGGCCATACAGATTGGAAGATTTCCGAATCCATGTTTCTCAAGGTTTGCAATTTCCTTGTTTACTTTGTTTGTATAGTCGACTCCATCTGCTCCATATATCTTTGTTGCTATTGCTTCTATCTTTTCCTTTATGGTCATCTCATCTGTGTAGGTGAATTTAAACTCTGCTTCGTTTCCTTCAACCAGTCTGATTACTTCCTTAGCTAGTACCTGACCGCCTTCACCGCCTTTTGCCCATACTTCTGAAAGTGCTACATTTACTCCAAGCTCCTTGCATTTTTCTTCAACAAGGGCAAGTTCAGCTTCCGTATCAAGTGGGAATCTGTTAATTGCCACTACTGCAGGCAGTCCGAAGTTCTGTGTAATATTTTCAACATGCTTGAGTAGGTTTGGAAGTCCAGCTTCCAATGCTTCAAGGTTTTCTCCGTTAAGGTCTGCCTTTGCAACTCCACCATTGTATTTAAGTGCTCTTACAGTCGCTACTATAATTACTGCATCAGGTGCAAATCCTGCCTGTCTGCATTTGATATCTAAAAATTTCTCTGCTCCAAGGTCTGCTCCAAATCCCGCTTCTGTAACTACATAGTCAGCAAAGTGTCTTGCCATTTTTGTAGCCATAAGGGAGTTGCATCCGTGTGCTATGTTTGCGAATGGTCCGCCATGGATGAATGCCGGTGTTCCTTCAAGTGTCTGTACAAGATTTGGCTTAAGTGCATCCTTTAGAAGTGCCGCCATTGCTCCCTGTGCATTTATCTGTCCCGCTGTTACAGGCTGTCCTTTTCTGT
>CAZFYP010000149.1:0-7345 GCA_964523535.1 uncultured Clostridia bacterium
GAGCCCCTGCTTTTCAAGAAAGCTTACTACGGATCTCACATATCCGTATTTGGAATTTCTGGCTCTTCTGTCCTCGTCATCCTCTCTAAGGGACATCCAGTGTTCCTTGATGGAAACAACATTGTATCCACTAACTTCCTCTTCAATTTCAACTTCTCTCTTTGATGCTGCCTTTTCCAGCCTTTCACTTGCATAATCGACGATTTCCTTCTCACTTGCAAAATCCCTGGTCTTAAGTCTTTCACCTACACCGCTGTAAAAGACCTGGAGCATAAGGGTAATGAGATACATGGAAAGATATGCCGTCACATTTGTATTCTTGCTGCCGGCTATATTCCTTAAATCATTCATCTTCATTCCAATAACCTGGTTTTCCTCATAAGGCAGGAGGTAGACTACATGGTTGAACCTTCGTATCATAACTTCGAAGCTCTCTGCAATCTGCTCTACAGAATACTGGACGTCCCTGTCGCTGTAGTCCATGTAGAGTTCCTTGTTGTCTTCCATGGACAGCTGGCCCTTGTCCAGGAGATAGTATACTATCTTCATGGCTTTTTTGTAGTTGTTGTCAATTTCATTTTTATAGCCTTCTACTTCAGCTCTATATCTATCATCCATTGCCTTCTTCCTTTCTTCTAAACAATATATCCCTGCATTTAAGATATTTCTTATCCCTTTGATTTACAATCATGATGCTAGCGCCTTCAAGAGCTTCAATCTCCAGGATTCCAAGCTTCATTATATCCATTCCTTTTTGACCGATTCTTCCAAGTGTATATCCGAAATCAAAATCCTCTCCCGGCATGTGCATATGGTCTCTGCTTTGCTTCAACATCCTTTTAATGCTGATCCTGTGGTCGCCGTGAAGCTGAACCAGTAGGTTTCTTAAAAGCTCCACATCCTCTACTGTGTCAAAGACTTCAGACAAGGTGGCCTGGCCTGCTTCCGATTCCATAATTCCATCAAGTATCCTTGAAATCATCTCATCGTATGCCCCCTGTACATAGTCAATCCTTTCAAGGTGGAGCTTCTCCTCTTCCTCGTCCCTTGTTTCATCGAGATATATATTATCCTCTGTGGTGACGTCTTCATATGATTCTATTCTCTGGGGAGAGTATGCCCTTGTAAAATTAAAATTCCTCTTGAGATCAGGCATGAGCAAGGGTCTAAGTATCTTTGCCATACCATCAAGGGACATGACATTTTCTTCAAATGCTTCAACTATATCCCTTTCCATGTCAATCCTGTTTTCAAAACCAATATAGAGGACATTGCCGATTGCCTCATTGTATACATCACCCAGATTCTGCTGCTCATTGAATAACTTTCTCTGTTCCCCCAGAAGCTGCTGGAGACGACTTCTGATATAGTCCATGTTTTTCAGGTCATCTTCCATGTCTGATGTTTTACTATCAATATTTTGTTCCATATACTGGTTTTTTGTAGTTGTTATGAGCTTGTAAAGTTCCTCATGCTTTTCATTCTGTTGGCTAAGTGTATCGAAGGTTGTCCTATATGTATTTTCATAGTTCTCACTTGTGAAGAGACCTATGTCTTCCTTTATTTGTACTATATATTCCTTTATTTTCTGGATTTGCTTCCTGTTAAGGGTGAATAGGTTGTCTACACTTTCCCTTGCAGACCCGAAATTTCTCTTCTGGATTGCATACTTGAGTTTAAGCTGCTCAAAACTCATCTGCAGGGCTTCTTCAACCTCCAGGGTGCTGAAAAGGAATTGAAAGCCTTGGGCTGTCAGATTGTAGCTGAAGCTGTCGCCTCCGTCAACCTGGATGATGGTATCCTCTATGAGTCGTATGTGGAGCTTTTCCTCCTTTCCTTCCTTGAAATTGTAGTAGGTGAAATAGTATGGTTTTCCATTGTTCTGAAGGGATGTCTTCACAAGGTGATTTACAAGGTTGCCATAGTCAATATCAGCTTCCATAAATCCCTGTTCCTTCATAAGATATTCCATATATGTTTCCATATCCTTAAGTGTGCAGCTTTGTTCAAGGAGGGATTTTTCCATTATGAAGCAAAGCAGCTGGATGATGAGGCCCAGAATCTGCTGCCTGGTAAACTCTGTTTTTCTCAATTCATCCCGTATTGACGATATTTCATTTAAATAGTGGTGGATGGCAACCTGTTCCATCCTCTTATGATAATTATCTAGAAACTGATACATACTAACCTCTTTTCCTGGTCCACATCTTTTTAAGAATCTGATAGTTGACTATTTCCTGGGGAATATATTCATTGTTTGAAAATCTTTGAAAAATCAGGTCAATAATTGCATCATCCATGAAAGGCAATACTTCCTTCAACTTGTCTCTTTCAAGGTTTCTTTGATTCTTGTATACCCTCCAGCCATCATTGCAGCAGGCAAGGTCCACCATTTTTTTATAACCCTCTGTCCACAGCTTAAGCCTTATCTCCGGTATCTTATCCACAAGTGACAGAAAAATCCCCAGACCTTCGTCGTCAAGATCTCCGAAATACTTGAATTCATTGCCTGAATTCCTAAAATGCTTTTTCTGATGGACCTGAAGCTCCTCTATGCTGCTGATTATTTTCTTACCTTCGCCGTATATTATGGTATCGAAGGGACCATATCCCGCCATAATGAGCTTTCTCATGGTGTACCAGGTATCCTTGTTTTCTATTATAAGAATTGTCTGCTTTTCATTTTCATTCCTGGAATAATATATGAAGGGCTCGGGAGTTTTATAGAAGTTCAAATATCCTTCATCAAGTCCAAGCCTGTCAAGAACTGTGGAAAGATTTCCATTTGAGATAATCTTCTCCTGTTTAAACAGGTCAAAAAGCCTCTCATTGTATGACATAATCCCTTCAAGAGGCTTGTCTTGTCTTTTATGATATGAACATAGTTTCAGTATCATATCCCGATCCTTGAGATATTGACTAGGATGATTTTTATAATATGTCCTGCTGTAAGACAGGGGAAAATATCTGTTTATCTCTTTCTCTAAAGATGATTTGTCATATTCTTCCTTGTCTTCAATTATTCTATATTTCTTGGCAAGGGGAGGATTTTTACCATTGGTGTCTTTGCCACCCTTAGTAGGCTTAAGCTTGCCTTCCTCTACAAGATCATTTATTACACGACAAAACTCCAGGTAATCTGAAATACCAAGAGCCTTCTGGAGTACTTCTATTTCCTTTATTCCCTTTTCGAATCCTGCTACTGCCATATGTTCCCCTTTTGTTTTTCTTTTATTGTTGAAAAAGTTCTATATTATCGTAATTACTACTATTAATATTATCATGATAGTATTAATAATAACAATATTGATTTTCAAATTCCAAACATCTCATCAAAGCTTACAAGCTGTTAAAATAATCCAAATACTTCTTTGCTGTATGATATAGCTCAAACTCCCAATTAATCTACTTGTATACAATCTACTCGTAAGTAGATTACTTACGAGTAGATTGTATTATTTGTGTCTTGCATGTGTCAAAGGATACACTTGCCAAATTATAAAGACATAATCTTATATAACTTCTACTGTCGGTCTTCATGGAGTAAGCACATCCTGATTTAATGAAATTATTTAAGATAATTATCAATAACTTAAGAATAATAATAAAATGCCTTTGCTTTAATTTTAAATCATCTCCAAACTGTCATATAATATAATAAAGAAAAAACACAGGAGAGCTACCATATATACAAACAGAGACATTAACATCAACCCTCTCCAATACCAAGACCACAGGGAAAGGTTTCTGCCACTGATGATTGCAGCAGATAAGAAGCTTGAAAAGCTTGGTTGCAGGGCAATTGCAGCAGAGGGAAGCTATTTTGGCAACTATCAGAAGGTAATTGCAGACGAGGTCAACATACCTGTCTTCACTTCAAGCCTTCTTCAGCTGCCCATGATCCAGCAGACAATCTCATCAAAGAAAAATGCAGTCATACTGACTCCCCTTAAGGAAAGGATGTCTGAGGAATATCTTTCAAACTTCGGTATCCAGCCTGGTTCAAACTATATAGCAGAGAGCATCCATGACCATGTCATATGCGATCAGTTCATCAAGCTTTGGGGTGCTCCCGGAATAGAGGCCGAAGGAACAATTGACTTCGAGGAAGCAAGGGACCAGATAGTTGCAAGAGCCAAAAAGATAAAAGAGGACAATCCGGACATGGGAGCTCTCATCTTGGACTGTACAGGATGGACTCCATATTCCAGGGCTATCCAGCAGGCTATTGACCTTCCAGTCTACAGCTGGGGAACTTTACTTGACTCTATCAACCTAGCCGTCAACTGCAGGGAGTATTATGGTAATGTATAAAAACACCCAATATTAGAATTATAACTTATTAATATGCATAAAATATGTGCACCGCATAATTTTAAAGGTCTCATATGCATATATTTTATGCACCTAGTCTATAAACCAGACAGATTGAAAGCGAAAATAATAAATATCTTGAGACCTTACTAGTCTTACAGCACTGTTATCAAGCTCTAAGTATATTTTCAATATTAGTGTCTCTTATTACGTTTCTTTGGCACGATACTTGCTTTATTAATAGTCATATAATGACACTGTGAATAATTTATGATTCCGACAGGATCAAGAAAGCAGCTCCACCTGTTGGAATCAGGTTTATTCGCAATAAACTTATTTATATTAATGAAATAAAGACTTCCTAGCCACTGCCACATAGGGGCTATATTAAATTCGAAGGAGAATATACATGTATCAGAATAGAGACTTGGGAATCAACCATATAAAAACCCGCCACAGGGGACTATGCTCTGGAATGGGCCTGGGAATAATGGTCCTAGACCAGTACTATCCGGGATTTCCAGGAGATGTGAGGAATGCAAGCGCTTATCCCTTCCCCATACAGTTTGAGATAATCGAAGGACTTGAAATAGATCCCCTTCTCTATGGAGACGACAAGGACCAGTTCATACCTGTCATCCTGAAGGCGGCAAAGAGACTCCAAAAGATAGGCTGCAAGGGTATAGCTGCAGAGTGCGGATATTTCGCCTACTACCAGAAGGTTGTTGCCGATGCCCTTGATATTCCAGTATTTATGTCAAGCCTTCTTCAGGTACCCTTTATTCAACAAACTATCTCTTCAAAAAAGAAGGTAGGAATAGTATGCGCCAACAAGGACCAGCTAAGCGATACACACCTCATAAATGTGGGAATCACACCTGGAACAAACTATTTCATCGAAGGAATACACGACTTCGTGGAATGCAAGGAATTCAAGAACCTTTGGGGATCTCCTACTGCAGAATTTTTGGGAGAAGCATACTTCGACAAGGCTCAGGAAGAAATAGTAAGAATGGCTGTTAGCATGAAGGAAAGACATCCTGACATGGGAGCACTCATGCTTGAATGTACCGGATGGCAGCCATTTGCAAGGGCAATTCAAAGGGAAATCGACCTGCCTGTCTACAGCTGGGGTACACTATTGGACTATGCGAATCTGGTGGTTAATGCCAGGGAGTATTACGGTCATGTATAAAAACAAATAATCATAACTAATCAAACTACCCTTATATGGGGTAGTTTTTTCTAACTGTATCAATATACTCAGAAAGACCGTTGGTGATATCCACAAAAAAAAGGTCAACCGAAACCAATAAAGTTTCAGTTGACCCTAAGTAATTATTAACCCGCCGCTATCATAGGTAAAATATTAATTACATCCCTGTCATTTATGATAACCTCTTCATACCTGGTCAATCCCAGAATTTCATCATTTACAAAGATATACAAGTGAGTACCTTCATGTTCAATTAAGTCATTATTGTCTTTCATCGTATCTACAAGTGAAGCAATTGTCATACCTTCATGCCATTTCATCTTGGTTTTATTTACTTCAATCATATCTATCCTTTATTAGTGTTTCTCATGCATTTATCATATCTAATTCATCATCCGAAAGGTCAAATTTAGTACCTCTGCCTGGAGTTGTCTCTTCATAAAAGAAATCAGGTAAGCGGTCATCTTTCTTGTTGAAACCAGACTCTCTATTAAATTGTCTCTCAAGCCTGAGTGTATTCAGTCCAATTTCCATCACCTTCTCCTGGTTCCATTCTCCACCATACATTCCTTCCAGTGCTTGTGCTATCACTTGCAATCCTTCAGGTTGAGCCAAGGGTATCCAGCCGAATAAACACATCAAATTGTCACATACTGCTATACTCTCTTGAGCACCCTTTGATACAACAGCCTGCATTTCAGACGATGTATGCTCTATAGGAGCCCCCAGGGTCTGTCCTGCAGTATGGTCTGCCCCCATTGTAGATGTGGCATATGTAACTCCCACTCCTTTTATAACCCTTGGGTCATAAGCCGCAATTGCCTGATTTTTCACTACCGGGATTCTGTCATGATTCAATTCCTTTCCGACAGCATTGGCACCATTACCAATTACATTACCCAATCCGATTCCCTTTTTCATGCATTCCATCAAACTGAACACACCTTCTGAATCTCCCCATTCCAATACTCCAGCATCCATTGCTATTCCTACGGCTACTCCAATTTCAATCGTATCAACACCGAAGTCGTCACAAATTCTATCCATATTGGCAATTACATCCAAATCATGCAGGTCGCAATTGGGACCAAAAAGCGCCAATGTTTCATATTCAAATCCAGTTGTAATCATATTGTTGTTTTCATCATTGATAATGTTTGAGCATTTAACGATACATCCAGGCTGGCAAGCCACTCCGGTTTTACCGCCATGTTTTTTTGCCCTGTCAAGAAACGATTTGCTGCAGATATCATTAAGCTTTTCGTCAGGGTAGAACTCGCCATTGAAATTTTTCACCGGCAATGCACCCATTTTTCCTGTAGCATCTGCATATACGGAAGTTCCCATCATAGACAGTCCAATTGAGTTTTTATGACTCTTAATCATATCAATTATTTTTTTATTTGCATCAGTAAACTTTGCCTTATCTGCAAATTCAGGTTTATGACGTATCTCAGGTTTCTCTATAAGTATTGCCTTGATTTTTTTAGAACCCATGACGACACCTACGCCACCTCGTGCGGCAGACCTTGCAGGATGTCCGGTAGCTTGATCTGATACCTGTATGGATGCAGCCAGGTATTCCCTTTCTCCTGCCTGACCAATGCAACATACACCGACCTTGTCTCCATACCTGTCCTTTAGTCCTTCAACCAGCTCATAAGTTCCGGTTTCTCTGAACTCATCTGCTTCAACAAGTTCTACCTCACCTTTTCTGTTTATCAACAATATGTATAGACTGTCTTCTTCAGGTTTATCTTCCAAGACAATCGCCTTTATTCCATGTGCTGCCATATTGTATGCAAATGTACCTCC
>CAZFYP010000150.1:0-7282 GCA_964523535.1 uncultured Clostridia bacterium
TAAGTATTCCATACCACATTATTTCTATACCGAATAATTCAAAAGCTACCGGATTAATTCGAATCACCTCCAACAATAGTCTATTATATATATTTTCAATAGCCTAGTCAATTAAAATTCTCAGTTCATAAAGCCTTTAATCTTTCAAGTCCTTCAACTATTGCCGTCCGCAAGAAAAAAGAGGGCGTTTCCACCCCCCCTGTAATTACTCTTATCTTAACTTTGCATCGAACTTGTCTTCAACATTCTTTATGATATTTTCAAATATTTTCTGCACCTCTTCATCTTGAAGAGTTTTTTCAGTAGATCTGAATACAAGGGAGAATGCCAGACTCTTATATCCGTCCTCTATACCTTTTCCCTTATATATGTCAAAGAAGTCTAGAGACTCAAGGTATTTGTATTCCCTTGACTCAATATCCGATACTATGTCGCCAACATTCACTTCATCCTTTGCTACTACAGCCATGTCCCTAGTAATGGAAGGATATTTAGGTATTTCAATGTATTTTCTCTCTTCCTTGCTAAGCTCCAATACTTTTTCAAGATTGATTTCAGCTGCATATACCCTTTCCTTGATGTTAAAATTCTTGGCAGCTATGGGATTGATTTCTCCCACTAATCCAATATATACACCCTCAGCGAATATTGCAGCAGTTCTTCCCGGATGGAAGGCAGGATTGTTTTCAAGTACCCTGTATTCAGCCTTTATCTGGAACTTGCTGAATATATTCTCTATTACACCCTTTATAGTATAAAAATCCGCATCTCCATACATACCCATTGACAATGTGCTTATTTCATCAGGAAGATCCTTTATCGGGAATTCATTGGACTTGAATACATTTCCAATTTCATAAATCCTTCCCTTCTTCGTTCCATAGTTTATATTCTTACCAATTACTTCAACCAAATTTGGCAAAAGAGTTGTTCTCATTGAACTAAAGTCTTCTCCAAGTGGATTGAGTATTTTGATATATTGTTTAAGGGAGCTGTCTTCGTTGAAATTCATCTTATCATATTTTTTTGGACTTATAAAAGAATATGTTGTAGTTTCAGAGAATTCCGATTCTGTCAGATAATTCTTTATTTTTGCTTCAGCCACCCTTAAATCGGATATATTACCCTTCAATATATTTCCCTTCAAAGGCTTAGGCTCTATTCTTTCCATACCGTAGATTCTTCCTACTTCTTCAATAAGGTCTGCTTCCTGTTCAATGTCAGGTCTGAAGTGAGGAACTTTAGCTATTATTTTCTGTCCGTCGTATGTACTTTCAATTTCAAGCAAATTCAATATCTTTACCATTTCTTCAGTGTCTATATGAACACCTAAACGTTCAGTACATCTGTATGGTCTTAATTCAACTGTAGTCGCTTGAAATTCATTTACACCAGCATCTATTGCTCCTTTAACAATGGTTCCTGCACCTATCATCTCGATTATCTGGCAAACCCTCTCGTTAGCATAAGAAACATTTTGAGGAGAAAGAGGCTTTTCATTACGTGAAGATGCTTCCGACCTAAGTCCCAGACTTTTTGAAGCCATTCTTGTGGAAGTAGGATTGAAATTTGCACATTCCATGATGATAAGTTTTGTATCATCAGTTATTTCCGAATCATAACCTCCCATTACACCTGCAATACACTGCGCATCATTTTCATCTGCTATTACACACATATCATTTGTAAGGGTTCTTTCCTCTTTGTCCAGGGTTTTCATTTTTTCACCCTGTTTTGCCCTTCTTACAACAACCTTTCTTCCAGCCATCTTTTCAAGGTCGAAAGCGTGAAGGGGCTGTCCCATTTCAATCATTACATAATTTGTAGCATCTACTATATTGCTTATAGGTCTCATTCCAGCATCCATGATCTTTCTTTGTAGCCACAATGGAGAAGGACCTATCTTAACATCCTTTATAACCTTTGCATAATATCTGCTACACAAATCAGGGGCATCTATCTTAATCTCGTTTATATAGTCATTTATGTTATCAACAGGATTGTTGATTTTAATCTCGGGTAGAGAAAGTTCTCTATCCATTGCCGCTGCGGCTTCTCTTGCAATACCGATTACACTTAGGCAATCAGGTCTATTGAAGGTGATTTCAATATCCAACAAATAACCTTCCATTTGAAGTGCTTCTTTTGCCTCGATACCAATTTCCATTTCTCCAGGAAAAATCAGAATTCCGTCTTTAGACTCCTTCGGAATCAATTTATCTTCAATTCCAAGTTCTTCATATGAGCACATCATACCTTCCGATACTTCCCCTCTAAGCTTTGAATTCTTGATTTTTGTTCCATCAGCAAGAACCGAACCATGTAGTGCTACAGGTACTATATCATAAAGCTTTATATTTGTTGCTCCAGTTACTATCTGCAAAACCTTGCTACCGATATCAACCTTTGTTACCACAAGTCTGTCTGCTTCAGGATGCTTCTCTATTTCAGTTATCCTTCCAGTAACAACATTGTTTATATTCTTGTCCAGGTTAATAACGGCATCCACATGGGAACCGGTCATTGTAAGCCTGTCCGATATAGTTCTTATTTCCAATCCATCTAAATCAACATATTCCTTTAACCAATTTACAGGTACTAACATTTAATTTCCTCCTAAAACTGTTTTAAAAATCTAAGATCGTTGTCGAATAAAAGTCTGATATCATAAATACCATGCTTAACCATCGTTATTCTGTCTATTCCCATTCCAAATGCATATCCGCTGTAGATTTCAGGATCAATTCCACAGTTTCTCAGGACGTTTGGATGAACCATGCCACAACCAAGAAGCTCCATACTCCATCCAGTATTGTGACAAGCGTCACAACCTTCTCCCATGCACTTTAGGCATGATACGTCCACTTCGGCACTAGGTTCAGTAAAAGGGAAGTTGTGAGGTCTGAATCTAGTTTTCATTTCCTCTCCAAACAGCGCCTTTACAAACTTGTCTATGGAATCCTTAAGATTCGCCATTGTTACACCCTTGTCAACCACAAGGCATTCCATTTGATGGAACATAGGTGAATGTGTATCGTCAACATCATCAAATCTGAAGGTTCTTCCTGCAGACACCACTCTGATAGGTGGCTCTTGAGTCTTCATCGTCCTTATTTGAACAGGTGAAGTCTGAGTTCTCAGAATCAAGTCGTCTGAGAAATAGAAAGTATCCGACTTGTCTCTTGAAGGATGATCAACGGGTGCATTCAATGCATCAAAATTATTTTCCACAGTGTCTATTTCCGGACCGTCGACTACATCAAATCCCATGTTAAGAAATAAATTCTCCAGCTGTTCCTTTACCTGCATCAATGGATGTCTATGACCCGACTCAGTATAATTGCCTGGAATTGTTACATCTATTTTCTCTTCCTTAAGCTTCTTCATCTGCTCTTCATCATTTATTCTCTTCTTAGCTTCTTCAAGAGCACTTTGTATGTTTTCCCTTACTTCATTAGCCATCTTTCCAATTACAGGTCTTTCTTCATTTGAAAGACCACCCATAGCCTTAAGTATGTTTTTTAGTACTCCTTTCTTACCAAGAACACCTACTCTTATATCTTCCAGTTCCTGAATACTTGTTGTCTTTGGAATTTTTTCCAAAATCTCACTTTCAATTTTCTTTAATTGTTCTTTCATGATTACTCCTTTCAAAATAAGTAGAATTTTCAGGATTCCAATCCTTTAAACTTCCTGTCAATAGAATTATCTCGTACCTTCAACGAGAAAGCAGCTATAAAAAAGCGATATTCCATTCCTCTTATAAGAGGCGAAATATCGCGGTACCACTCTTGTTTTTACTTGAATAGATTAACGGTCATCCCGGACAGGCCTACTTCCTTCAGCATGTCAACTCGTGGGTGAAATTTCAGTCAAGTCAAATGAAATGATTTCAGCCTTGTCATTTCTCTCTGGAATTTAAATATCCTGACCTACTTTGCCCTGTCAAAGTTTTTAATTATTATTGATTATAACAAATAAATCACTGTTTTTCAAACATTTTATTACTAAAATTATAAAGACAAATACTGGCGGCAACTCCTGCATTCAATGATTCCGCCTTGCCAGTCATTCTTATGCTGAATCTCTCGTCACTAACTTCCTTTATTCGGTCCCTTACACCAGTGCTTTCATTGCCGATTACTATAACTGATTTTCCAGAACAATCAAGTTCCCCCATGTAGGACTCTCCATCGACTACAGCTGCATATATCCTGTATCCATTTTTCTTCAAAAACTCCAATGTCTCAATGTCGTCCTCTGCATAAAAAAAGGATACCCTTGTCATGGACCCCATTGCCGACCTTACAGTCTTTGGATTGTATATGTCCACACAACCCTTGTTTACTATTAACGACAAGGCATTGAATGCATCTGCCGACCTGATTATGGTCCCCATGTTTCCAGGGTCCTGCAAAGCATCAGCAAAAACTATAAGATTGCTTTTCAATATATCTTCCACAAGGGATTTTTTCTGTCTTACAACTGCAATTATCCCCTGGGAGTTGTTTGTATTGCTTATGCTGCTGAATATTTTCTTTTCAACAACAAAGACAAGTCCGGAATTCACATCGATTGTATCAGGAGTGAAATCTTCTGAAAGCAGAATAAATTCCACAAGTTCATTTCCAGCCACGTATTCTTCAACCAGAGTTTTTCCTTCAGCTATATAAAGACCCATCTTATCCCTGTTCTTCTTCAAGGAAAGAGACCTGACAAGCTTAACTTTTTTGTTGTCGCTACTTTTTATCATCTAATCCTGCTCCAGCTTCTTCAAGCTTGCATTGTCTCCAATAACAATAAGCGTATCGCCTTTTTTGATAATATCCTCGGCATAAGGCGAAATATTAAGGTCTTCACCTGTTTTAATAGCCATGACACTTACACCGTAATTATTTGGAAGTTGCAATTCTCTCAATGATTTTTCAGTCCAGTCATCCTGAGCTACAACCTCTATTATGCTGTAATCGGGAGCAAATTCTATAACATCAAGGATATTTGATGAAACAAGATTGTGGGCAACTCTTATACCCATGTCCCTTTCAGGGAAGATAACCTTATGGGCTCCAATCTTGTATAAAACCTTTCCATGAAGTTCATTTTGTGCTTTTGCTATAACCTTCTTCACTCCAAGTTCCTTTGCCAAAAGAGTACCCATTATCGATGCCTGAACATCTGAACCTATTGTAATAACTGCTACATCAAAATTTCTTATTCCGATAGTTCTCAATGCATTTTCATCAATGGCATCAGCCTGTACTGCATGTGTAACATATTCAGCAATCTCCTGAATTTGCTCAGGGTCCTTGTCTATTGCCAAAACATCATATCCAAGCTTGCACAAGGTTTTGGCAACACTTGATCCAAACCTTCCGCATCCTATTACTACAAACTGTTTCATATCTATCACCTATCCAACTAATATTTTTCCTTCAGGATATCTGTAATATCCCTTGTTTTCCTTTTGCCTCTGTGCTATTCCAAATGCCAAAGTCAATGGTCCAAGTCTTCCAACAAACATTGTAAGTGTAATTACAAGCCTGCCTATGTTCGAAAGCTGCGGGGTCAAGCCTCTGCTCAATCCTACAGTTCCAAAAGCCGATACAACTTCGAAAAGCGTATCCATAAATGATAGTCCTAGACTCTTTTCACTAACTAAAAGAATCAATGTGGAGATTGCAATAATCATAAGTGCAATGCCTATTACAGCAATGGCTCTAAGAATAAGCTTAATCGGAATCCTCTTCCACAAGACCTCTACATCTTCATTTCCTTTTATAAGTCTGAATATTGCTATTACCACAATTCCAACAGTTGTAGTTTTGACTCCACCTGCCGTAGAACCCGGTGATCCACCAATAAACATCATTATTATGGTAAGAAAAGTCGAAGGCATGGTCAACGCACCAGTATCAAGGGTGTTGAATCCTGCAGTTCTCGGAGTCATTGAATGAAACAGGGAGCTTAATATCTTCCCTTTAATTTCAAGACTTCCCATAGTAGCCGGATTGTTGTATTCAAACACTAACATGGTTATAAATCCAAACACCAGCAAGGATGCTGAAATAATAAGAACCAGCTTGGTATGAAGCATATAACTATTGAATCTTTTCTTCTGTACGATGTCCATTATGGCATAAAATCCAAGGCCGCCTATTATTACAAGTCCCACTATAGTAATGTTTACAATTGGGCTGTCAACATAGTCAACCAGACTGTTTCCAATAATATCAAACCCAGCATTACAGAAGGCAGATATGGAATGGAATACAGCAAACCAGATTCCCTTTGCAGTTCCATAATCCTTTATGAATGCCATCGACAGGAATATTGCTCCAACAAGCTCCACTCCAATAGTCAGAAAAAGAACCCTTCTCGTCAAAAGAACAACTCCCTGGATTGTCGTGGTATTCATCTCCTACTGCATTAGAAGTCGATCCTTCAATGTTATCTTCTTTCCAAGAAGAAATGCTATGAGGGTTGCCATAGTCATTATACCAAGTCCACCCACTTGAATCAGCATTAGAATAACAAGTTTCCCGAATATTGTCCAGTGAGCGGCAGTATTTACCACTACAAGCCCCGTTACGCATACAGCCGATGCAGCAGTGAAAAGCGCATCTATAAACCCGATACTTCTATCATCTACCGATGCAAAAGGCAGATTAAGAAGAGTAGCTCCCAAAAATATGAGTATTGCAAACCAAAGTATCAAAAAATGTGATGGATGCAGCTTCAAGTTCGAATAATTGTTTCCATTTTTTTCCATATCAATCACCTACTAATAGTTCATTTTTACATTATAGCACTTAGTCACTGTTTTTTAAAGAAAAAAAATAACCGCAAGGTTTGCGGTTATTTATTAAACTAACTATTTAACAGAATCTACAAGTTGCTTGAATCCTTCTGCATCATTTACAGCCATTTCTGCAAGCATTTTTCTGTTTATTTCAATGTTTTGAGTCTTAAGACCATTGATGAATCTGCTGTAAGACAAACCATTAAGTCTTGCTGCAGCATTGATTCTTGTAATCCACAATTGTCTGAATTCTCTTTTTCTCAACTTTCTTCCTACATATGCGTAAGAAAGTGATTTCATTACTGCTTGATTTGCAGTTTTATATTGAGTACTCTTAGCTCCATAATATCCTTTTGCAAGCTTAAGAATCTTCTTGTGCTTCTTTTTAGCATTTAACGCTCTTTTAACTCTAGCCATGATAACCTCCTATTCGTTACTTATACGGTATTAATTTACTTACTCTTTCAAAATCGCCATCAGAAA
>CAZFYP010000151.1:0-5358 GCA_964523535.1 uncultured Clostridia bacterium
CATATTTCTGCAAATGCTCCTCCAAGTGGGAAGTATGTTCCTGCCGTTCCACCAGTTCCTATGTTTACAAATACATTCTCTACTTTTTCCCCGTCTGCTTCAGCTCCACCGTTTGAACAACCTGCGAATACTGAAAGTACCAGTACTACTACTAACAATAGTGATAATTTTCTTTTCATGATTCCTCCTAAAATATGTTTTCTGTATTTTGATTTGTCCATATTATTAATGAGTCACTACTAGAAACTACAGAATCCGACAAAAGGTTACAGGGAGAAAATGCAAAAAATAAAAAAAAGAAACCATAATCGACCTATAAATCGACGGTTTCTATTTGTGAAAACATTAACATATGCAAGATAAATAAATAATCTTTCTCGCGGATTATTTATTGCAGGCAATCGATATGATTCCCTCAATGAATTTCTTCACGTTTATCTTGCCCTTGTATTTGCTTTTTCCTCTCAGGTAGTCCATTTCGGTCCTTATATCCTTGTAGTTGAAGAGGGAGGTGGAATACTTTTCAAACTTGTAGTTGCCGAAGTCCTCTATTCCCATGGAGGCTATGTTTTCCATTGCAGTTATGGCAAGACGTCTTAGTCTTTGTTCTATGGCCTTCTTGTTTGTATTTATCCCTTTTTTAGAGTAGTGGTCCACCAGGTGCTTGTAGATGTCATTCATCCTGTAGTTGTAGGAATCACAATCTTTTTTGCTTTCTGAAATGCTTGTTATGATTTCCAAAAGGTCATCGATTCCTGACTGACCCATGATTCCAAGATCCATGAAAACTTGATTGAGAGCCTGGCTTTCTTTCTTGTCCTTGATGATGGTTGTTGACTTGTAGTCTATGCCCAGCAGGTCAATCATCTTTTCAGTCTTTATTGTGTTCATGACCTTTTCAATGACCTTTACAACCTCTATTACATTTACAGGCTTGTTGATGAAGTATTCCACCCCTAGTTTGTAGGCTTCACCTATTACGCGCTTGGCGGTGACTTCTGAGATCATTATGAATTTTCCGGAGAAGTTTGTTTTTTTAATTTTCTGCATTATTTCAAGACCGTCTTCGGCAGGCAGCAAAAAGTCTACCAGTACTATGTCCGGCTTCATGTCGTATATATCGTTTAATATTTCCTGGGAAGAGCATGAGCTTCCAAGTACTGTCCCCATTTGGTATTCGGATATTATGTTTTCAAGTATCCTCACTATGCTCGAATCGTCTTCAATAATATAAAAATCCAGTTTCATATAGTCTCCTTGAATCATTTCTGTAAATTTATCCCGTTTTCCTTATTTTTGCATCTGCTTTAGTATTACATATTTAATGAATTTATGGTCTTATGAACCGAACTAGGGGTAATGAAATTATGAATTCGGTTCCCCTTCCTTTTTCCGATTCCACATCTATGGTGCCTTCGAATATTT
Source organism: uncultured Clostridia bacterium (assembly GCA_964523535.1). Lineage (GTDB taxonomy): Bacteria > Bacillota > Clostridia > Tissierellales > Dethiosulfatibacteraceae > Dethiosulfatibacter. The sequence continues at coordinate 1,426 of CAZFYP010000151.1, forward strand.
CTTCAACCAGTGTCTTTACATGGGTGAGGCCTACACCGGTGGACATTTTGCCTGTCCTTTTGTCATACTTGGTAGAAAATCCCGACTTGAAGATGAGGTCCATATCCTGGTCATCTATGCCGCAACCATCGTCCTTCACCCTTATGGATAGGCTTTCTTCAATTTCTATTATGTCTAGTATTATCTTTCCGTTAATTTCAGAGGCTTCAATTGCATTGTTGAGCAAATTGTTTACTATGCTTGTTAGAGACAGATAATATTTCGTTTCAAGTTCCGTATTGCATTTTCCCTTAAGGATTATATTCTTGTCCGTTAGCTTATGGAATCTTTTGTTGGTGTCGAATATTATATGATAGACTTCCTCGACAGACATTATTTCCTTTGTTTTCAGGTCAGGTACTATGCCCTCAAGTCCCGACACGATTCGGCGGTAGTCCTTCTTTATTTCATGAATATTGTTTGAAAGTCCTATAAGCTTGTTTGAAATTTCCGGATTTTCCCTTCCTAGAGGACTTTCTTTAATTCGCAGATAGATGTCGTGGCTTGCTTCCATGGTGCTTTCAATATCTCCCATGGATTTCTTCAGATAGTATCTTTCACCGATTATCTTTGCGGATAGTACGAAAAGGTTGTTTTCCTCCCTTTCCTTTTCATCTCGCAGGGCCATTTCCTTGATGGTATGGAAGGTCCAGTAGAGTATGAGTGAGACAAATCCACGTACGAAGCCTGTTGTGAATATGTTGGCCATGAGAGTGGGAAGTATGAAGGTGTGGATTTCCCTTCTTATGGATACTTCTGCAATGTTTGAGACTATGTCCGAAAAGCTCAGTATTATGAAGAGCAGAAAGGGTCTGGACATCCTTTTTCTGACTTCGAAAACTGAAAGGCATAGTCCAAAGACCATATAGAAGAGCATGGCCGGGAAATATATGGATATAGCAACTATTGGATTTCCTCCTGAAGCAATGAAAAGGGTGGACCTGAAAATGAAGATTGAAAGACCTGTAATTAAGGATGTCTTTATTATTGATATGTCCCTGAAATATATGAGTAAAAAAGTCAAGGCTATGACACCTAGTGTAATCCTGAACTGTGTCCCAAAGGGATTGAAGTAGAACTGTCCCAGTATTACAGTCATTGATACAGTCAAGATTAGGTGTAGTCTGCTTTCTTTTGCAGTAGTAGTTTTCATAAGTTCTCCATTCAAAAAACAAAAGGGACGGTTCCTTTTGTTTTTTGCAGCTGTGATGGATGCTGCAAATATAAAAGATGCGAAGGTCACTTGGGCAGCGTAGCTGCTTTCTTGCCTTCGCATCCTATTTTACTTCATTTCTTCGAATGTGTCTATATCAAAGGTCCTAATATTGTCATCAAGAATGTAATAGAGATAGTCCCCTATATATAGAAGTCTTTTTACATCGGAAGCATAAATTCCTTCGCTTGAGATCTTTTCTAGAACCACAAGTTTTCCATTTTCATTGGCTTCGATTACCACTCCGCCGTTGAAATATGAATATTCATACTTGTCGCTATAGGTGGATAGCCTTGCATCAAAGGCCAGCATGTCATCTTTGTTATTAAGCATGAGAGCCTTGTGGTTGTTCAGTACTTCTGCGTAGGATCCGCTGTCTCCAAGGATAAGGTTGTTGATTTCCTTAGGCTTACCCTGGTCAGATACATCGAATATTGAAAGCTTGATGCCTCCCTGTCTTCCTGTATCCTCGTCAACATCCCTTCCGATTCCAAGAAGAGTGTTTTCTCCAAGAGGATGCAGATAGTTGGAGAATCCCGGAACCTTAAGCTCACCTTTTATTTCAGGGTCTTCAGGGTCCGACAGGTCTATTACAAAGAGAGGGTCAATCTGTCTGAAGGTTACTATATAACCCTTTTCTCCCATGAATCTTGTTGAATAGATCCTTTCACCGGGAGCTATATCTTCGATTGAACCTATGGCCTTCATGTTTTCGTCAAGTATGAATAGTGAATTTGTAGACCCATTGTCCCATCCCGATGTGGCAACCCTTAGATTTTTCTGGTATTCATCCATTGAAAACTGGTTGAGGATTGTTCCTTCAACAAGACCTCCACCTGCAAAGCCTATCTTCATTTCATCAATTGTGAAACGTGCTATGTTTGTAATCTGTCCCCAGTGTCTGCTGTAGTCAGTGTTTGCTATATAGAGGTTGTCGTTACTCATGTATATGGTTCTTCCGCTTCCAAGGAAGGCATTGATAGAAGCTTGTGTATCCTTTTCTTCAATATCAATGGCTGCTATGATGAGATAATTGTTTTCGCTTCTCTTTGGATAATACATGACCTTGTCGTAGGAAATTTGTCTGAAATCCTCATCGGTGCTACTGTCCCTGTACATTGGAAGGATGATGTCGTCATATCCATAGGAGTGTACATACTTGTTTACAACAAGATAGAGAGTGTCGTCCTTCTTCCTGCTTGAAAGGAGTGAACCTTCAAGATCAACTTCCTTCATAAGGTCTGCATTTCCACTGTCATCTATTGAATATATTCCGCAGTAAACATAGGTGGAGTCCTGCCTGTATGGCATTACTTCTATTGAAATTATGTCATCACTTTCAGGTATGCTGACTTCCGGAATCGGTTGTATCCAGTTGTTGAAGCTGTTTCTAGTCCCTAATACAACAAGTCTTCCAGAGCTTACATAAAGGTCCGAGAAACTTGTATATTCTCCTGTGTCCGAATCAATTTCCGACTCTATTTGGTCAACAAGAAGAGGGATTCCCTTTCTTGCATCATATATTTTAATTGATTTTGAAGTTGCAACATAGATGAACTTTCCGTCTGTTTTAACAATGTCCGATTCATTTACACCTTCAACCTGCTCATTGGTGGATGAATAATCTCCATCGGCAGAGCTTTCAGCCAAGGCTTCCGATTCAACGCCATTAGTGGATTTCTCAGAATCTACTGCCGGTGCAAGGGTGTCTGAAATGCCTTCTTCCATGATGTCGTCCCTGTAATAGTCACCCTCCATGGTGGCCAGTATTTCCTTTAGTTCGTCAAGTGATGTTAACTGAAGAGCCTGACCTATCTTGGATTTTATTTCTTCAACAGTCTTTTCGTCAAGGTTCACTTCTTCAGGCCCTACAGTAATTACCCTGTCGCTGTATCCAACAGTCTTTCCAAGAACTTTTTCGCAGATAACGCGAAGAGGAACAATTGTGCGATCGTTCATGATCAGTGATTCTGTATCAAAAACTACTGTACCCAGGCTTATTCCGTCTGCTTCTATTCTGTAATGATTTTCATCAATAGGGAAGAAATAGTCCTTTCCTTCGTAGGAAATTATTGCCTCTCTGTTATCAGCATCATATGATACTTCGCCGCCGAAATGCTCGGCAAGAGCCCTCAGCGGAATAAGAGTCCTGTCCTTGTGGATGATGGGAACCACGTTGGGATTGTTGGGATCAAGATATATCATATCCTCACCATCAAGAATCAGAGGACTGCCAAGATGAAGTGCAATGGTATCAGGTCCAATAATGGACTCTGCCTCCGTCCCTAATGCAGGGACAAGCATGCTGCTAACCAATAAAACAATCAATACTGCAGTAACGAGTTTTTTCATTGTGTATCCCTCCTGGAAATTTATTTCCTAATACTATTGTAACACAAAACAGCCTATATTATATTAGATACAAATATATGAAGATTAGTTCCATGAATCGGTATTAATAATTAAAAATTAATGGTATAATAAAAATATAACTAAAGGTCGGCTTGGAAAAGCCTCTGACTGAATAAATACTGACATAAACCGGCCTTAGGGGTCGGTTTTTTTTATACAATTGGTTGGAACGCTTCAACTGATTATCAATTGGTTGGGTGGTTAACAGATTTCAGGAGGCTGAAATGATAATACTGTCTATAATTGGATATATTCTTCTCTTCGTTTTA
>CAZFYP010000151.1:5458-7281 GCA_964523535.1 uncultured Clostridia bacterium
GGAGGCTGAAATGATAATACTGTCTATAATTGGATATATTCTTCTCTTCGTTTTAATAATACTTGCATTATTGATTATTATTCCATACTCCTACTATGGTGAAGTGAAAAAATATGATGAGATGAAAATAACTGGAATGGTTTCCTGGCTGTTTGGCGGACTGAAGGTATTCATAATGAAGGATCAGAAGTGTGAAGCAAGAATCAAGATAAGACTTCTGGGATTGGAAAAAACCATTGATAGAGAAAAAGGCAAGGATAACGGTAGTGGAAAAGGAAATAAAAAGTCGAAAAAAGAGAAAGAAGATAAGGATAAAAAGGACAAGAAGAAAAAATCCGTCAAGCTTGAATACTTCAAGAAGGAATTAATCAAAAAAATAATTGCGGCGGTGAAAAAACTGTGGAGACACTGTGTGCCAAGAAGAATCACTGCTAGGATAAAGGCGGGATTTGACAATCCTATGTACACAGGATATATGACTGCAATTTACAGCCAGGATTTTTTATTACCGGAAAAATACGACATCAGTTTCCAGCCTGTTTTTGATGAAGATATATTTGAGGGGGAAGGATCAGTAGAGGGAAGGATATGGATTGCATATATTTTTGTCCTTGCCTTGGGACTGGTATTAACAAAACCCATGAGGAAGATGATCTTTTCCAGGGGATAATATAGGTATGTATATAGTGAATCAATTCATGCAATATTGAATGCCTGGATATTTATTTGAACACTGAATGTTGCATGGACAAATAAAAAGAGGAGGCAATAGAGATGGCAGAATTCAACATCAAGGACAATGTAAATAACATTTTCGAAAAGCTTCAGAATTTCATGAAGACGGAGACTGTTGTAGGTGAACCGATACAGGTTGGTGAGCTTACGATTGTTCCATTCATTGAAATTAATTTTGGACTGGGAACAGGTGGTGGCAGCGGTGCTGACAAGGAAGCCAAGGGTGATGGTGGAGGACTGGGAAGTGGAGGAAAGATTTCAGTTTCATCTGTTCTGGTCATCAATGGAGACCATGTGGAAATGATGCCTATCAAGAAATCTTCAAGTCTTGACAAGCTTATTGAAATGGTTCCCGGTATCGTTGACAAGGTAAATCTCAAAAAAGGGGAAGCAGAAGAGGAAGCAGAAGAATAAAAAAGCAGAACAAAAAACAAAAGGGACGGTGCCTTTTGTTTTTTGTCTTGAAGAAAGATATGGAGGGGTGATTCTCAATATGGACGACCATGTATTGAATGTAGACAATATTACAAAAAGAATAGGCAAAAAGGAAATAATCAAAGGCATCAGCTTCCATATTGACAAGGGACAAATCTTTGGATTTTTAGGGCCCAATGGCGCTGGAAAATCCACTACTCTAAGGATGATTGTAGGACTCTTAAAACCAACTTCTGGAAAGATTACCATCTGCGGCCATTCAATAAGCACAAGCTTCACCAGTGCAATGGCAAATGTGGGATGCATAATTGAGGAACCTGACTTTTACAATTACGCTACAGGCATGAAGAATCTGGAAATGCTGGCCTCCATGTCGAGGAATGTGACCAGAAAGGATATCTTTCATGCAGTAGAGCTAGTGGGAATGGAGAATAGAATAGGGGATAGGGTATCTACCTATTCAAGAGGTATGAAGCAACGACTTGGTCTTGCCCAGGCTCTTCTTCACAATCCGGGTCTTCTGGTTCTTGATGAACCTTCAAATGGACTGGATCCCCAGGGAATATTTGAATTTAGGGAATTGGTAAAAACTCTTTCTCTGGAGAAAAACATATCCATACTTTTATCATCTCATATCATATCAGAGATACAGC
>CAZFYP010000152.1:0-7232 GCA_964523535.1 uncultured Clostridia bacterium
AAGGAGTATCAATATGTTCTTTATAATGGGAATTAGTCAAAAGGAATAAAAAGTACCATATAAGAATGGCATGCTGTGGTGAAGTAGCAATGCTTGATGATGAGACTGGAGCCGCCATAGTTTCAGGAGAAAAAACTACCATAGATTTGGACAAGGTAGATTTTCCTTGTGGACAGATACAGGTTAAAAGGTGTTCAACTTGTGGATATTCAACCTCTGAGGATTTCAAGTTTTGTCCTAAATGTGGAAATCCTTTTGAATGAGGATATTGGAACTTTAACTTGAAGAAATGAAAGAGAAGTTAAAGAAGGTGCAGTGAATTGACAAGACTTAATAGAGAAATAAAAACAATTGAATTGATGATAGATATTTATGGGAAGAGTCATCCTGAAGAAGTGGAGTCATGCGAGAAGCTCAAGATCTATGCAGTCAATAGAGTTGAAAACTGTCCATATGGAGATGAAAAACCTGTCTGCAAGAATTGCAAGACTCATTGTTATTCATCTGATATGAGGGATATGGTGAAGACTGTAATGAGGTATTCTGGACCAAGAATGATATTCCATAGCCCAGGCTTGACACTGGCCCATATTTTTCATGGCATAATTGCCAAACCAAAGAAGTAAGTGAGAAAAATAGAAGTTGCAATTGTGAAAATGAAAGAGTTAGAGAGGCATTGGAGAAATTTGTCTTGAAATAAATTACACGAGGCAAAAATATGGTTCAAAAAAAGGATGGAGCTTGAAAAAAATCAGCCCATCCTTTTTATTATTTCAACAATCATTGAGACCCTGTTGAAAGGAGTCATGAAGTAGATTCCATCAACATGGGGTTTCAGTTTTTTTGCAAGCTCTACTGCCATTGCTATTCCAGTTTCTTCGGCTTCCTGTCGAGTCATGTCGGGATTGAAACGGTTGACGTATTCGGCGGGAACATGTACGCCTGGCAGTTCGTTGTTGAGAAAACGAGCGTTCTTATAGCTTACTATAGGAAGTATTCCTCCAAGAATCTTGACATTCCTGTTCTTAAGAGTCTTAAGATATTCTATTGTTTCATCTTCATAGATTGGTTGGGTAAGGAAGAATGTGCCACCCTTTTCAGCTTTCTTCATCATACGGGAAACTTCCTTCTCCTTGTTTGCAAGGTTAAGGTTAAGTGCCCCTCCTATGCTCAATGGATCTTCATTGAAGACCTCGATGTTCATCTGCGAGATGAGGGACATGAACTTGTATGAGTTGAGATTGAAGACTCCCTTGACTGAAGCTAGAGTATCGGCACTTACTGGATCTCCCGTAACTGCCAGTATGTTTCGTATTCCCTCTACATGTGCAGCAAGGAGTCCAGATCTCAGTGCTATGACGTTTTTGTCCCTGCAGCATATATGGGGCATGGTGTCTATGCCTAGTTCACGCTTTATCTTGCAGGCTATGGCTATTGAATCAATCCTTACCTTTGACATTGGAGAGTCTGCTATGGTTATGAGGTCTATACCTTCCTTGCTGCACAAGCTTGCACCATCCATTATCTTGGCTATGTCTGTATTGAAGGGTGGGTCAAGTTCCACAGCATAAACAAATTCATTTTTGTTCAGCTTTTCCTGGAAGAGGTTAGGTAGTTTTATGTGATTTTCCTTTTGACTTGTCGCTACAGGCTCTTTTTGCTGGCTCTTGCCGTTTCCCTGGGCAAGTTTCTGCGACAGTGCCTTTATATGCTCCGGTGTGGTACCGCAGCATCCACCGATTATTTTTACTCCAAGATGCTTTATGTCCATCATTTTTTCTGCAAAATAGTCGGGATTGTTGACGTATACGGTTCTTTCGTTGATGATCTCAGGATATCCTGCATTTGGAAGTATGGATATGGCTTGGCCGGATAGGTCCATTTTCTTGACCATTCTGTGAAGATGGGCAGGACCTGAACCGCAGTTAAATCCGTGTATATCTATTGATGATATTTCTCTGACGTCTTTACGCAAGTGGCGTATGCTTATACCTTCTCTTGTATATCCGTCGGGCATGACTGCGAAATGGGCCATTACCGTTACCTTTTGGTCCTTTTCCTTTATATATTTGCTTATTTCTTCCAGGTAGGTCACATTACTGAATGTTTCAAAGAGTATGATTCTTGCACCGGCTGAAAGAAGCGAATCCACTATGATCTTGTATTCTTCGATGATGTCTTCGTCTGTCTGATCAAGGTCGACCTTGACTATAGGACCTATGCTGCCGGCTATGAAGGCTTTGCTGTCCTTTGCCGTATCATATGCAATCTTGTAGCCTCTCTTGACAATCTCTTTAAGTGCTTGGAGGGATACATCAAGCTTTGACCTGTTGGCTGCAAAGGTGTTTGTACGAATTAACATTGCACCTGCATCCAGATATTGCTGGTGGATTTTTCTGATTACATCAGGATTGTGTAGATTTGCAAGTTCGCATGTTGTATGGTAGTCACCGGTTAGCTCTGCATAGTAGGTTCCCATGGCACCATCGGTGAGCAGTATGTTTTCTTTAAGATAATCCAGTATCATTGTGTGCTCCTTGTATATATGATTAGGTGAGTTCGTATTATTATAATAAATGATAACCTATAATCAACATGGTGTAAATGGGAACTTTTTTCTGATTATTAATAATGAATGGAAAAAATATTCAAAAAAATTTATTTATATTTGCAAAAAAATTAACAATCATTGCATTAATTGACTTGAAAGAAGGTGATTTATACCCAAAACCTATATATTTTGCAACTTCGGTGGCGGTGATGTCATTGATTGAAAAAAGCTTATGGGCTGGATGTTAAAAGCCTTTTATGGTTGATGAAATTATGGTATAATTCCAATAATAATTACCGTTACTATGACTGAATTCTATGCATGACTTATGCATGGATATTAGTATTTGGATATAGTAGGGAATAATATTTTAAGGAGAGCCGATGATTACTTTATTACAGAATGGTGCATATTTATTGAATAACGCTGAAATTGTTGAAGCAAATAATGAAGCAGAAGTAGTATTAAAGTCAAAAGGAGTAGTTGCGACTAAGGAAGAAGCAAAGCAGAAAACTATGGCTTACAACATATTGGAGGCACACAATAGCTCTGGAAATATGGAAAAGCTTGAAATCAAGTTTGACAAGATTACATCACACGATATCACTTTTGTTGGTATTATTCAGACAGCAAGAGCTTCAGGAATGGAGAAATTTCCACTTCCTTACGTATTGACAAACTGTCACAACAGTCTTTGTGCAGTAGGGGGAACAATAAACGAAGATGACCACATGTTCGGATTGACAGCTGCCCAGAAATATGGTGGTGTATACGTACCTCCTCATCAAGCTGTTATCCATCAGTTTGCAAGGGAAATGCTTGCAACTTGCGGTGGAATGATTCTTGGTTCAGACAGTCACACAAGATACGGTTCTTTGGGAACCATGGCAATAGGTGAAGGCGGCGGCGAGCTTGCCAAGCAATTGTTGAGCCAGACTTATGACGTAAACATGCCTGAAGTCGTTGCAGTATATATGGAAGGAAAACCATCCTACGGTGTTGGTCCTCAGGACGTTGCTCTTGCAATAATTGGAGCAGTATTTAAAAACGGCTATGTTAAAAACAAGGTCATGGAATTTGTTGGACCTGGAATTGACAACCTAAGTGCTGAATTCCGTATAGGTGTTGATGTTATGACTACAGAGACAACTTGTCTTTCTTCAATATGGAAAACTGATGAGAAAATCAAGGAATTCTATGACATTCACGGAAGAATAGGCGATTATAAGGAAGTTGCTCCGGGAGCATGTTCATACTATGATGGTCTTATAAAGGTGGATCTTGGTGCTATCAAGCCAATGATTGCAATGCCTTTCCACCCGAGCAATGCTTATCCTATTGCAGATGTGAAAGCAAATCTTAAGGATTATCTTCATGATTGTGAAGAAAGAGCTAAAGTGAGCTTTGGCGACAAGATTGAATATTCATTGATGGACAAGGTAATTGATGGAAAACTTTATGTTGAACAAGGTATCATTGCCGGTTGTGCCGGAGGTACATTTGAAAACATATGTGATGCTGCAGATATTCTCAAGAAGTCTGAAGGCATTGGAAGCGACAAGTTTACACTTAGTGTATATCCTTCTTCCACACCTGTTCAGATGGAACTTATAAAGAACGGTGTTTATGCAACGTTGATGGAAAAGGGTGCCGTATTGAAGACTGCATTCTGCGGACCTTGCTTTGGTGCAGGGGATACTCCTTCAAACAATGCTTTCAGCGTTAGACACGTTACCAGAAACTTCCCCAACAGAGAAGGTTCAAAGGTACAGGATGGACAGATTTCTTCCGTTGCCCTTATGGATGCCAAGTCAGTTGCAGCGACTGCAGCTAACAAAGGATTCCTTACAGGTGCTGACGAGATGGAAGGCATCGACTACACAAAACCAAAATACTATTTCGACAAGGGTATTTACGAAACTCGTGTATTTGATAGCAAGGGCCTTGCTGATGATTCAGTCGATATTTTATTCGGTCCAAACATCAAGGATTGGCCTTCTATGACTGCCTTGACTGAAGACTTGATGCTTAAGGTTGTTTGTGAGATACATGACCCTATTACAACTACAGATGAATTGATACCTTCAGGAGAGACTTCTTCATACAGGTCTAATCCACTTGGACTTGCTGAATTCACATTGTCTCGTAGAGATCCTGAATATGTAGGAAGAGCAAAAGATGTTTATGCAATGGAAGTTGAAAGACGTCAAGGTAAGGCTCCTGCAGGAGAACTTGCTGATGTATATGACAAGGTGAATAAGCTTTTCCCTGATGTAGATGCTTTGAATACTGCTCTTGGTAGTACTATATATGCTGTTAAGCCTGGAGACGGTTCTGCAAGAGAGCAGGCTGCTTCATGCCAGAAGGTTCTTGGAGCATGGGCTAATATTGCTCAGGAATATGCAACTAAGAGATACAGATCAAACATGATCAACTGGGGTATGATTCCCTTTATCTTCGACAAGGAGAATCTTCCTTTTGCATTGAATGACTACATCTATATTCCCGGTGTCAGAAAGGCTATAGAGGAAAAAGCTGACAAGATTAAGGCTTATGTCGTAGGAGATACTATGACTGAATTCCAAATATCCATTGGTGAACTGACTGATGATGAAAGAGAAATCATCCTTGCAGGATGTTTGATCAACTACAACAACGCAGAAAAATAATATAGGTAAGAAGTTATTAAAATAAAAAGAAAGATGAGGGATATTAAATGGCTAAGATTATAATGACCACTCCTATTGTGGAGATGGATGGAGATGAGATGACGAGAATCCTTTGGCAGATGATCAAGGATGAATTGTTGTTACCATATATTGATTTGAAATCAGAGTATTACGACCTTGGACTTAAGCACAGGGATGATACGGATGACCAGGTTACTGTTGATGCTGCAATGGCTGCCAAGAAACATGGGGTTGCCGTAAAGTGTGCAACTATAACTCCAAATGCTCAAAGAGTTGAAGAGTATGACCTTAAGGAAATGTGGAGAAGTCCAAATGGTACAATCAGATCTATCATGGATGGTACTGTATTCAGGGCGCCAATCATAGTTGATGGAATTGAGCCTTATGTTCAAAACTGGACAAAGCCTATTACAATTGCTCGTCACGCTTATGGAGATGTCTACAAGAGTGTTGAAATAATCGCTCCCGGTCCTGGAAAAGCTGAACTTGTTTTCACAGGTGATGATGGAAAGGTATTGAAAGAGACTATTCATGAGTTTGATTCTCCTGGTGTTCTTCAGGGTATGCACAACATGAACAATTCAATTGAGAGTTTTGCTAGAAGCTGCTTCAGTTTCGCTGTTGATACAAAGCAGGATCTTTGGTTTGCAACGAAAGATACTATTTCCAAGCAGTATGACCATACATTCAAGGATGTTTTCCAAGAGGTATATGATGCTGATTACAAGGAAAAATTTGAAGAATTGGGTATTGAATATTTCTATACTCTGATAGATGACGTTGTTGCTCGTGTTGTTCGTTCAGAAGGTGGATATATCTGGGCATGCAAGAACTATGATGGTGATGTAATGAGTGACCTTGTTGCCAATGCATACGGATCTCTTGCAATGATGACATCAGTGCTTGTTTCTCCTGAAGGAAAATATGAGTATGAAGCTGCACATGGTACGGTTCAGAGACACTACTACAAGCACCTGAAAGGTGAAGAGACTTCTACAAACTCTGTAGCTACAATCTTTGCTTGGACAGGAGCTTTGAGAAAGCGTGGAGAACTTGATGGAAACAAGGAACTTCAGGAATTTGCAGACAAGCTTGAAGTAGCTACAATTGGTGTAATAGAAGATGGTTTGATGACTAAGGACCTTGCTCTTATTACAAGCAAGAAGGATGTAAAGACACTTAATAGTTTGGAATTTATACAGGCGATTAGAACAAAAATGGATGCTTAATCGTTGACTTGACAACCCACGGAATATTTCGTGGGTTGTTGCGATGAACCATTAAGCAGTATTATAAATCAAATGTTATTACAAGGAGAATGTTATGGATATAAAAAAATCCGCAGTAGCCGGCACTTTGGAATCAAGCGATGCCCAGGTTACTATTGAGCCCGGAAAGAATGGGATTGAACTTACAATCAAAAGCAGTGTCATCAATCAGTTCGGCAATGCTATCAAGGCTACCATCATGGAGACACTTGAGAGACTTGAAATTACTGAAGCAAAGATCACGGTAGTTGATATGGGAGCACTTGATTGTACTCTCAAGGCAAGAGTGGAAGGTGCCGCATATCGTTCAAATGGTATAGTTGAAAACATCCCATGGGGAGGTAGTATAAAATAATGGAAAATCCAAACTTGAAAAGACTGAGAAGGACAATGATGTTCCTTAATGCCCAGAAACCTGGACTAATAAAGGATCCACATGTATACAAGCCTGATTCAATCATGCTTGACCTTGAAGATGCTGTGGCTGAAAATCAAAAGGATGTAGCTAGATTTTCTCTTTACCATGCCCTTACTACCATTGACTACCATGGAGTTGAAAAAGTTGTAAGGATCAATGGTCTGGATACTCCTCACTGGCAGGAAGACATAAGAGTAAGTGTTGCTGCAGGATGTGACTCAATACGTATACCAAAGGTTGAATCTGCAAAAGATGTCCAGATAATAGAAGAGGCCGTGTTTGCTGCTGAAAAGGAATTCGACAGG
>CAZFYP010000153.1:0-7058 GCA_964523535.1 uncultured Clostridia bacterium
TGGCTTATGGTAAATGTTGGATGGGCTGTAGACCTTGGATGTCTTGCATTTGTAATAGTGCTTCTAACATTGATCGTACACCCGGTTGGTAAGATTAGATTCGGTGGACCGGAAGCAAAACCTAAATTTACTACCTGGAACTGGTGGGCGATTTCACTTTGTGCAGGTATAGGAACAGGTATTGTTTTCTGGGGAGCAGTTGAACCTTTGCTACATGCCATGAGACCAGCAGGTGGAATGAATCTTGAGCCGGGAAGCTCGGAAGCAATGATATGGGCCATGAGAACGTCTTTCCTTCACTGGACATTTACCCCATATTCCATATATGTAATAGCAGGTGTTGCAATAGGATACGCTTATTACAATCTGGGAAAACCTTATGCTGTAAGTTCCGGACTTTGTCTGCTGAACAATGGAAAGGATCTGAATCCCACTGTTGTAAATATTGTTGATGGTATCACACTTCTTGCAATAACTGGTGGAGTTGCCGGATCCCTTGGATATGGACTATTGCAGGTAGGAAGTGGACTGGAGTTTGTATTTGGAATCACTCCGGGACCAACTGTATGGATTGCTATAGCAGCAGTTATAATAACCGCTTATACAATTTCAAGTGCAACAGGACTTGATAAGGGTATAAAGTGGCTTAGTGATAAGAACGCCTGGATATTCATTGGACTTCTAGTGTTTGTTACAATATTTGGACCTACTGCAAGAATGCTTAACGTTACTACACAAGCTTTTGGATCATATGTTGCCAACTTTGTAGAGGGTATGACATTTACGGATGCATTCGGATCGGACCTTTGGCCACAATGGTGGGACATGTACTGGTTTGTTGATTGGTTGTCTTTTGGACCGATTGTTGGACTTTTCCTTATAAAGCTTTGCTACGGAAGAACAATAAGAGAATTCGTCATAGTAAACCTTATAGCACCGTCCCTATTTGGAATGATATGGTTCGGCATGTTTGGTGGATTTGCACTGGATCTTCAATTGGTACAGGGAGTAGACCTTCTTGGATTTATGGATGCCAATGGACTTGAAAGTTTAATGTATGAAGTATTTGCATATGTGCCACTGACAGGGTTGATAAGACCTTTGATGATAATAACAATAATGCTTTCCTTCATCACCCTTGCGGACTCAATGACATCGACAGTATCTATCATGTCAATGAAGGACAACCACAATGTAAACGAAGCACCACTAGGAATCAAGTTGTTCTGGGGACTGTTGATGGGTCTTACTTCAATAATATTCGTTCTAAATGGTGGGCTTGAAGGTATCAAGGTTGTAAAGACCATAGCTGGATTCCCTATACTTGCAATTGAAGTAGTAATGATGTTTGGATTTGTAAGATACATGTCAAGATTTTCAAAGAAAGAGATTAAGGCTAATATAGAATACATGGAAAAAGAGGAAGAATCAGTATCATAAAGGAATGGTAAAAAGATGAAAATTAGAGATAACTTTTTTACGGAACGGGAAATTGAAAAATTGCATAAGGCAACTGTCAGAGTATTGACTGAAGTTGGTGTTGAATTTAATACTGAAGATGCACTGGACCTATTCAGACAGAACAATGTCAAAGTGGAAGGTAAAAAAGTTTTCATAGACGAAGACACCCTGTGGAAAGCTTTGAAGACAGTACCGTCTGAATTTATACTGTCAGGAAGAATGGAAAAGGATGATGTTTTAGTCGGGGGCGGGAAAACGATTTATGCTCCTGCCTCTGGACCCGTTTATGTTCAGAGAGACAATGAAAGAAGAAGCACAACTTGTGAGGATTACATTAACTTATTGAAGATTTTTCAGACATCAGATGTTATTCCGGTAATCAATGCAAACATGACAGAGCCTCAGGATATGGCTTTTGAGGAAAGGGATGATTTCAGGATTAAAAATTGTCTAGAATTAACAACTAAGCCTCTCATGGGATTTACTACAGGAACTGAAGATTCTGAAAATTGTGTGAAGATGATAAAGGACTTTTACAATGGTACGGACAAGCATGTCGTACTGGGAGTAATTAGTCCGGTATCACCTCTGTGTTTTGATGAATCAATGATAGAGGGGATGAATGTCTATGCCAGGGAGAATCAGCCTGTACTCATTGCAAGTTGTTCCTTGCCAGGGGCAACCAGTCCTGTGACAATGGCTGGTACCCTGGTGACCAACAATGCAGAAGTTCTTGCAGGAATAGTTTACACTCAGCTGCTGAGACCTGGTCTTCCGGTAATATATGGTGGAACATCATCATCATGCGACATGAGAATGGTTACTCCTGCCATAGGATCTCCTGAAACGGGACTGTTCACCTATGGATACAGGGCTCTTAGTGCACATTATGGAATGCCATGCAGATCGGGAGGATCCTTGACTGATGCCAGTACCCCAGATATGCAGGCAGGAATAGAGTCCACATACAGCATATTGAGTGCATCAATAGCTGGGATCGACTATGTACTCCAGTCCTGTGGAATACTTGAATCCTTCAATTCTATTTGCTTTGAAAAGATTGTCATTGACGAGGAAAATATTAAGATGGCAAAGAGGTATGTTTCAGGATTTGAAATAAATGATGAAACAATAGCCTTTGATATTATTAAGCAGGTAGGCTCTGAAGGAACATATATTACAAGTGACCATACCTATGCTAATTTCAGAGATACCTTCATTCAGGCAAAACTTTATTCAAAGGTACCTTATGAGAACTGGGAAATGCAAGGAAAGAAGGATGTCTTCCAAGCTGCTAAGGAAGTGGTCGGAAAAAGGCTTGAAGCTTATAAGAAGCCTGAACTAACAGAAGAACAGGTTGAATATCTTAATGGTTTGGAAGTTACCGTTTAATTCAGCTTAAAAAATATGAAAAGCCCCTGTCGAGATGGCAGGGGCTTTTCATAATATCTAATGAACTGACAGTTCTAACATACGTGATCCTAAAGGAAGCCCGGCTCGTTTTATTGTTTTGATAAATTAAAACATCTTCTTCTTGGTAAGTATGATTCCTGCAATCAGAGACAGTGCTCCTGCTATTACCATTATCACCCAGAAGGCATTTGGATTGTTTGCCATGGGAAGCCATCGTACGTTCATGCCGTAGAAACTTGCTATCATGGTCGGTATGGCCATGACGATTGTGATCGAAGTCAGCATCTTCATGACTATGTTAAGATTGTTGGATATTACGGAAGCAAAGGCATCCATCATTCCGGATAGTATTCCACTGTATATGGTAGCCATCTCAATGGCCTGCTTGTTTTCGATTATTACATCCTCAAGAAGGTCTTCATCTTCGGGATAAAGCTTTATTGCATCCATCTTAAGCATCTTGTTGAGTACTGTTTCGTTTGTTTTAAGTGATGTGGAAAAATACACTAGTGATTTTTCCAGGTCAAGAAGCTGAATGAGCTCCCTGTTTTTCATTGACTTGTGAAGCTGTCTTTCTATGTTTGTACTCATCCTGTCTATCTGCTTGAGATAGAGAAGGTATCTCTTGGATATCTTGAAGAGTAGCTGTAATAGAAATCTGTATCTCTTGAAGGTATGGAATGACCTTACGCTGTTCTTTTCAAACTGGTCGATTACAATGGTATCCTTCAAGCATACTGTTATGATATTCTTCCCAGCCAATATGATGCCAAAAGGCAGGGTTGAATAGAAGGGGTGTTCCTCATCCTCATCGTCAAGATAGGGAATATCCACCAGTATAAGAGTCTGGTCATCTTCTATTTCTATACGTGAGTACTCCTCTTCATCAAGTGCAGCTCTAAGGAAGTCTATATCCACATTGAGCTCGTCCTCTACAAATTCAAGTTCCTCGGGTGTAGGATTCACAAGACTAATCCATGCACCATCCTCGATTTCCTTCAGAGTAAAGAGATGGTTGTCAACAGATTTATAGATATTGATCATATTTGTTCACCTCGCTTATTAAATTGCTTCCCCAATTCAACAAGTTCGGCAAATATTTACAGAAGTGCTGAAAAGTGGGGAGTATTGATTTTTAATTATTTGATATAACTTTCTGACCATAGGCCCGTCATCCACGTTCCTTCACTTCCTTTCATTCATAAATTAAACTTGGCTGTCCAGCCATGTTTTTGTTAATCCGGTTGGGCGGTTAAACAATAAAAAACCCTGTGCCCAAACAGACACAGGGGTATAAGCCCGTTCCTGTTGGGTTTTAGCACTTTAAAGCATAGGCTTTCGCCGGCCACATTAGATAAAACCTTATCGATCATATCTGCTGACCCATTGGCATCTCTGGATGTTTCTGGGCAGTGGCGTATCTCTCTAAAGGAACCTCTCCTAACCAGGTCTAAAGTTAAAGTAATACGTACACTACTATTATATAACTTTTTCGCGATTATTCAAGTTAAATTTTCATCAATCGGTATTCAACCTTTCCATCCTTTCCTTCAAATCTTTGAAGCTTTTGATTCCACCTCTTGAAACATCCCTGTCGAATTTTCTTTCCTTGAAGGAGTAGAAGAGCTGGTCTATGTCGTAGTCAGCAGGATAAAGCTCGGAGGCTTTTCCAATGAGCTTGACCCTTTTTACAGGAAGTGTGAAGAACTCATAGTTTTTTGAAAGCTTAACCATGCCTTTTTCATTGGGACCTTCAAATACTATAGCCTTCTCATTGTCCTCTAGGCTTATTACAAGGTCTCCCTTGAAGAATATCGTCTGTTTCTTGACTCTTTCTTTGTCAGGTTTTCTTATTCTTGGCTTAATGATTTTTGTACTTATGGGTTGTGAGGAAGAGCTTTCCTTTTCACCTGTAAGTTCTACAGACCTTTTAAGAATCGATTTTTTGAGTCCCAGTCTTTCTGATATCCAAAGGGCGTTTGATTCTCCTGCATCGCCTATCACAAGCTTATAGTAGGGCTCCAGAGTTTCTGCATTGAAGAGCATCTTTGCATTCTGGAATCCTGCCATTTCTTCGGCGAAATCCTTTATCTTTGAATAATGAGTAGTGACAACAGTCAGGGCACCGTTTTTATATAGGTCTTCGAGTACTGCTGAACCTATGGCTGCTCCTTCCCTTGGGTCTGTTCCCGTACCTATCTCATCAAGTAGTACAAGGGATTTTGCATCTGCCCTGTTTGTTATATCCACAAGGTTTTTCATATGTCCCGAAAAGGTAGACAGTGAATTCTTTATATCCTGGGCATCGCCAACATCTACGAAGATTTCGTTGAAGACAGGAAATATGCTTCCCTCTCTTACTGGGACATGTAGGCCCGATTGGAGCATAAGGGTCATTAAACCTACAGTCTTCAGAACTATAGTCTTTCCTCCAGTGTTAGGGCCAGTTATTACAAGAGTCCTGTAGTTTCTTCCCACTTCAAAGTCCAGAGGAACGGGATCTTCCAGAAGTGGATGTCTCCCTTTCTTGATTATGAATTCGTCTCCTGGAGAAATATCAGGTTGTTTTCCATTAATGGCAAGGCTGTACTTACCCTTGGCAAAGGCAAAGTCATACTCGCTCATTATGTCTGCATTCATTTCAAGTTCTTTATTGTACATGGAAACAAACCCTGTCAGAGTAGACAGTATCTGGTATTCCTCATCCTGAATCTCGTAGTTTAGCTGGTCCAGCGCTACAGTGATTTTCTTCACTGAGTCAGGTTCGATGAAAACTGTGGATCCTGTGGAGCTTTCGTCGATTATTGATCCCTTTACCATGCTCTTGTAGGTCCTTTTTACTGGAAGGGTGTACTTACCCATTCTTTCTGCAACGAAGGATTCCTGGAGATACTTGGAATAGGTCGAGTTTTGAATAAGAGTTTCCAGCTTGGTCCTTATCCTGTCTTCTGTAGATTTCTTTTTCTTGTTAAGCTTGCCCAGTTTTGGAGAGGCATCATGTCTTAGGTCGGCCCCGTTTATACAGGCAAGTATTTCATCCTCAAGACTGCCGCATTCGTTTATGTTTTCAGAGAATGATGACAATACGGGAGCCATGTACCTAAAGTCCTGTATGAACTTCTTCATTGAAAGGCAGCCCCTCTGGAAGTCTGCAATCTTAATCAGTTCTGAAGGTTTTAGTATCACTCCCTTGTCAGCCTTGTCCAGATATACATTGACGGCAGAAAGTCCATACATTGGAACGCCTCGTCCCTGGCTGAGTATTTCAACTGCCTCACTTGTCTTTTCAAGGCTGTTTTCTATTCCTTTTTTTGAAATCAGAGGCTCCAGCTTTTCTATCTTATCCTTGCCCAGTTCGCTTAAGGCATGGTTTTTTAGTTCTTCTTTAATATCGTAGTAGTTTAGTTTTTTGAAAATTTTCTTGTTCATTTTGACCTCCTAAGTTTAATGCCAATTACAAGCTGTCTATAATTTGTCAGTTTGTAGTTGTGTTTGTTTTCATCAATGATGAATTTGAAATCAGAAGAAGTCCATATGTATTGATTTTAATATTATTGTAACAAAAAACAAAAAAACTGTAGAAGTCTACAGTTATATCTTAGCATAAGAAAGATGATATGTGTAAACACATGCTTTCATGCCTGTATCCGTATTTGGTAAATTGTTTATAAAGACTTCTTCTTGCGGCATAGCCGTTTTCTTGTTCAACGCATTTTCAGCATGACAAATATCCTACAACAAAAATACACTGTTATAGCATAATCCTTCCACTGACTCAGATGCTTTTAGCGCTGAGAAAATTTAAATTTTCTTTTATTGAAGAAATCCTACACTCACAAAATACCTCTTACAGCTTAAAAACCCCGACCTTGATTTTAAACAGGCGCTTTGCTATTTAAGGAAGTTAAGCTGCTTTCTTTGTTATTATACTATTAAGTGACTTTGAATCTGTCACTGATATCATAATAATATAAATTTTAATTTATGTCAAATTTTGCTTTTGTTTTGTGTATGTAGAATTTGATTTGTGTATATTGTATTCAGAGGATAAAGGATAATAAATGAAAAAAATTAAAGAAATTTCCGCCTATATTTGGTATAATCTAATTAACAATGATCTGTGTGTCAAAAGAATATAATTGTTTTCAAAACTTATTTTGATATTTAGAGCATTATTAATTTAC
>CAZFYP010000154.1:0-6996 GCA_964523535.1 uncultured Clostridia bacterium
CCGGAGAGGGGAAAATTTCGTCACCAGAAAAATTTCCCTGGGCGTGGCGAAGGTTTCAATTTAAAACCAAATGAAATATCTGCCGATAAAATTTATGGAAGTACTGAAAACAGAGCATTTCTTGTGGATAACAAAATAACTAGTGTAATCGCATTTTACAAAGAAAGAAATGTAAAAAGAGATTATTTTCCAATTACCGATTATGTATTTTCTAAAGATTTTAAAACAGTAAAATGCCCTAATAATATTGAGACTTCAAAATTTAAAATGACATATGAGAAAACACCTCAGAAAAGAGAAATCAAAGTATTTGAATTTGATCCCAAAGATTGCAGTCAATGCCCTTTAAAAGAAAAGTGCATATACAAAATGAAAAATGGGAATTTTGCAAGTTTGGGTAAGAAACTTAGAGTAAATTCAAGGTATGATGCCGTAAGCAATGACCGAGAAAGAATTAATACAGAAGCATTTACAAAAGCATATAATAAGCGATATAAAGTTGAACGACGGTTTGCTACACTTGTCAGAAATCATGGTCTAAGAAGGTGCCGTTATCTTAGGTTGACTGGGGCTAAAAAGCATATTACCATGGCTAATATTGCATGTAACATAGTTAGAATGGTTAAGCTTCTTTGTGAGCCAGAGCCGGATTTTGTTGTGTCTAGTATTTAACTAGAAATAAGATAGCAGTAATAATTTCTAATAAATTACCAACATTTGGGTATATTAGCGTAAGTTTTTGAATAGTCTACTAGTATCTTGGAAAATCACTAGATTTAATTGAATAATTATTCAAAACAAGGAAACAGTGCGATTTTTATGGCATTTTTTCGGAGCTTTCAATGTCATGTCTGTATTCAAATCAGCTGTTGCAAAGTACGGACGTCCTAAAATTTGGACATTGGATAATGGCAGCCCCTATAAAAACAAGCAAATGACCTTGCTGGCGGCAAGACTCGGCATAGTTTTGAATTACAATCCACCCTACACCCCTGTTGGAAAAGCAAAGGTGGAGCGTTGGTTTTCGACCCTTAAGCAATTATGGATGTCGGGTCTCAACATGAATGATTTTTCCTCCCTTGATGAGATAAGAAATTCCCTGCTCACATATGTTCAAACATACAACAAAAAGATTCATTCTTCCTTGAATAGCAAATCACCTATGGACCGTTTCTTTGAAGATGCATTGCTTATCAAAAGGGTACCGGAAGAGCAGATAGAAAAGTGTTTCCTTCTGGAAATTGAAAGAAGAGTATCTGCCGACAACGTCATCACCATTGATAACACGGAGTACGAAGTGGATTACCGCTATTCAAAGAAACGTATTAAATTGAGATATTCACCTGATATGAAAACCATCTTCTTGGTTGATCCACACTCCGGTGAATTAGAGCCGATAAAACTACTCAATAAACAAGATAACGCTCATGTCAAAAGACAAAAGGTAAGTTTGACAGGAGGTGGCAACTAATGGATTATATCAGTCGATTCGGACTTGAATTCAACCCATTCTTGAAAAACACAAGACAAGAAGCTATCGTTGAAACATCAGATTTAAATGAAGTTATTTACAGATTGGATGTCATGCTTAAAACCAGAGGCTTTGGGCTCCTGACAGGTGCTTCTGGAAAAGGAAAGACAACAGTCGTCAGGCAGTGGGCCAATAACTTGAATCCATCCCTGTATAAAGTAATTTACATCACTCTTTCAACATTAACGGTCAGTGAATTCTATAGACATCTGGCTGAACAATTGGGGCTTGAACCTCGATTTAGAAAAGCAGATAACTTTAGAATCATTCAAGAAGAGATCACTAGATATGCGGTTGAAAAGCGTATTATTCCTGTAATTATCATTGACGAAGCCAATTACATCAGGACAGCCATTCTCAATGACTTAAAGATTATTTTCAACTTTGACATGGATTCCAAAGATCGAGCTATTGTTCTTTTAACTGGTCTTCCTGCCTTAAACAACACTTTGAGACTTGTGGCTCACGAACCTTTGAGACAACGTATTACAATGAATTATCACATGGAAGGACTCAATAAAGAAGAAGCTAAAAACTATATTCTTGGAAAACTGAAGCATGCCAAGGCAAATATTGGGGTGTTTTCAGAAAGTGCCTTGGAAGCCATCGTCAACAGTTCAGGAGGCATTCCAAGGGTCATCAATAAATGCTGCAATGCTTGTTTGTTGATTGGACACAACAAGGAACTTTCGGAAATTAACAATGACATTGTCATGCTTGCCATTAGTGAAATTGAGTTGGATTAAAAAGGAGAATGTGAATGATTACTTTTAAATGCGATAACAAAGGATTATGCGAAATAGACATGATTAGAACTACGATTCCCTATGAAATGAATCTTTCTTTCAATGGCAATCTTTATCATATTATTGTCGGTAAGCACAGGTATGGAAACTATATCTGTATTCCCAACTGGGATATTGGATGTGAACTCGCTTTTTTCTCTGATACCTTTTGGAATATTGAAAGGCTCGTCAAGCACATGGGAAAAATTGAGGCAACAGCTATTGTCAAGGGCTTAAAACTTGTTCATGAAACTTTCAATTCCTGATTTATGGGCACTCTGTTTGAGTGCTCTTTTTTACATTTCAATACTTCAAAGAATTTGAATAATCGAGGTCATTTATTCTGATTAGCTATGATTTTGTGCATAAAACAGGTTCAAACAATTTGATGATACGAGGGTCAGATAATTTGACGAACGACAATATCCTCTCTTTCAATTAATGATTCAAAACTATGAAGTTATCAATTAACCAAATAAAAAAGCCCGTAGTTGCATTTTCACATCTACGAGCCTTATCTTTTTACATTTTACTTATGTCTTTTCTATTAAAGTCTTTCCACTTCTTCTATTCCTCTGCCTTCCTTGACACTACCTTGGTGACTCTTCTCATGACTTCCCTTCTAGGCAGCCATATCTGTCTGTCACAAGTTATACACTTGATCCTGAAATCTGTTCCTATCCTCATGATCTCCCAGTCGTATCCTCCGCAGGGATGCTGTTTCTTAAGCCTTACTATATCTCCAACATTCAGTTTTTCATCCATTTAGCACCTCTATCATTATTAATCTAAATCAAAAACTCAACTATATCCTTTTTTCTTCACTATTTGATTAGTGTATTGTTTCCTGTAGCTATGACCTCTACTATGTCATACATATTGGATACTTCTACTATGACAAGCTTGTCGCTTATCTCACAGTAGTTGAGACATGTTCCACAGGATACAATTTCAGTTCCCTTTGATTCCAGTATCTTAAGGTCATCTATTGATTCAGAACCTTCACATGTAAGATTGACACCACAATTGAGGAAAGCAAGCTTTGCAGGAGGAAGCTCCATCTCTGTAAGTGTATATATAAATCCCTTCATAAGTATTCTTCCAAGTTCATCGGATCCGTCTCCAAGGGTATCCTTGCCGAATACATATACCATGCCGCCATGAGACCCCGCTGTTTTCTCATTTCCACTTCCCTCAGCAGCCTTCTCTCCTGCTTCAGTCAATTCTCCTCTGTACATTGATATTCTTATGCCGTCGCTTTCATCCTTCACTGCCACTTCACACTTCATTTTCTTGGCAAGCTTCAGCATGTTTGCTTTTGCTGTTTCATTATCCACTATTGTCATCACACTTTTGTTTTCTTCCAATGCTTTTTTAGTCAATATTACCGGCTGTGGGCAGGCTAGTCCTCTTGCATCTATCTCTTTCATATTTCCTCCCATACTTCCTTATTTATCATAATATTCTATCATATATTCCATCTATTTTAAACAAAAAAACAGATTCATTATGCTAAGCATCTATCGTTATTTAATAAACTATATATACACCAGCTTGATAATTCAAATTACAGCATCTTTAATAATAAAATCATCAGTGCATGGAGTCCTTTAATTTATCTTTCATTTAAAACACTCCAACCGGCAAATTAAAACAGACTATTGTCTCTTGCGACAATAGTCTGAAATCTGCATTATACCATTTCACTTCATCCTACTCAACCAATATCCCCCTGTAAGTCAGATAGTTGAGTATAAGATTGTTTTCATAAAAAATCTCACTTGATTTAGACTGAAGAACTTCCGTAGTAAACATATTGTCCCTTTCAGACATTGCTATGAAAGGGGACGCTATTGCAAATACGATGTAGAGCATTACGACTGCCTTCAGAAGCCCGAAAATCGCTCCTAGAAGCTTGTTTGCCATGTTTAGGACTGGTGCCTTGAACATTACATTCAATACCCCTGCAATTATCATTAGTATGAGATATGCAATAAGAAGGGCAAGTGTAAAACTAATGATAACAAGAAATACATTTGTTATCTTGTCCGACATGCTTTGTGCATATTCTGATGCAGTTTCCCCAATTGAGTTGGTAAGCAGATCCTCCAATGTCCTTTGTATATCAAAAGGAAGCTGTCCGAAACCCTTGAATAGACTTGACATGTCTATTTCCGTACCTGGGATCTCTCCTACGAGGTCCGATATCTTTGAACTTATGTTGTTATTTGTAAAATCCACTATTCCAGTTCTTTCCACTAGGAAGTCCTTAACCAGATAATGATAGTTCCATGCCACTATGAAGGAAACAATAAGGCCTACAAGGTCGAAAATCGACATTATAAGTCCTTTTCTGAACCCATTTCCCAATACTATCAATACAAATACCAATACTACAATATCTATAACATTGAAATCCATGAAATCCTCCTGTTAGTCCAGTTTTATATTTAATTCAACGATGCTGTTATCCGACAAAAGCCTGAACCTGTCATCGCTCAATTTCAAATCCTTGATAATTCCATCGCAATTATATACCATGACTAGCTTGTCATCCTTGATCGATGAAATAAAGCTGCTATTGCTGAGAAAAACATATCCCTTGTAAATATCCAAAGAAGTATATTTATCTTCCATTTTGCTTATTCCCTCTACCATTCCCTCAGTATCTATTATTGTCAGCGAGTTGCTTTCCTTGCCGGTCAGCAGATATATTCTATCCTCTGAAAATTTACAGTCTTTAATATAATCATACCCTCCATAGGTCCACAATATACTACCCTCGTTGTTTATTTTATACAAATTCTCGTTACTGGCTACATATATGCCATCCTTGGCAGTTTGCTGATAAATTACAAGTTCTCCATTAAGGTCAAGTTCCCACAAATTGTACATTCCCTCTACAAGGTATTCTCCAATTTTTGTAGTCAGATAGCTTCCCTCATAGGAAAAAGAAGTCACTATTATACCATCTGAATTGTCTGAATCAACAGTTTTTATGACTCTCATCCTATTACTGTCATAAGTTCCAAGAAGCTTCATTGTATCGTCATATATATCCACAGTATTGGTGGTTTCCCCAATATTCGAGCTTAGAACAAATATTCTTTCATCTTGGCTTATATTCAGTATCTTTTTTAACTCAGCATCAAACTCAATCTTTTGATATCCTCCGTCTCTTTCAACGAAAATCCCTTCAGTAGTCTTTACGAAATTTCTTCCCTCAAGATAAGCATTTTCAATGAATCCGTCAAACTGATGTATGTCCGACATCTGTCCCTTGTAGTCATATGTTTCCAGCACATTGTCATATACTATATAATAACCACCTCTGGCAAGTATAATATCCCCCTTCTTGCCATCCATATCTATGGTATTCCCCACTTCCAATGTAATCTGTGTTTCCGTCAGCTTACCTACAAGGCTGTCAAGATAACCCATTGAATAAAGAATTCCAAGAGACACTAAAACTATAACTACAATCAGCAGTATCTTCTTAATCATCCTGATCTTCCCTTCCACATTCTTCAGCGATTTTAATCAGTGCTCCTGCTGCTTTTTCTATATCCTTCATTGTATTGAAAAAGCTGAGACTGAATCTTACTGCACCCTTTCCATAGGTTCCTATTGTCTTGTGCGCCAAAGGAGCGCAGTGATATCCTGGCCTTACAGCTATCCCAAACTCACTGTCAAGGCGAGAAGCAAGGTCTGATGAATCAATACCTCTTATGTTAACCAGTACCACACCGCTTCTCTTGCCAAGATCCTCCGGTCCATAGGACTGAATGTTCCACGTGGAACTAATTATGTCAACAAAGACCTTTAAAAGCTGGTCTTCCCTTCTCTTGATTTCTTCCCTTCCTGTTTCCATAATGAACTCCAGTCCTCCCTTGAGGCCTGCAATTCCAGGAAGATTAGGAGTACCACTTTCAAGTTTATCCGGCATGAAGTCAGGTTGTACCACTTCACTTGACAGACTACCTGTTCCACCCTCTATAAAGGAATCTATCTCGATATCTTCACCAACATAGAGTCCTCCTATTCCCATGGGTCCAAAAAGATTCTTGTGACCTGGAAAGGCGAGTATGTCTATATTCTGTTTCTTGACATCTATTTCAAGCAGTCCCGCACTTTGTGCAGAATCCACCATATACAATATATGCCTGTCCCTGCAGATAGATCCTATTTCATCTATAGGCATTATTGTCCCAGTAAGATTGGATACATGGGTAGTAATTACAAGTTTTGTGTTTTCCTTGATTTCCCCTTCAATATCCTTTGGATCAATGAGACCGAATTCGTCTGCTTGTACTATTGTCAGCTCCACTCCCCGAGATTCCATTACAGTCAAGGGTCTTAGAACTGAATTGTGTTCCATTGAAGTTGTAATTACATGGTCCCCTTTTTTTAGGACACCCTTTATTCCTATATTAAGCGATTCCGTACAGTTCTTAGTAAAAACTATATTCATGGAATCCTCTATGTTGAAAAATTTCGCCAACAATTCCCTAGTTTCAAAAATAATTTCAGCACTTTCAATTGCCATACTGTGACTTCCTCTTCCAGGGTTGGCTGCAATCTCTCTTGTATATTTATTCATGTAGTAATATGTAGATTCCGGCTTTGGAAATGTAGTAGCCGCGTTGTCCAAATATATCATTTAAATCACCCATTTATTAT
>CAZFYP010000155.1:0-6992 GCA_964523535.1 uncultured Clostridia bacterium
TGGTTGTGCTCATCAAAAAAGTTTCCAGTCTATGCAGGTATCTGCATTTTAAGATACAATCTTGTGTAAACACAATGTCAATATAGAAATATAAAATGTGTAAATATATAATGAATATATGTTATAATATAAGATAACATGTAGGAAAGATTATTTTAGGAGGGCAGGATATGAAAGCGAAAGAACTAAAATACACTCAATTGAGAAATGAATGTTGCGATGAATGTAAGAAATTTGAATCTACAGCGGACTTGGAGCCTCTGGAGGGAATAATTGGACAGGAAAGAGCGGTAGAGGCTATAGATTTTGGTCTAAATATTAAAAGAAAAGGCTACAATATTTATATTTCAGGTATAAGTGGAACGGGAAGGAATTCCTATATTGATCTTATTACGGAGAAGAAGGCAAAGGAAGAAGCTACTGCTGGAGACTGGGTATACGTTTACAATTTCAAGAAGCCTGAAAGACCACTTGCCTTAAGACTGGAAAGCAGCCAGGGAAAGATCTTCAAAAAAGCCATAGAAAATACAATTATATTCATTAAAAAGGAAATTGAAAATACATTTACATCAAAAGAGTATGAAAGAGCAAAAAACATGCTTTTCAAGCAGCTTAATGAAACTTCGGAAGAACTTCTGGCAGAGCTTAATACCCTTGCCAAGAAATATGGTTTTATATATTCAAATACTGATAGAGGACTTGTAAGCGTACCATTGAAGGAAGATGATACACCAATGACAGAAGAAGATTTCAAGGATATTTCAAAGGAACTCTATGCGGAAATCCAGAAGAAGTCTGGAGAACTGAACCTTGCAAGCATAGACATGTTCAAGAAGATAAAGGATATAGATGAAAGCTTCAGGGACAAGTTGAAGAAGCTTGATGCCGAATTTGCAACTAAGGTTGTAAATCTTCATACTGACAGGCTCAAATACAGATTTGAAGGTAACAATAAGGTGGAGAACTACCTTATTGATCTGAAGAATGACATAATAGACAAGGTGGACATGTTTAAGACTGACAACAAGCAGCAGCAACAGTCCAATCCTTTCCTGGCTATGCAGAACAAGAATAATGATTCCTTCTTTGAAAGATACCAGGTCAACCTTTTCATAGACAATTCAGACAAGGAACATGCACCTATAGTTTTTGAAACAAACCCTACACATTCAAATCTTTTAGGAAATATAGAATTTGTAAATGAAATGGGTGTCCTTAAGACATCATTCAAGAAAATAATACCAGGATCAATACATGCGGCAAATGGTGGATATCTAATAATCCAGGTAAAGGACCTCATGGAGAACGTTTTTGCCTACAAGGGTCTTATGAGGGCACTGCTCAATGACGAAGCCAATATCGAAACCATGCAGACCACAATGGGATATCCTGTAACCACGGGACTAAAGCCGGAACCCATTAAGCTTGATCTTAAGGTTATACTTGTAGGTGATCCAAGGACATACAGCATACTCTATTCATATGACGAGCAGTTTGCAAAGCTCTTCAAGATAAGGGCCGATTTTGATGTTGAGATGGATAGATCTTCTGCAAATGTAGAAAAAATGACTAAATTCATAGCGGCTCACTGTGAAAAGGAAAATCTCAAGCATTTTGAAAGAGATGCGGTCTGCAAGGTTGTGGAATACAGTTCAAAGATTGCAGACAATCAGGATAAGCTTTCTTCCAGATTCAACAGGGTGGTGGAAATAATATATGAAGCTGACTCATGGGCTTGTATGGAAGACAGCGACCTTGTATACAAGAAACATGTGGAAAAGGCAATACAGCAGAAGATAAACAGGAACAACATTTACGAGGAAAAGGTACTTGAACTCTTCGATGAGGGAACATATATCCTTGATGTTGAAGGTGAGAAGGTAGGAGAAATCAACGGCCTTGCAGTAGTGGGAGCGGGAGAGTATTCCTTCGGAAAACCTTCAAAGATTACTGTATCAACCTACAGAGGCAAATCCGGCCTTATAAACATTGAAAGGGAAGCAAGAACCAGTGGAAAGATTCACGACAAGGGTGTAATGATAATAAATGGATTCATGGGGTACAAGTATGCCCAGACAAGACCTCTTGCACTTTCTGCATCTATAGTTTTCGAGCAGTTGTATTCCGGAGTAGACGGAGACAGTGCATCAAGTACCGAACTTTATGCAATTATGTCCAGTCTTTCAGGTATTCCCATCAAGCAGGGCATAGCAGTTACTGGATCTGTAAATCAGAGAGGACAAATCCAGCCTATTGGTGGAGTCAACCAGAAGATTGAAGGTTACTTCAAGGTTTGTAAGATGAAAGGTCTAACAGGAGAACAAGGTGTAATCATACCTCACCAGAATGTGAGGAATTTGATGCTTAACGATGAGGTTACCCAGGCTGTGGAGGAAGGGAAATTCCACATATATCCTGTTGAATTCATCGATGAGGGAATTGAAATTCTTACAGGTATGCCTGCAGGTTGCCTCAATGAAGAAGGATGTTATGAGGAGAATACAATCCATTGCCTTGTGGACCAGAAACTTCAACAGTATCTGAAGCCTTTGGACGAGGTCAAGAAGGAAGAGGATGAAAAAGATGAAGATGAAAAGTCCGATGAAAAAGCTCAAGGGGAAGTAAAAGCCAAGAAAAGGGGACGACCTAGAAAGACAAAGGAAAAAGAAGTTGATGGCAAATGAAAAAGGAATTCACATGCAAAGGATGTAAGAACAAATGCAAGGTTAAATTCGAGTCTGAAGACGGCATCCTTGTTTCTATCAAGGGCAACAAATGCAAGAAGGGTGAGAAGAATGCCCTTGAAAAAATAGAGAAAAAGAAAGACAAGAAAAAAGGCAAGAAAGACAAAAGGGATAAGAAGGATAAGAAGAAAGGCAAAAATAAGGGAAAGAAAAAATAGAAATAGACAAATATGATCAATTATAAAAAAAGAATCAAAAAAATCACATGACAGGTCTCTATTCCATCGGAACAACAATCCTTTATTGATAAGGATGAATGTTGAAACTCGAAGTGAGACTTAGCTGTCATGTGATTTTTTTATAGATTGAAAAGTGAAAAAGGCATAATAGCAATACTTGTCCATTTATGAGGCAGAGCCCCTTTCTTGTGGTCTAGGAAAGTTTTAAATATATAATCCCTTGAAGCGTTGGTATTATGTGTTTAAGGCTACTTTCTACGTCCTCTTAATATTAGCATATGCGAATAACGCGGCAGAGCCCCTTTCTTGTGCAACAAATTGTATAGTTTTATTAAATAATTCTCCAGCCTTCATCTTCAGCTATTTTCCGCAGCTGGTCGTCGGGAGTGACTGCCACAGGATTTCCTGTTAGCTTTAGTATGAACTCATCATAATAGCTGTCGGCGAAAGCCTTGCTGTTTACATAATCCACTTCTTCATTTTCATATTCCTTCAAGACTTCGGCCTTCTTTTTTTCTCCGTTTATTATATGAAAGCCCTTGTCGAAATCCATTCTGTCGTTTTTGAATGGCAGTTTTGTTCCTATGACTTTTGTAAAGCCTAGGTCTTTTATTGCAGAGTCAAGCATAGGCTGGAAACTTCCTGAAACCAGTACAAGTTCATATCCTTCTTTCTTTGCCTTTTCAATTTCAACCAGTATATCCTTACTGAAGTGATTATCAATGCCAAGGCAGGCCTTTTTAAAGAATTCAACGACTTCTTCTTCAGTCATGTCCTTGAAGAGCTTGAGAAAATCCACTGTAGCCTTGTCTCTGAATTTTTTCTTTGAAATAATTCCTATCTTGTTGAAGAAATAATCCTTTAGTATTATGCTTTTGACTTTTGAAGCTGATTTTTTTGGATAGGATAGATTCATCCATTTCTCAAAAAGATAGGGGATTGTAAGTTCTGTAAACAGGGTTCCGTCAAAGTCAAATATTGCCAGTTTTTTCATATTGTTTCTCCTATAGTTGTATTGGTAGTGTCAACTAAGACAATCCTCTTTTCTATAAACATCAAGTAAATGCAAGATTTTCAATTAATATTAAGTTGAAGGTTTAATATCCTGATCATTAGTGTCATTTTTTGAAAGCATGTCAAGATGCTTGCGAATTGACTTTAGATCTTTCCAGGAGTCTTTCTTTGCAGAAGGATTCCTCAACAGGTATGCGGGATGGAAGATTGGAATGAAGTCTATGTTTCCCTTCCTAGTCCATTGACCCCGTTCCCTGCTAATGGAGAGATTTGGGTGTATAAGATTCCTGGCTGCAACTGCTCCAAGACACACGATTATTTTTGGCTGTATAAGTTTCACCTGATATCTAAGATAGTCTATGCATACTTTGCTTTCATCTTCCAGAGGATTTCTGTTGTTTGGAGGTCTGCATTTTACTATGTTTGTGATGTATATTTCATCCCTTGTAAGATCCACAGCCTTGAGCATTTTGTCAAGGAGCTGTCCTGCCTTTCCCACAAAGGGTACTCCCTGAATGTCCTCGTTGTATCCCGGGCCTTCACCTACAAGCATTATATCTGCCTTTTCACTTCCTTGTCCGAATACTGCATTGTTTCTTGTTTTGCCTAAATTGCATTTCTGGCATCTTTTGCAGTATGCTTCAAGTTCCTTTAAATCCATTTGAACACCTCTATATAAAGTTTGACTTTTTACAAAATTGTCCTTTTGCCTAAGGATGATTATATCAGATTAATAGTGAATGTGCATGATATTTCAATAATTCACCTACAAGGAGATTTGAATATTTGTCTTGAATTTGATATAAATGTATGATAATGTATAAAAAAATAATAATTTACGGGGAGCTGATTATGTCGGCTGAGATAGAAAACTCGATTTACTGACCCTTGAACCTGATCCGGGTAATGCCGGCGTAGGAATATTGATGACATATTTGCCTGCAGATATGTTTTTTTATTACCTAAAAACAGCGAATATTTGCTGTTTTATAGAATAAACAATTTTATCAGATTCTTGTTGCAGTAAAAGTATCTTTGACTTTCTTAAGATAGAGATTAAGCTTCCTGTAAGTTAATTACAGGAGGTTTTTTAATGAAAAAAATGGTTATGGCTTCAATGCTAGCAGCAATAGGAGTATTGACTTCGCATCTTGTTTACATACCAGTGGGAGTGGCTAAGTGTTTTCCCATGCAGCATGCGGTGAATGTAGTAGCGGCTGTGTTTTTGGGCCCCTGGTATGCAGTGGGAACTGCATTTGTGATTTCTCTCCTCAGAAATATCATGGGAGTTGGTTCAATCCTGGCATTCCCTGGAAGTATGATAGGGGCCTTCATAGCAGGGGTTGCATTCATGAAGGTGAGAAAAATCGAAGCGGCAGTAATTGGAGAGGTCATTGGAACAGGTCTTATAGGTGGAATGGCTGCAGTGCCTATTGCAAATGTTTTTCTTGGAACTTCAAAGGCAGCCTTTGCATTGGTAATTCCCTTTGTTGTAAGTTCAATGGGTGGAGCGGTGATTTCCTACGTCCTTCTAAAGACTAGTGCCATGGAGAAGCTAATGAACAGTCATGAGGCAAGGAGCTAGATAAAAGTGCAGCACAGGTGAGGATAAAATTTTCAACTTAAGGAAGATAAGGACATATATTTCCCGGGAAATATCAAATGAACATTATTTATGAAAGTTGAAAGGAATAATCTCTGGAGACATTGGTATTATGCCTTTGGGGGAATAATCTTATTACACCATGAATAAATGCTGATGTATTTAAGCATGAAAGATGCTTTCTTGACGTAAATATGGTATGATTTTCTTAAACCGACGGAGTTACTGGGCTTTTTTATAGTTTAAATAAATTTAAGTAAAGGCTTTTGTAGTCGGCTAACAATGAAGGATGGTTAATTATGAACAATTTGTTTATATCAGGAGATATAGGAGTAGGAAAATCATACCTTTTAAAATCCGTATTGGAAGAGGTATCGACTTCCATGGGTGGATTCATTACTGAAAAGCATTATATTGAAAAGGGTCATAATGTAATAATGAAATCCCTCAATGATTTGTCTTCCTTTGAAACTGTAGCCTATGCCAAGAAGACCGATGATATTTTCCAGGCAAGGGTCAATGAGCAAGGTTTTGATGTGTTTGGCAGTCGTCAGATAGAGTATTCCATAAACAATAGAAGCATTACAGTACTTGATGAGCTGGGAGTAATGGAAAGGAATTCGCAGGTCTTCAAGGAAAGTATATGGAGCGCTCTTGACAGCGACAGGATTGTAGTTGGAGTAATCAAGAACAGAAAAAATGACTTCCTAAGAAAGATAAAGGACAGGGAGGACACCAAAGTCCTTTTCCTTACAGGTGACAACGGCAATGAAATACAGGATCAGGCAAGGGAGTGGTTGAGACAAAGAGGTGTTAGATTTAAATCAAGCACTTCCCATATATGGAAGCAGAAAAAAATAGAAATGTATGAAAGAGCCCTTCAATATGAAGGACATGATTATCCGGATATATTCCTCAAGAGGATTTTAGAAAATACAGATCAACTTAAAGATAGTAGCTGGCTTGAAATAGGAAGTGGTTCAGGGGCATTTTCTCTTAAGCTTGCAGAAACAAGCAAGGGAATACAATGTATAGATTCGTCATACAACATGCTCCTCTGTCTTTCAAGGAAGTTCATGGATAGGGGACTTGATAATTTCAATGCATCCATAATGCCCTTTGAAGACTTTAGGGATGGATGCTTCGACTATGCACTGAGTTCCTTCAGTGGAAGTGCCCTAAGCAAGGTTGATAATCTTCAGCGCTTTATTGCTTTTGCAAGTAAGAAGGCCTTCATTATCTGTCCTCCAAGAAAGGGATATCATAACTTCAGGGGAGATGTACTTGAAAAGAGTCTTGGAAGAAAGGTGAAATCCTTCGGAAAAGGGTCCGGTCAAATAATGGAATATCTGGATGGCAACAATATAAGCTATGAATATGAAGAGATAGACTATAATTTCCCCCAGGTATTCAATACCATAGAGGAGGCTGCCGAGTTCTTCAGAAACTACC
>CAZFYP010000156.1:0-2104 GCA_964523535.1 uncultured Clostridia bacterium
CCTCCAAGATTTGAAGCATGGTCTCCCCTTGCTCCGGATTTAAGGTCCTTAAGGAGTTCATCAGAAACAGCATAGGTTCCACCTGCTATAGGTTTAAGGAGTCCACCTCTTCCCACAACAGCAGCAAGGTCCTTCACCTGAATGCCGTTTTCCTTCAATGCACTCATTATTATATTCTTTCTAAATTCAAACTGGTCTATTATATTTTCATACTTGTCAAGTTCCTCAACTGAATGTCTCAAGGTTTGTTCAAATATCATATTCAAATCATCAAAAACCGCAATCTTCGTCGACGTAGAACCCGGATTAATCACAAGTTGCTTCATGTTATTTTACTCCTCTGTCCTTATTTTAATTAAACTTCTTTCTATTTAAAATGTACTGGTGAAAATTCTTTGATATTATTATGAATGAATTGCAGCAAGAGCTATGGAATTAAGCTTCGCCTCTTCTGAATCCGCTCTGGAAGTCAATACGATTGGAGCAGCAGCACCAAGTATGACACCTGCAGATTTTGAACTTGCCAAAAATGCCAATGCCTTGTAAAGAACATTTCCAGCCTCAATAGTTGGCATGAGCAATACATCTGCATCTCCTGCAACCTCATGGTCGATTCCCTTGTGTATGGCAGCTTCTTTTGATATTGCATTGTCAAGAGCAAAAGGTCCCCCTACTATACATCCCTTGATCTGACCCTCTTCATTAAGCTTGACAAGTTGACCTGCATCAACTGTATGAACCATGGCAGGATTCACCTTTTCCTTGGCACATATCACTGCACACTTTGGATTATCAATTCCAAGAGAATGAGCAAAGTCCACTGAATTTTCAAGGATTTCCTTCTTCTTGTCTACATCCGGTGCTATATTCATTGCTGCATCTGTTATTATGAGCATCTTGTGGTATTTATCAACAAAGAAAACTGCAGAATGACTAAGTGTCTTCCCTGTTCTCAGTCCCACTTCCTTGTCTAGTACTGCCTTAAGAAGGATTGATGTATCAACCATTCCCTTCATTAGGAAATCGGCCTTGTTTGAACTTACCAGTTCAACTGCCTTTAAGGATGCATCCTTGATATCCTCAACATCAATAACTTCAATATCATCAAGGACAAATCCTATTTCCTTGGATATCTGTCTTATCTCATCTTCTTTTCCTACAAGTATAGGCTTGACTATTCCCTTATCAACAGCACCCTTGACAGCCATGAGTACTCCCTTGTCGTTTGCAACGGCAACAGACAATATCTTTGTTCCCTTGGACTTCACATGTTCAATAATCTCGTTAAAATCTTTCACACTACACCTCTCTTGAAATATTAGTTTTTCAGGACTTATGATCCCAATGATTTTCAACCCTACCATTCCATCCGTCAAATAAGTGTTCCTGAATAATATAAAAAGGAGTCTGAACTCCTTTTTATATTATAGCATATTTTTCTGTCATTCTAAATCTGCATATTATAGTGACAGAAGGTTAAAACAAATTTTAACTTTCTTTAGTTTGCCTACTCCCCACATTTTGCAAGAAGTACTTGCCATTTTCTGTCTACTTCAGCCTGGAATTCTTCTATCATCCATTCATTTCCTTTTTCAAACAGATGCTTGAATCTTCCCTGTGGCTTAAGGAATTCTTCTATTGGAAGCTTGTTCTTTGGCTTGTAGTTAAGTTTATATACACCGTTTTCAACTTCAAACATTGGCCAGAAGCATGTTTCAACTGCTAGTTTTGTGATTTCCATGAGCTTTGGAGTATCATATCTCCATCCACGAGGACAAGGTGCCATTACATTGATGAATGCAGCTCCCTCAGTATATATGGCCTTTTTAGCCTTTGTATGAAGGTCTTTCATATTGCCCATGAAGGTAGTCTGTGCAACATAAGGTATGTTGTGGGCTATCATTATGTCTGTAAGATTTTTCTTGTTCTGCTGTTTTCCCGGCACAACAGATCCTGCAGGAGAAGTCGTCGTATCAGCAAATCTTGATGTTCCTGAAGATCTTTGAATTCCTGTATTCATATATGCTTCATTGTCATAGCATACATAAGTGATGTCGTGACCTCTTTCCATTGCTCCTGAAAGGGACTGGAATCCTATATCGTA
>CAZFYP010000156.1:2204-6981 GCA_964523535.1 uncultured Clostridia bacterium
GCCTTCAACTCTTCAAATACAGCCATTGCATCTTCAGGTCTGAAGTCTCTTCCACCTAGTCCATAAATATAGTTGACCATCAAAGGTTTGTCCTTCATATTGCACATTGATGCACAAATATCGGCAAATACCGGTCCACCTATTCCTGATAATCCTTCAGCTCTGTCCATTACTGCAACCATCTTGGCATTTTTTAGTTCTTTTGCTATCTCTGATGCAGGGAAAGGTCTGTAGAGTCTTATTTTTATCAATCCTACCTTCTCTCCCTTTGCTCTCATTTCATTGATAGCATATTTTGCAGTTCCTGATGAAGAACCGATTATAACCATAATTCTTTCGGCATCTTCTGTTTTATAAGATTCTATGACATCATATTTTCTTCCTGATATCTTGCAGAATTCTTCCTGTACTTCCTTGACTATATTCTTTGCATTGATCATTGCCTGAGCCTGTTGTCTCTTGTGCTCAAGAAGGAATTTAGGTGAATCATATGGTCCGAATGATGCTGTTGTAGTTTCATCAAGCATATAGTCGATAGCATCGTAGAATCCAACAAAGTCACTTACAGTCTTATCGTCGAGAAGTTCAATTATTTCCAAGGAGTGACTGGTGATGAAACCATCCTGATTGGTCATAACAGGCAGTCTTACCTCTTCATGTTCACCAATCCTTGCACTCATTATAAAGTTGTCATATGCTTCCTGTGCATTCTCTGCATAAAGCTGAATCCAACCTGTATCCTTTGCTCCCATGGAATCAGAGTAGTCGCAGTTGATATTTATAGGCCCTGTAATAGCCCTGTTTACAGCAGCCAGACAAACAGGAAGTCTTAGGGCCGATGCTATGTGAAGCATCTCATTCATAAGAGCCATACCATTTGATGAAGTAGCAGTTGCAACTCTTCCACCTGCAACTGATGCGCCTATGCAGGCAGACATTGAAGAGTGCTCGGACTCAACTGGAATAAACTCTGTATCAACTTGACCATTGTTTACATATTGTGAAAAATATTGTGGTATTTCAGTAGAAGGAGTAATTGGGAAGGCTGCAACAACATCTATATTCATCTGCTTCATTGCATATGCAACAGCTTCATTTCCTGACAGTCTATCTTTAATGTTCATTATTCTTCCCCCTTTACATCATCTACAAATTCTATCGCATCGAAAGGACAAACCTCGACACAGATTCCACATCCCTTGCAGTGGTCATAATCAAAGTCCAGTCTTTTACTGTCCTTAACAGGTATTGAAGAATCAGGGCATACAGGTACACAAAGCAAGCACTGCTTGCACTTGTCCTCTATGAATACGGGTTTCTTCACTCTCCAGTCTCCAGTATTGAACTGTTTAGCCGATGCTCCACCCTTAATGGTTCCTGCAACAGTTATATCCTGCCACTTAACTCTTTCATTGATATCTATTTTTTGTTCTTTCATATTCCTTGTACCTCCTCGAAGGATCTTTCAAGTATTTCCAAGTTTCCTGCAACAACCTGAGGCTTTGTAGCAAACTTGTGTTTCAGTGAATCTTCCATGTTTTCCATGAACTTATCCTTTTCCATCAATCCCGACAGCTTAATAAGGGCTGCAAGCATTGCCATGTTGGGGAAATTCTTGCCAAGAATTTCTTCAGAAATTTTCTTTGCATCAATTGTACAAATCTTTCCTTGGTAACCATTGAGATATTTTGCAACTTCCTCAGGGGACTTGTGTGTATTTACAAGTATTCCACCTTCCAGCCCAAGTCCTGCCGTTACATCGACACTGCTTAAAAGCGTATCGTCAAACAAGGCAACAAAGTCAGGGTTATATATGTTTGAATGAACCAATATAGGCTCATCACTTATTCTATCATAAGCCGTTACGGGAGCCCCCATACGCTCTGGGCCATATTCAGGGAAACCCTTGACATACTTACCTGTAGTAAATGCTACATCTGCTAGAAGCAAAGCTGCAGTCTTGACACCCTGTCCGCCTCTTCCATGCCATCTGAATTTAATTTCACTACTCATTCATTTCTCCTTTATAATTGAATTTTTTATTCGCCATTACCGCACATCATTCGTTTAATACAGCGGTTTTAAAGTGCTGAATATATTTCAGCACTATATACCTCGCCATCCGCAATTACCGAACGGCATTCTTGTAATATAAATTATAGCATATTTCCATGT
Source organism: uncultured Clostridia bacterium (assembly GCA_964523535.1). Lineage (GTDB taxonomy): Bacteria > Bacillota > Clostridia > Tissierellales > Dethiosulfatibacteraceae > Dethiosulfatibacter. The sequence goes on from CAZFYP010000156.1 coordinate 4,380, forward strand.
GAATTTAAATAGCTATTTTGCTTATTTTGATTTTATTTCCACAAATCATTACCATTCTTTTCACTACTTACCTTTACTGTTTCTCTGAAAACTCCTTTCATGGAGTCTCAAATCAATCATCAGTTACTTTTTTTATTGACATCCCTAGCTTCATATGATAAATTTATTTGGTAAGACACAGCAACTCATATATGTGTAAATGCAAACCATAATGGCGATGGAGTTCGCCAGGCAATAAGCGACTATGTCACCTTATAAAAAATTTGCCTAACCGCCAAGTGCTAATGACTCCTGTTGACTTATTTTTGTCGACAGGATTTTTTGTTTTTTGTTGAAAACAAAAATTATTGTTGTTTAGTATACATGACTAAGGAAAAATTCAAAACGAGGAGAAGCATGACAAGTGGTCATGCAAAAACAAAATGGCTACAAGTTTAGGAATTATAATCGTACTGGGTTTGCTCGCAAACCTCATATTTACAAAGTTGAACCTGCCGGGACTATTGGGAATGCTCCTGTTGGGAATAGCAATAGGCCCCTATGCGCTGAATGTCATAGATCCCGATCTATTGGAAGTATCTGCAGACTTCAGACTCATCGCCCTCATAATAATACTCTTGAGAGCTGGTCTGGGAATAAGCAGGGAAAACCTCAACAAGGTGGGAAAGACTGCACTAAAGATGAGCTGCATACCAGGACTCATGGAAGGCTTCACCATCGCCTTCATAGCACAATACGTTCTTGGCCTTTCCTTCATAGAAGGAGGAATACTTGGATTCATCATTGCAGCTGTTTCACCAGCCGTAGTGGTTCCGTCAATGCTCCACTTCATAGACAGAGGTATTGGGACAAAAAAAGGGATTCCCACCCTTATAGTAGCCAGTGCCTCAATCGACGATGTCATTGCAATAACAATATTCACAACTTTCCTTGGCCTTTACAGCGGAAGCCATGTCAACATAGGTGTGCAAATACTGTCAATACCCCTGTCAATACTCTTTGGAATAGTCATGGGTCTTGTAATAGGCCTCATTCTGGTAAAAGTCTTCACTGCCTATCATATAAGGGACACTAAGAAGGTACTTGTAATCCTTGGATGCGCAATACTTCTGAAAGCTATAGAGGAGCTTCTGAAAAGCAGAATAGAAGTGGCTGCCCTTCTTGGTGTAATGGTAATAGGATACATAATACTTGAAAAAATACCTGTAGTTGCCAAGAGACTTTCGGTAAAATTCAACAAGATATGGATACTGGCAGAAATACTACTCTTCGTACTTGTAGGTGCCCAGGTAAACATCAGCGTAGCCTTCGACTCAGGTTTGAAAGGTCTGATAGTCATAGCAATCGGATTAATTGCAAGAAGTCTGGGTGTTGTACTTTCAACGCTAGGTACAAACCTTAACTTCAAGGAAAGGCTCTTCTGTGTAGTTTCATATACGCCAAAGGCAACAGTACAAGCTGCCATAGGTGCAATCCCCCTTGCCATGGGAGTAAAATCCGGAGAACTCATACTTGCAATTGCAGTACTATCAATAATCACAACAGCACCTCTTGGAGCCATCGGTATAAGGGCTACATCAAAGGGTCTTGAGGTTGAAGGTATAGACTAAAAGAGTCAGTAAATAAAAAGAGATTCCCGGATAATTCCCTGGAATCTCTTTTTATATGAGTTTAACATGTGAAGCCTATAGGTTTATGCATTTAACTAAGCACTGCTTCTTTCTTGTCGAAATCAGGTTTTCTCTTTTCTACGAAGGCTGTCATTCCTTCAGTTTGCTCTTCAGTTGCAAAGCAAAGTCCGAAGATATCCTTCTCTATATACATACCTGTCTCAATATCTGTTTCATATCCTCTGTTTATTGCACTTTTTGCATATTTGACAGCAATAGGACTATTAGCTGCTATTTTTTTTGCCATTTCCATAGCCTTGTCCATAAGTTCATCCTGACCTACAGCTGCATTAACCAAACCGATTTTCTCAGCTTCTGCCGCATTGATCATCTTGGCTGTAAAAATTAGTTCTTTAGCCTTTCCTGTACCAACAAGTCTTGACATTCTTTGAGTTCCTGCAAATCCAGGTGTAATTCCAAGACCTACTTCAGGCTGTCCAAATTTTGCTTTTTCTCCTGCAATCCTAATATCGCAAGACATTGAAAGTTCACAACCTCCACCAAGTGCAAATCCGTTAACAGCTGCGATAACAGGTTTTTCCATTAATTCTATTTTTCTGAAGGTATTCATTCCCAATTCAGCAAAAACTCTTGCCTCTTCAGGAGTCTTATCCTTCATTTCAACTATGTCCGCTCCTGCTACAAAAGCCTTTCCCTCTCCTGTCAGAATAAGAACTTTTACATCCTGATCAAGATTTATTTCATCAATAATCTGGGAAAGTTCGCATAGAGTCTCTGTATTTAGGGCATTCATAGCCTTTGGTCTATTGATTTTCAGAACTCCTATATTAGCCTGCTTTTCAAAAATAATATTGTTGTAATTAGACATGACATCCTCCTGTGATTTTAATTTGTTAATTATTATACAATAATTCTACTACCACAGATTTGCATTGTCCATACAATAAAGTCATATTCAAATTATTTAACAT
>CAZFYP010000157.1:0-6981 GCA_964523535.1 uncultured Clostridia bacterium
AATATGAAAGCAGACTGGAGCTGCTTAAAATTTCATTCATTTTAGTGCCTCCTGTGTGTTTTGGATACCTAAAATATACTCCTTTTTCATGGAAAATCAACATCTTTATTGTTACAAATTCTTAATATTCGCCGGATTTATATTTACATGCTAAAAATATTGAAATATGGGGCTGTAAATGGTAAAATTGCTGAATTGGAGGAGATGAAATAATGAGACTGAGACATATAAAAGAAGGATACAAGGTCTTGGATGCACATCCACGGGTTATAACCAAACCTGAAAATCTGGATGGCGGACTTGACAATATATTTGAAAATAAAAATGAACTTCATATAGAAATAGGCTCCGGCAAGGGAGCTTTCGTCAGAAAACTTGCAGGTGAAAACCCTCACATCAATTATCTGGGATTTGAAATGAATACAAAGGTTATTTTCAGATGGATCAATACTATTGAAAAAGAAGGTTTTTTGCCAAATTACTACATAGTACATTCAAAGGCTGAAATTGCAAGGGAGACTTTTGCAGACAAGTCTGTGGACAGGATATATCTGAATTTTTCTGACCCGTGGCCAAAGCCAAGACATGAAAAGAGACGTCTTACAAGTCCAAGTCATCTTGATATTTACAAGAGGATACTGAAGGATGAAGGGGACCTTGTCTTTAAAACTGACAATGTGGGGCTTTTCGATTATTCACTGGATGTATTGGTAGAAAAGGGATGGAATATAGTTTTTGAGACCCATGATCTTTATTCCACCGACCATGTAGATGATAATGTAGCAACGGAATACGAAGAGAAATTTGTAGAAGAAGGAAAGAAAATCTGCAAACTTATAGCAGTCATTAAGGACTTAAATCAATAGTGTATGAAGATAACCAGGATTGCATAAATAATATTCTTGACATTTATGTAACATTTAAGTATAATAGCTAACAACAACTACGAATGGAGAAGTACTATGGAAAATGTAAATATGATTCTTAAAACTTCAAAATTGAATAGTTTCTTTTTTAACTTTTACTGGGGCTTCTTTAGCGCTGGTTTCTTTACATACAATAAAACAGAATATGTAATGTAAAAAGTTAAACTCAAATTAAATAGTAAAGATTTGACCTGTGAGTTTGCTCGCAGGTCTTTTTTATTTATATGACGTTCAAGATAATTCCGGTATCTGGGAATTATCATTCACTTGAATGTCAGATAATTCGAAGGACTCGATGTCCTGAGAATTTTATTAACAGGCAAATGGCCTTTTTGACTGGACGCAGCAGGAGAGGTCTCGACTATTAAAAAGATTTTAAATTTATGGAGGATAACAATGGTTATAGTAATGAAGCAGGATCAGGGAGAATTAACAAAGAATATAAGAAAAAGGGCAGAGAAACTTGGACTTCAGGTAATAGTCACCTATGGAGCGGGACAGAACATACTGGCACTGGTGGGAGATACTCAAAAGGTTGAACTTGAATACTTCGCCGGAGAAGAGGGGGTCGAAAAGGTGTATAGGATTCAGGAACCATACAAGCTGGCAAGCAGGTATGCAAACAGGGTAGATACCATTATCGATGTGGATGGTGTGAAAATCGGTGGAGATAATTTTACAATCATGGCAGGACCATGTTCAGTGGAAAATGAGGACCAGATAATCCAGACTGCAATAAAGGTCAAGGAATATGGTGGTGAAATACTGAGAGGTGGAGCATTCAAGCCCAGGACTTCTCCATACAGCTTCCAGGGACTTGGAGTTGAAGGCCTTAAACTATTAAGGAAGGCAAAAGAGGCTACAGGACTTCCAATAATTACTGAACTTATGGATCCACATGATTTTGATTCAGTATATGAATATGCAGATATTATACAGATAGGTGCTAGAAATATGGCAAACTTTGCATTGCTTAAGGAAGTGGGAAGATGCGACAAGCCTGTAATGCTTAAGAGAGGAATGTCTTCAACAATCAAGGAATTTTTGATGTCTGCAGAATATATCATGTCTGAAGGAAATGAAGAAGTTATATTGTGTGAAAGAGGAATAAGAACTTTCGAAACCCATATGAGAAATACTCTTGATCTTAATATTGTTACTGCCATAAGAGAAATGTCACACCTTCCAATAATAATCGACCCAAGCCATGCTACTGGAAAGGCAAGCATGATTGAACCTGCTTCAAGAGCTACAGCTGCAATAGGAGCACATGGTCTTATTATTGAAGTGCACAATAATCCTCATGAAGCTCTTTGTGATGGTGCCCAGTCACTTACGCCGGAAGAGTTCAAGATACTTAATGACAAGGTTAGAAAAATTCATAAATTTGTTAATGGAGGGGGACTATGCTAAAAGTTGGTTATCAAGGTGTACCTGGAGCTTACAGTGAAATAGCGGTGATAAAATATTTCGGAGATGATGTGGAAGGAGTTCCCTATGACAATTTCAGGGAAATGATAACGGATGTCCATAACAGAAAGCTTGACTATGCGGCTCTTCCTATTGAAAACAGTACTACAGGAGCAATAACAAGGGCTCTTGACCTTATGAAGAGTTATGATGTATATGTCGTTGGAGAAGAATTTGTTAAGGTTAACCATTGTATAATTACTTTTGATGACACTGAATTTGAAGATTTAAAAACAGTTTATTCCCATCCTGAAGCATTGAGGCAGTGCGAGGATTTCTTTGACAACAATAAACAAATAAACAAGGTTGCATATCTGGATACATCTAAAAGTGTTGAATATATAAAAAGTCTTGGAGATAAGAATGCAGCTGCAATTGCAAGCAACAGGGCTGCCAAGATTCATGGAATGAAGATTCTTCAGTCCAATGTTCAGGACAACAAGCTGAATACCACAAGATTTGGTATTATTACATATAAGAAAGAGTATGTGAAGGATGCAGAGATTGTAAGCATGTATCTTGAGACAAAGCATAGTGCAGGATCACTTTACCAGTGTATCAAGGTGTTTTCTGACTATGGAGTCAATATGGAGAAGCTTGAGTCCAGACCAATCCAGAACAAACCTTTCAAGTATGGTTTTTATATAGACATTGAAGGAAATATCTATGATGAATCAACTAAAAAGGTTATTGAGGAAATAAAGGAACACAGTGAGTATTTGAGAATAATTGGAAACTATAAGAAAAACAGACCCAATAAGGAAAAGTAAGGATACAATAATATCAAGGGAAAAAATAAAATACCGTATGAATCTCCAAGTTGAATGATTCATGCGGTATTTTATTTTGTAAAGAATCATATGGATAGTTTAAGAACCATGAGACTCATTACGAAGAAACTGAGTATTGACAGTGAAATGCTGTTGAATCCAAGGTCAAACCCCCTTACCTTTGTAATCCAGTGTCTGTCCTTTATTGCCAGTCTGTACATGAGATATGATACTCCATATGTAATGATATATCCTACAATGTCCTTAGTCTGCATTGAAATGGAATAGGAGGCACGGCAATCTGTAATGAGATTGATGAATCTGTCGCCGTACATTCCAAGAATAATGCAGATTGCAGCCATTGCAGAAATAACAGAAGCCTCGTTGCCTTCAAGTTTCTTGACAGGGCTTCTTTCTGGACTTGAAAATATGATCTTGAAGAATTTAATGAATGATATCATTGTTCCTGCACTTATTATCTTGAGGAGAATGGATATGGTTTTCCCCGTACCTGCATGGATTATGAGATGTTTTGAATACCCACCACTCATAAATGGTGCCCCTGTAATGCTTAATACTGCAATAATCAAAGATATGCTGAGAAGCTTGGAATGCCGCCACAGTCCCTTGATATCCGAAATCTTTCTGGTCCCGTACATTTCTGTAAGCATGCCTGCAATGAGAAAGAGCAGGGACTTGAATATGCCATGGGTAAGGAAGTGATAGAGTGCTCCGCTGTAAGCTTCCGCATGGTTCATGTTCAGACCTATCATTATTAGACCAACCTGGGATATGGTATGATATGCAAGAATCAGCTTAATATCGCTTTGTGATATTGCAAAGATGAAACCTGCAATGGCAGTTATGAAACCCATTATAAGGAAGTATCCTGAAACATCCAAGAGAGGACCGAAGACAGTGGTAAGCCTGATGAACATGTATACGCCGATTTTTATGAATATTCCCGACAGTATGCATGAAACTATTGATGGAGCGCTAGGAGTTCCGTGAGCCTTTGGAAGCCAGCTGAAGAGGGGCATAAGGGCTGCTTTCAGGCTGATTCCTGTCAGGAGCATTGCATAAGGCATGACAAGAGGACCCACATTATCCACTTTTTCCATCAGTGACGATACCGTATTGAAATCCAGGACTCCGAAATATCTGTATACGTAGCCGGTTCCAAGGAGGAAGAAGGCCATTCCAGCCATGTTGACCATAAGATAAATCATTCCGTCATACATGGAACGGCTGTCTTTTTTATACATAATTAATATGCTTATGATTACTGTGGCTGCTTCCATCAACACATAGAAATTGAAAAAATCAGTTGACAGAAATATTCCATTCACCAGTCCCTGAAGACTGAGGAAAAGAAAGATGAAAAGCTTGTTCATATAACTCTTCCTGCAGTTGAAGGTCACCATGAGAAAGAAGAGGAGATTATTAAGAAGCATGGTAGTTGAAGAAAGTGTATCCAGTTTCAATGCCATGCCTACAGGAAGGTCGTAGGGGCTTAGGTATTCAATTATTACAGTATTTGTCTGAAGTGCGATCATATATTTAATACTGAAGAAAAGGAGGATTCCCTGAACTGTCAGTGTGATGCCAAGAGTTGACTTGCTTGGCTTTATATACATTAAAAGGCCTATAATTATAGGCATCAGAACAAATCCCAATAAGGGCATATCCATCATTTCATATCCTCCCTTTTTCTTCTGGCCTTGCTCCAGTTGGAGGTACCATATTTGCGGTAGAGGCTTATGAACATGGTAAGGCTTACAGCAGTAACAGATATTCCTATTACTACAGCCGTTATCATAAGTGCTTGAGGCAGAGGGTCTGAAGGAACATGTGAAAAAGTCTTGCCTATTGGAGGCACTGTGCTTGTATCTGCATCCATGGATACAAAAAACAATATTAATGAAGCCTGAAGTATTCCAAGACTTATAATTGATTTCAGTATGTTTTTTCTGGCAGTCAATCCGTAAATTCCTACAAAGAAAAGAATAAGCGAGATATTCTCTCCATTGACATATTCAATTATTAGTTCAATTATCTTGTTAGTCATATAATCACCTTGTTTCGAAATAGACGAATCTGAAAAATATTATACTGAGTCCACATGCAACCTTTAATGATATAAGGGCATTCATAGCTATGAGGTAAACCTGGTTGAAGCCGGGAAAGCTTATGTTTATTCTCATGAAAAGGAAGGTAACGGGAAATAGTAGGATGAAAAACAGTGCAAGCTTTTCAATGGTTTGAATCCTGTCCAGCTCTGTATCATGTATGGGGAGTATTAAATACTTGCATATGAAGATTGCAGATATGACTGCACCTCCCTGAAAACCTCCTCCTGGAGACAAGTGACCGTTTACAGTGACATATATTCCTATGATGAGTATGAATGGGTAAAGCAGTCCCAGAGTCTTTGACAGGAGTTCCGAGTGGTCATTCATTGTAATCACCGCTTCCTTGGGCCGACATGTATATTACGGCTATGATGCTGAGAAGAAGCATGAGGGCTTCAAACAGTGTGTCGTAATACCTGTAGAAAAGGTAAACTGCCGTTACAAGATTTTCAGAACCTGTTTCTGCATATCCTTTTTCTATAAGGTGGTCATAGATCGGACGTCCAAAGCCTTTTTCAAAAATTGAATTGCACTGGAGTACGATTATTCCTACAATGGTTACATAAAGTGCAGTTAGTTTTCTTTTCATCAAATCACCTCGCTGCTTTTCATTATTGTATATTCATAGGGATAGGTCTTGCCCTTGAGAAAAACTTCAAGAGCATCTACCTTGCAGTTTTCAGAGTGGACATGTATATAAAGGTCATCATCCATTGGTTCAAGTATGATGGAATAAATATTGTTTTCCATTATTGTATCCTTGCTGTCTGTTGTATATATAATCTGAGGGTCTATTTCCTGGGCGGTGCAAAATTCCCTTAGAGTCTTCATGAATTCAGAATGTTTGCTCTTGCTGTAGTAGCTGTCAACTACCTGGCCTGAAGGTACATGGTAGAAGACATTGAAGATTTTATATTTCCTTAGGGCAACGAGATATAGTATGGTGGACAGTGTGCATCCTATTACCGCTTCTGCTATGGCAACATCAGGAGCGTTGTAGAGCATATAGACGAAAGAAATACACAGGGAAAAAGCACCTAGAAAGATGACTGCTCTTCTAAGTTTGCTTGTTTGTACTGCATATATGGCAAGTATTACAAGCAAAACAAGTGCTATCTGCTTCATGGAATTACTCCTTTCTTATTCTATATCCGCTGAAATAGGCGGAACGTGCCACGGAATGGGTACTTAGTGGATTGATTACAGTCATGATCACAAGAATCAAGAGTACTTTCAGTGAAAAAAAACTAAAGCCGTTTTTTATGATTATTCCAATCATCAAGGTTATATTGCCTACTGTATCAATTTTTGATGCAACAAGTATTCTGGGATAAAAATTCTTGAATTTGTATATGCTGATTATTCCTAATGCTATGAATATTATTCCTATCCAGATTATTATGGTTCCTATGGTATTATTCATTTTTGGCCCCCTTGTTTTGTATGTATATTGACATGAAGGTTATGCCTATGAATCCAAGGAGTGCATAAATCAGTGCAATATCCAGCAGAAAGGTTTCCTGCCTCAATGAAGCTATTAGCACTATGAGCATAATAAGCTTTGTGGTGACAAGATTAAGGCCAAGAAGCCTGTCCCAGATAGTTGGCCCTATTATTATTCTGAATGTGCTCATTACTGTCAGAAGTATGACAGCCAGTGAAGTGATATCCATAATATCTCCT
>CAZFYP010000158.1:0-6971 GCA_964523535.1 uncultured Clostridia bacterium
ATTCTCTCTGTATTTAAGATTGGATAAATCCTTGTATGAATTGACCAGGTTGTCATGAACAAGCTTAATTGACTCCATTGCAAAACAATCGGAAAATGGATTTTGATTTCTGGATACATAAGCCTCAATGCTATGTGTCAATACATCCATTCCCGTAGCAGCAGTAACTCCTGCAGGTACGCTGGCTATTAAGGTTGGATCCAAGATGGCTATATCAGGCAACATCAACTTGTCTACCAAAGGCAATTTTATTTCCTTCTCAGTATCTGTTATTACAGAATACCCGGTCACTTCAGATCCTGTACCTGCCGTTGTTGGAATTGCAATAAAATCCGGTTTATGTATATACTCCGGTTCAACCAATTCCTTTTTCATGTTGATACAAAAATATATTATTGCCTTTGCAGCATCAATAACAGAGCCTCCACCCAATGCAATCAATCCATCAGGTTTTGTTTTGATAATATGAATAAGACCTCTATTTACCAGTTCAAGGGAAGGATCAGGCTGTATATCATCAAAAATATGATATTCCACTCCTTTACTGTCCAATATATCAGTTAGCGTTTTCACATGACCCAAATCCATCATCAATTTGTCTGTTGCTATACATACTTTCTTATAGTTCAACTCCCTTATGCTTTCCAGAGAATTCTCCCCATAGTATATTTCCGGTTTTAAGCTAAACATAATACTCCTTTCCTACATATAGTCTATTTAATAAAAAACACCATCCAGCCAATATATGTGGATGTCATGGCAAGATAGTGCTCTTGATATTTATGCTAAAATACCATTTTTCAAGTCTATGAAAATATTCTTGATATTTGTTTTAAAGATTTTTCCCCAATGCATCAGCTGTCATGATGGCAGCATATACTATTTGTGCATCTACAGGACATGGCATGTTGAATATTGTTTCTCCTTCGGCACATGAAGCCTCTGCAACCTTCTTGATTTCTTCAGCCTTGACTTCCTTAACTCCCATTTCCTCCAATGTTGTTGGAAGTCCAACAGACTTACAGAAATATATTACCTCTTCAAGTTCTTCCATAGGTGCATTTTCTATGACAAGCTGAGCTATGGTTCCAAATGCCACCTTTTCACCATGATAGAGGTGGTGGCAGTCTTCCAACACTGTAAATCCATTGTGAATTGCATGAGCAGCTGCAAGTCCACAACTTTCAAATCCAATTCCACTAAGTAGAGTATTTGCCTCTATTACTTTTTCAACAGCTGTAGTAACACATTTAGCTTCAGCGGCAAGCTTAGCCTTGTATCCTTCTTCAATTAAAGTATCATAGCAAAGTTTTGAAAGTGCATATGCCGCTCCAGTTGCAGTTCCGCCAGCCATAGTAGATGCTCCTGAATTCACACATGCTCTAGCTTCAAAATATGTAGCCAGTGCATCTCCCATTCCAGAGATTGTAAGTCTTGCAGGTGAAGCAGCGACAACTTCAGTATCCATAACAACTGCTTCAGGATTCTTTGGAAGAACAAGATACTCATCAAATTCTCCATTTTCCTTATATATTACAGACAAGGCACTGCATGGAGCATCTGTCGATGCTATAGTAGGTACTATGACTATTGGAATCCCCATATAATGAGCAACTGCCTTTGCCGTGTCGAGCGTTTTCCCGCCACCTACACCTGCGACCACATCTATTCCCTTGTCAGTACATATTCCTTTAAGTCTTTCTATTTCAACCTTTGAACATTCTCCACCGAATGCTTCATATTCAACCTTGGATTCACTTCCTTCATAGCTTGAATTAATCTTATCCTCAATTCTTTTTATTCCTCTTTCAGATGCCAGTATAAGTACATTCTGTCCCAAAGTATTGGTATATAGTTCAAGTTTTCCAAGTTCTCCAGGTCCCTGTACATATTTGCTAGGTGAAATAATTATTTTACTCATCAATATTTCCTCCAATATTAATTTTACTTATGTTTGTTAATAATATATCAATCAAAAGTCATACTTACAATACAATTTATTGCTCACTTAATGTTATTTTTTGCATAGTCAATAAAAAAGCACTATATTTCCAATATATATGAATATATCAGCAATATAGTGCCATTCAATCAATTTTTCAAATCATGGATTCTTTAGTAGGCTCAACTCTTAATTGTCAAGGCTTGCGCAAGTGACCCTGCATAACTGCTTTATTTATCTAAAAATAAGTTTTGCCAAAGCCGGCTTCTTGATATCTATAGCCTTCACTGGACACAACTCCTGGCAGCAGAAACAACTTATGCAACCAGAATAGTTAACAATTGGCTTCTTGTCGACCATTTCTATCACCTTGGGTGGACAGTTAGCAGCACAGTCGCCGCAGCCTATACAAATATCATGGTTGAATACAGGCTTTGACTTAAGACGCTTCATCATAAAATTCATAAGAGGTTTTGGAATGCTTCTAAAGCTCCCACCGCTTGAGGGAGGCATGACATAGTCGTCGATCATAACATCATCCAACTTGTCTCCCGCTATCTCGACATCTTCCATATTTTTGCTGCTAAGACCTCTCTCTGCAGCCATTCTCAATGTCGGTACATCCTTCACCTTGAGACCTATTATTTCACAGGCTGTCTTGTCAAGGTCGTAGGGATTTTCCGAAGCCAGTATTGCTCCAATCTTTCTGGGGCTACCTCCAGATGGTCCTGCCCCTTCCATTCCTACTATTGCATCCATTATATGAAGTGTAGGCTTCACATGTTCGCATATGTCTATTAGGGCATTGCAGAAATTGTTTACATCAGGCATTTTGACATGATATTCAGCCTTGATGGTACCGGGAATAAGACCAAAGAGATTCTTTACTGCTCCTGTATACACTGCAAAACCATGTGTCTTTAGTTTGGGCAAATTGATTATTTTATCAACGTCATTTATCATATCTGTGAGGATAACCTTGTTCAAAAGCACTGCATTCTCAAATTCAGTATAATATGAAGCAAGGTTGAAATTAAGGGCAACACCGGATTTCTCCGCAACCTCCTCCATTCCTGTGGACTTATAGATATTTTTCATCCTGCCTTCCATGAAAGGACCTCCGGGACTGTCACCTATGACAACCTCCGCTCCCATGGATACTAGAATATCCGCCAGTGCCTGTACAAATACGGGATTGGTAGTAGTCGCCTCCTCGGGCGTTTTCTTCATTAGTAGATTTGTTTTTAGAAGAACCTTATCCCCCTTCAGGACAAACCTGCCTATTCCTCCAATGTTGTCAAAGGTTCTCAATAGTGCTTCCTTTATCTTGTCATAATCATATTCATCGCATTTTACCAATGATACGGTCATATTTCCTCCTGGTTTCAATGGCTCATTGTAGTTGAGTTTATCGGAATAAATAAATACAAAACTTAATGTGACATTAAACTTAATTATTTTAATTATGTAACATACTAAAATTTGTCCTCATTATATATTACTGTGTCTATTTTTTATCATCCATTATGTTGATTTCAATTGAACAAACATCGTCGTCACTCATTATGGATTTAAGTATTTTCACTTCAACTTCACTGCCTGTGATTTTTTCCCAGATATCCTTGTAGTAACCTGCACCACAATAGCAATATTCAAGATCAATGTTCTCATCCTTGAGAAGCATTTCCCTGACCCTGGGACAGTGACAGTAGCAATAGTTTTTTTCCTCTTTAGTTGTTGCTTCGAAATACTTGTGGAATTCCTTTGGTATCTTTATAGCAATAATGGTATTGCCATCAAGTACACCTGCTGCACCCCATCCCTTTTCAATAATCATGTCAACCTGGTCATCTGTGAGGTCCTTATATTCCTTAATCTCCCTTTTAAAATTGCTTTCCAAGGTTTTATGGACAAGTCTAAGATCTCCCGTGTTCATATAGAGATCGTGAAGATCAGCAAGTCTGTCTTCCGGATAGTGACAGGCTGCCGAAGACATGATATCCCTTATCTCATTATAGGTGAATGTTTCCTTCAAATTCTTCATGAAGTCTTTTGACCACCATGCAAGGTCCTTCTGATTGTCTTCTGGAAACAATTCTTCAACACTTTTATCCATATTTTCTACAGCTTTTGAAATCTTGTTTCTCCAGTTTTTTTCAAATTCAGAATTAGTCATAATATTTCATCACACTCTTTATATATGAATTTTTTATCACTATTTAATTTTACCTTATTTATGACAAATTGTCATTCATTCCAATACAAAAAACAAAAAAAAGCTCCTGATCATGGAGCCTGTTTTCACCCAATTATTGATTTCACCTTCAAATCATTTCATTGCTACTGCATTGTGCGGACAATATTTCACACATTTTCCACAACCTGTGCATTTTTCTTCATTTATTGTAATCTCACCAACCAACAAACCTTTCCTTTCCACTGCCTTTGCAGGGCATATCCTCTTGACGGGACAAAATGGCGACTTGTCACATACAAGCTGGTTGATGTAGGCTTTTTTCTTCTTACCATCTATCTTTTCTATCTTTCTGATTTTCTTCTTCAAGTTGCACCTCCCTAGCTTTACATTATATACCCCTAAGGAATCCTAGTCAAAATTTAGTTAGTGACAATTTCAAAATACTGAAATCAATTGGATAGTGATACAAAAAATGCTCCTCTTCTGGAGCACTTTTATATCTGATAATTTATTTACTATCAAATTATTTTATTGAAACTGCATGATGAGGGCAATATGCCACACACTTGCCACAGCCTATACATTTTTCCTTGTTTATTGTGACTTCACCACCAAAGAATCCCTTCTTCTCAACTGCATTTACAGGGCATACTCTTTTGACTGGACAAAATGGTGATCTGTCACATACAGACTGATTTATTACAGCCTTCTTTTCCTTAATAGGACTCTTGTTTATTTTCCTTTTTGCCTTGCTCAAAATGCACCTCCATCTTTTTCACATTATATACCCCCAGGGGGTATTAGTCAAGAGATTCATTTTCTTCTAGCTGACCGTTCTCTCCATTTCCATGACCGTTTGAACCTTTGAAAATGTTTTAGTATATACCTTCACTCCTATGAAAAGCCATATGCATCCAAAAATAAACATATATAAAATATCCGGCACCACTGCTGAAAATTCCTTTCCCTTAATAAATATTTCCTGTACATTCTTGGCGTAGCCTATTAATGGCCACAAGATCCTTGATATTACTCTAAGTCCATCAGGCATCTGTTCTATAGGCCATACACAGCCTGCCAGTACAAAGGTAGGCAAGGAAAGCATAAATGATATTTTCGAATACTCAACCCTTTCCTTGGTAAATGATGCAAGAATCATGGCCATTCCCGTAATGGCAAATGCAAAGATAAGTGTAAGGAGACCTGTTGTCCACAGACTTCCTACTATAGGCACATGGAAGATATACTTCATTCCTGCCAGCCCAAGAAGCATAGACGGCATTATTCCTGCAAGGCATGATGCCATAAGACCCAAGGCTTTTTTCGTAGTATTGCCGGAAACCATGTATTCCTTGCTTCTTATAAGCTTGGACCCCATGGATGACAACATAAGCTGCTGTAAAAACACTGCCCAATAACAGGCAATGAGATAATTCATATATCTCATTTTAGGGTCGTATAGAACTCTCTCTCCAATATTCAGTGACAGAGCAAGGTTTTCAGCAATCTGTGGAAGTACTCCCTTTGCTTCTATGACCTTGATTTCCACCCCAGCAGCTATGGTCTGTATTATTGTTGCCGCCTGGGCATAGGCATTGTTTGATACCACTATATTTGTTCCATCAGTTACTACAAGAACCTCTTTAGGAACACCCTTGGATACTCCTGACTCGAATCCTTGAGGAATTATTATTCCCATATGTGCATGTCCATCATAGAGGAGGTCTTCAAGGTCTTGTCTATTGTCAGGATAAAATTCTACATCAAACCTTTCATTGGAAAGAAAGCTTGAAGCTATGGTGTTGCTTAATCCACTATTGTCTTCATCTACAATTGCAATGGGAATGTCATTTACATAATAATTGACATATACTCCACCAAAGAACATAGTAAGAAAAACTGGTCCTATGAAAAGAAGAATCATCATTCCTGCATAATCAAATATTGACCGAAACTCTCTTCTGAACGCTTGCAGAAATATCTTCATTGACAGTCTCCTCCTTTCCAGTTTCCATAATAACGACTACAAACTCAGCAATCAAAAGGGCTATCAGACCAAATGCAAACATATATGCCAAGTCATTTGTCATATCCCCAAGGACTGCACCTTTGAGAAAAATATTTCTATAGTTGTCTACAAAGTGAATGAATGGTATGTAAGATGCAAAGGCATGATATCCTGAAGGCATTGATATTAAGGGCCATGTAGTACCAGCCATCATCGAGTTCGGTATGATCATCAATCCTGCGCCTACAAGTGCAACCATTCTCTTTCTTATTACAGCAGATATCAAAATACAGAATGACGATACTGCAAAACTAAGCCCTAAAGACATAATAATAACATCGGCCATGTTTCCCCTAAATGGAATCCCTATAACAGTAGCTAAAAGAGCAGTAGACAAAATATACATGAATGTTCCACAAATGGTATAGAATAAAACCTTTCCTGAAACATAGCCCAGTCTTTTCTTTTTATCCCTATCAAGTAATTCATGTCTTACTGAAGTCGATGCACAAAGGGCAATGGCTATTTGTATTATCCCTGCAACCAGCATAGGAGTCAGGAAGTCTTGAAAACTTTTCCCCGGATTGTACAAGGCCTTGCTTCTGAATATGAATCCCTGGGCAATTTCAATAGAGTCTTCATAAGACATTCCAAGCCTTCCCATTAACTGCTGGGATGTAACACCTGCCTTGTATGTCAGAAGTATCTCTGTTGCCTTAGCCTTAGCAGCACTGGTTACAGACATATTGCTACCGTCATATATCATTGCCACCGACGGAGATTCAAGACCTGCTATGTCATCATAAAAGCCTTCCGGTATTATT
>CAZFYP010000159.1:0-6957 GCA_964523535.1 uncultured Clostridia bacterium
CCATTTCCTGCCGTTAGCATCTGGAAGCAGGTCCTCATAGTTGCCAAAATAGTCTCCACCTATACACATTTGATCAGTCACATCCCAAAGATTTCCTTCAGTGCTTACCCATCCCAGGTCTTTAGTTCCTGCTTGGTAAGATAGTTGCCTGGCAGCTTTCCGTAAAGATGCAAATACTCAGCCACATCAACATGACTGCTATAGTTACCACTCTCAACAATTTCTTTTTCTAGAAGATTGCAGGCAATAGCAGTAGCCTCATCTACAACACCCTGTGCAAGGAGATTATTTACAAGCTTTGTTTCAGAATCTTTTAAATCCGTCTTAAGTAGATTATATGAAAAATAAACCATGTCATCCCTAAGGAAGGAGTCATTAGAAAGTCTTGTTTGGCTTTCCACATCAATCAGGTCAATAGCAACAGCCTTATCAAGAGCCAGCTTCCATGAGAAATCTCCATTTCCATCGTCATAACCCAAGACTCTCATAAGCATGGTTGCATATGATTTTGAATCTATATAATTCTGTGAACCGTATTCACTATCACTTATGCCATTTGTAAGACCATTCTCTTACATGTATCCAACATATGGAGAAGCCCACTTTGGAACATCATCAAAAGGATGGTCATTGTCTTCGGATAAAGCCACCGCTTCCTTGCTAAGCATCCTTATGAGCATGACACCTGCTTCTGCCCTGTTTGGCTGTCTTTCCAGCTCAAAACCATTATTGGTACCCTTGAACAATCCAAGATCCTGCAACATTACCGCTTCATTCTCATATCTAATGGCATTCTCTGCATATCCTATGGTTGTGAACACCATAATCATTACCATTACTGTAATTAAAATTCTTTTAAATTTCATTCTAATCCACCATTTTTTATTTGTACTAAACTATTTAGTTTCTCAAGGATCTCGTCAAGATTAAGGCTGTAGATCCTAGTAAGCTCCTCTAGTGCCTCAAATAAATGCTTGCACATTATGCATTCCCCTGTAATAGCATCATAGCTTCTAAAGACACCCTCTGTTTGAGGATAAGCATCTACTATATCCAAAATTTCCATATCTTTTGTAATCATATTCTGCCTCCAAAATAATAAAGAAAATCCATCATAATAAGTAATACTCATGTTACCGTTACAAATCTAAAAACTTTTTCATCCCATTCTCTCCTGTATGGATTCTACCTCATCTCTTAATTCATCACTGAAATCAGAAAGGTCATACATGCTTATTGTCCCATCATTTATAAGTTGGATGATATCATACAACATCTGACTTCTACTAGGACTTATAAGAACTCCCAGCTTTTTCTTGTCCAGCTTGATCTGCTTTTCCAACTCCCAAAACTTGCTTGATGCCGGCAGGTCATCACTCAGTAATTCCATATATTCCTTAACAAGCTTTTCCATATAAGACTCTTGCCATCCATTTAACCTGGTTCTAAATAGTTTCCAATCTCTTTCTAAAGGTTTCATATTCATTCACTTCCTTAATATCCATTACAATACATACTCATAACAGCCACCTTTTCATCATTCCATATCCTTCACAAGATGGTGATACCTATGTCCAAGGACATCCAAGACACAGTTCTTTTCATATGCAAATTTTCTATATTGTATTAAACCCCATATTCGTTAAAACATACTTTCCAGAATCGACAAAATCTTCTTCAGAGCCCCAAGAAAAGCTAAAAATTGCTCCCTGGCCTCCTCCCGATCCAATAATGTCGGCAAAAACACTATCCTCTCCTTCACTCAACATGATACTGAGACTAGCCCTGTTCTTTGCCCTCATGTAATATTTCTCAAAAACAAGCATAATACTGTCGTTTCTCCTTGATGAATCTACAAGCTGACAGCTCATACCACTTGCTTCCATACCTTCAATCAGTTTCTTTGTTACAAGTTCAATATCTCCGTTTCCTTTCATAGATAACTTAGCCATTTTGTCCTCCAATCGTTGTACAGCCTTTTTTAGTAATTTATTCTTTTCTTGTTTTATCAACATTCATGAAATATCCATGTTTCATCACGATATTTCTTAAATCCATGCCTTTCGTAAAAATTCTTCAGACGCTCACTTTCAAGTTTAAACGCTTCCGGACTCTCTTCAACTTGTTCAAAAGCTGATGGTATGAGTACAATAGCCGTTATTATATCAGCAAATTTATACTTAATATATTCCAATAAAATAGATCCAAATCCTTTCCCTCTATACTTCTTTTCAATTACAATCCTATTAAGATAAAAGAATTGACTAAACATCAACTCATCATCAAACTCACCACTATTTTCATCCATAAAAACCGATAAACAATCATATGTGTCTTGGTCAATCGAATCAATAACATCTAAATAATTCAAAGTCTCGCCAGTCACATAATCAAATGTAGTTATTAGTCTTCCATAGGCTGTCCCATATTTTTCAATACAATCCTCAAATTCATTACCCATAGTTATTTCAATATCTACATATTTACGAGTATCATCCTTATCAATGAAGAATGCATATGCATTCTGAGAATATGATACATTGATTTTTAATCCAGTTATGTCAACTCCCACTTTTTCAAGTTTGCCAAAATCCTCTTTTATATTGTATTTCATAAGTCTCGCTCCTAATAATCTTTTATTTCAAACTTTCTATTAATAGTTCACTACATCCATAATTATAGTTGATTTTTCTTATTTAATATCTTATAATATGGGTATACTTTGTACGTACATAGTGCTCACCACGGGTGTGAAATTATTTCTCGCTTAACTGGTGTTGTACTAGGACATAAGAATTGAAGGGGTTTCAATGCGGTCGACACTTAGTGTTAGCTATATTTGAAGCTCTTTTATATTTCCATATTTCAACAAATCATAAATTCTAATAGCCCTTTTAAAATCGCTTTTATACCCAGATTCCAAACTAATCCAAACTTTTTCGTTCTCTGTAAAAACCTTTTTCAATAATAGTTCCAGCTTCCGTAAATCAATATTTTCTGGCTTCATGTATGGCAATAGATAAATACATTTCCTTGTTGAGTATTCCTCCATCAATTCATTCAAATTACTGTTTCTTGCAGTATTACCACCCCTATTTCTAATAATGGTGTTATTAAGCAACTCATCAAAACGCTTCTTTCGTTTTTCTTCAATTATTGCTGGCACATAACCTTCAAATTTCTCCAAGTACTTGTAAACAGGCAATAAAGAACTGTTTTTTGGTAGTAAATTGGGCAATGTATCATTAACAATTCTATCAACTTCAAAATCACCATTATCAAGAATTATATCTTCATATATCTCATCAGCTGTTATTCCAAGATAACCTTTTTGCCCAAATTCAGATATAACTCCAACCCCTAGAACCATTTCAACTTGATCTAATCTAGCATCGTCTTCTAAGCCGATAACCCTCATTTTGCCGGTGGGTTTATTTGTCATAACAAGTTCATAAATATCTTTCTTCAACTGTCTAAGCATACTAACATTGTATTTTGCTTTATTTTCAAATAGCGCTTCATAAAGAACACAATAATCATTTAATCGTACTCTTGTCATATCAATTGATTTATCCCCTTCAAACGCCTTACTATAGGTTGATATTTCTTCCTTACCACCTTCAGCCCATTCAATGAAAATGAGTCTTTCCTTCAACATCTCCAAATGTTCCTGAGACAAACATTTGACAATGGCCTTAAGAATACTCTCAATATTCTTATCACTGATAGAATATCCAATAAAGACTATTGGATGTTCCAGAAAAATAGTCAACAATTTCGCTGCCAAATATGCATTCCTTTCCGAAAAATCAACATAATCTTTTTCATTGATAACAATCGATTCTGGTTTCACAGCACTTCCATGAATCTTGTATATTTCAGAAACTCCCTGTAACTGAGAAAAAATGAGTTCTTCCTGCCCAATATAAGTTGTAAAATTATCAAAAACATTTTCAAGGAACAAATCATAGTTTGTTGTTATGATACCTGCTACACTCTTGTTTCCTAATTGCTTAAGCAATTCAACTTCATGAGTATATTGTTCATCAATATCACTACTCATAGCCCGCATGTAATCGGCAATTTCAAGTTTAAATGGCGATATATTATTATCAATATCTTCTTTATGCCTATTTCTACTATCAGAAAAGAACTCAGATTTATACCAAATTTGATTAAACTCATTTTCAATTAACTCTGCCACTTTGGGCAATACACCTTCTTTATTCCCTGCAATCTCAGCTTGTTGCAGAAAAATATTATATGCAAATTCTTGTTCACTTGCTTTGTATGCAAATTTCTTCAACAAACCCTCCCAACCTTCGAGGCCAATATATCTTCTGGATAATCCAGAACCTGCAAATAAGAACGGTAAAGTATTCGAATTTTTTAAAATATTTATGATTTTTCTTTTCATAAGCACCTCCCATTGTTTTGGAACGTATGTTCTTTGAGTTATTTTATCATTTCTATTGTAATATTTCAAGGTGCTATCCCCGCAGAATAAGCAGAACATTCGCTATATTTATTTTCTCCTCAGAATCATTCTATCAATCACTTCTAAAAATTCTTATAATACTCAGAACCTCTAATTCTCACATAAGCGTCATTTTTGTCCACTCTCGTTCTTCCTTTAGTCAAGGTCAACAATTTATAAAATGCATCCTCTATCCGGTTATGAACATCCAAAGGATCATATCGTTTTGACTCGCCCTCCATTAATTCATAAACTTGGCCCAATTCTTCAGCTGACAAAGCCTCATGTTTTCCTTCTATTTCAAAAATCATCTGGTCATAACAATAGTCCATAACTTCAAGAAGGACAAACTCATTCTCTTCTTCAAACCCAGCACCGTCATTCACTGCTTTATCCAAGATAATAATAACCGAAGCATACATCCTCAATTGCTCAAACAGGCTATCTGTAATAGCAACACTTTCCAGTACTTTCTCACTCAACAACTCTAGAAAATCCACATCCGGAACCTTTTTATTCATTTCTTTTTCCACAGCCATCTCATAAGAGCTAATAATAATATCTGTATCTTCTGTGTAATCTGTATATTCAGTGCGACTAGTAAGCTTGCAATGGATCTCCTGGCTGTAGTTAGAATCTCTAACCATCCTGTCAAGTATCAATTCGGCAAGCTCATCTTTTGAATATAACATCAAGTGTTCCTTCCAGTTTTGTCTATCTTCTATAGTAGAAATATATTCATTTAGCTTCATATTCTTACCCCAAACTCCTCTCCTTAAAGAACCTGCTGAATTCATCCTTATACTCATTTACAGTCTTGTGCTTTTGCGAAAACTCATGGATATCCTCAAAAGTCAGCCATCCTATATTACTGGAAATATCGTCCCAATCATCATAATCGAGATCCCTATGGGGCAGATATCTCTCAAGATTCAAGGTGTCACTGTATTCATCCATAACATAGCAATAAAGCCTTGACTTATGTGGTAAGAAATCATCCAGGTTTGATATTTTATTACCGCCATACTTTTCTGTTCTGAAGATTTTAGGAGTCAACATGGCAAAGTATACATAATCATATGTAATACCTTCAGCTTTAGCCTCAATAAACAAATACTTCATCCTGCATTTTCATCATAGTTGCATTCCTGTCCGGATAAAGATGCAGCCTGCTATTCTGCAGTTGCGAATACAGATACTCTCTATATACCCTTATTTCAGGAATTATCCTTCCTATTGAAATCTCAACAATTTCAACAACACCGAATATTTTGCCGAAGCCGCTTACATTGCCTAAATCCCAAAATGTATCTACAAGCAGACACCTTACAATGCACCGAGATGTTCAAAATTTATCTCCCAAGCCGATACGACAATAATCAATTATTTCACACGTTTCTGATTATAATCGATAAAAAAACATCTGCCTCTTGTATTATACGAGAGCTCGGATTCCTGGAATCAACAATTTTAATTAGACCGAATTCAGAACTCATTACAACACTGGACCCATCATTCCGATAAATGGTCATATGTTGCTCCGGTCTTTCAAAAACCTCAATAGGATTTTTCATCTTCTTAAAACGTTGATAATCTGACTTTGGAAGAAAGAATTCCAACTCTAGTATATCTCTTGCCTTCTTGAGAGGCTTTTTCCGATTAGTTCCATTCATATTTATCCAATTATCCATGTCCCGGACAATTTCTGTCATTTTATTAATCGATTCAGAGATTCCATCTATCTCGTTAATTCGTTCACCTCTCAGAACACCCAGCACAATTTTCTTATAATCTTCAACAGTTATTTGAGCAATCATCAGATCTGGCCGGTCATAAAATCGTCCATTACCATATGTGATTCGATATTGAAAATGTAAAGCTGTAGTTTTGGCCTTCTCACTTGTAGTCATTACATTAATCCTCCTTGTCGATGTTCATCAACCCATCTTCAGCCTGGACTCCATAATAATCGTCTCCGGAATAGCATGATCCATCTTCCACACCATCTGGATTGGATTAGAACCCTTATGGGAAACATATCTTGCATTACCTAGAAATACATAAGGAGCAGCCTGACCATATTCCTTCTTGTTCTCTCTCACAAAGAAGAGGACCTTGTGTTCGTCTCTCCTGTCATTTATATATCTTTGACCGGTAGGAGATGTAACACTTGTGGTACTTTGAGATTCCCAGTTAAACAATTCATTGCTGATTGCATAATCGTTATACATGGTTGTAGGAATATAATCCTCCTCAATCTTGTTGATAGTAACCATAAAGATATCCGTATTTCTTTCCCTGACATAATGGACACCCTGCCTCATTGGATACTTGTGGGATTCATTGGTCACTCCAAATGCAGCCATTATCTGCTCCTTGTTATAGGATGCATACATTTCAAGAGGAACTTGGCTATCCTCATAGGCTATCTCAACTACCTTGTAATGCTTCAAATTGTATTCTGCAATTTCCAAAAGCTC
>CAZFYP010000160.1:0-6912 GCA_964523535.1 uncultured Clostridia bacterium
GATAGAAAGAGGTAAATGGAATAAAATAATCCTTGACCTGACTGAAATTCAGGGAGCACTGACTCAGGGAGAGGACCTGAAAGTTGAGTCAAATGATTCGTCGGAATGGTATTTTGATGAAGTAAGGTCATTGGAAACAAAAGAATATAGCTTCAATATGTCAAATATGATAAATTCAGATACTGAAATCAGCAACGGTGGATTGCAGTTTGAAGAAAACGGTACATCAACATTTGATACAACACCTACAACAATAAAGTCAGATGAACTCTCTATATCAGGAGAAAAAGAAATATCCAAAATAACAATAGACAGGGAGTATGCGGATACAAGTGGAGACTTGTCAGAACTTCCTACTGATGCCTTGTACCTGGCGGAATTGACAGTATTTCCGACAAATTTTGTGATTTCCGGAAATGGAAATATTCTGAATTATGTTGATCCGTCTGATGATGAGAAAATACATAGGGTTGATCTGACAACAAATTCGTCTTCATATTTTACAACACCATACGGGGTAGAAGAAATGAAAACAAACTTTGAAGGAGGTTATCTTGCCATAATGACAGACTATGCTGACAGGTTGTACTGGTATGAAGATAGTACTTCGGATGTTGATTTATTAGCAAGTGGAGTTGGAGACTTTGATATAGGTGACAACGGAAACGTATACTATGAAGATGATGAGGTATATGTAGATGGCGACAGTAGACTAGAAATATCCACCCGAACTGGTAAATCAGTAGTTTCAAGCGGTGTAAATGAAATTGGATTTTTCTATGTTGATAGTGATCTTGACAATTTATATAAATTTGAAAACACACAGGACGATGGATGGGAAGATACAAGACTGATAGAAGATATGAAGAATGTTAGCAATCTTTATACGAACAGGGATGGCGATATTGTATATATAAAAAATGACGGTGTATGGTATATGTATAATCTCGAAGAAAAATCCTTAAGAAGCATATATACAGAAGAAACAGACAGCATCTACGGCATAACCGACGACGACAAAATCATGATGAAGGACTCCTACGACAACTTCTTCCTCTACGACCCTGACGCTGAAACCGAAGAAGAAATTCTGACCGAGGACATGAACTACAGCTCAACCCATGCATCCTTCTCAAGAAACGGTAAAAAGCTTGCCTACCTTGCAGTAGATAGCAATGATGATGCAAACGGAATAAGAGTAAAATACATTGGCCAAATAGATGCTCCTGAAAGCTATCTCATTTCCTTCGATGATCAACAGTCATGGTACAGCTTCTATGAAGGAGCCTGGACAAAGGTAAGCGATTCATCTACACCTTCTGACGAAGACTTTTATGAGTACGGAATGACAGCAACTGAAGTGAACAATCTTGACAAGGGAGACTATGGAAAGCTTTATGAGGAATTCGAAAATATTTATTCAGTAAGTGTATCATCATACTTTGCATCCCTTGACCCCTTCACAACGCCAAGTATAAAAAGTATCAAGGTGACTGCATGCAACGATGTTGACGATTATGACAGATACAAGACAAAATCAAACCTCTATGCAGCAAAGAAGAAAGACTTCGATGGAAGTGACTGGAGAAAGATAAACAAGATATATCCCCTAGAAATAGCCCAACAGAGTGCCGACTTCAGATACTTCATAAAGAAGGGAACAGACTACAAAGTCTACAAGGATGGAAGTTTCACTACCGTATCTAGTGCCTCCACATACCTCTCAGATGTCGAAACCAACTGGATAGACATAACCCTTGAAGGAATGACGGCAGAAGAACTAAGAAGCATACCTGAAGACAATCTCACAACAGAGCTTGCAGGAGAAAGCTTCTCCATTATATATGCCCTGAAGGTATGTGACGAATCCACAGAAGAATATTCAAGCATGGTGAGCATAGACTACACCGAAGACCTTTTCACCATAACAGGAATGACACTACCCATTACCTCGAATGGAAGCAGTACACCAGTCCAATATACAAACCTTACAGATACCCAGGTGGAGGACTTCATGGAATGGATACATTCAAGACAATACAATTACGGACCGGTCTTCTACAGAATAGACAATGGTACTACAAGTGAATTCATCAACTACTACATGATACAGAAAGTTAGTGTAGCAGATTAATGTATCATAAAAATAAAGTGGAGGTGAAAGCTTGAAAACTAGGAAGAAAAATAAAATGCTTCTTACTTGTATCGTTATGGCAGTATTGATCTTGCTTGGTCAACTTGTGTATGCTGAAGTAAAGGAAAAGGATGTTGAACGTGACCTTGCAATGGCTTCGGATCTGGCTCAAATCAGTGGATTGACCGATGTTACTGTTCTGAAGATTTATGAGGCTATTTATGACTGGGACACTGTTAGTGAGAATATATTTGTCTACAGAAAAATCCTAAGCTATGCAGATATTGAATCAGAAGAGTATGAAAAGACAATAGAGTATTTTGGAGAGTATGATCCGGATGATCTTTTGACCATATACGAATATCTGGATGAAAATGGTAAAAGCAAGGATAGGATTGAGAAGATTCTTAAGCAATATGATAAAGGTGAAGAACTTTCAAACATACTGTCCTATGACCTGGGAGAAGGAGACTATACAATATATCAGCCGGCATCGAAAGATGATATTAGGAAATGGCTGTCGGAGGGTTATCTTCCTCAAGACATAATCAATGCAGATGCAATAGCAACAGAAAATGATGTGGAGTTATATTATATACTTTCCACATATTTTTCCACAACACCAGCGGCTATAGAATTGCAAATATCAACAACAGTAGAAGCCATTGACTTAAATGATTCTACAACGCTAGAGGCTATTGAACTGATAGACTCAACGACTATAGAAGCAATTGAATTATCAGATTCAACAACATTAGAAGCAATAGGATTATCCGTTTCAACTACTACAGAAGCTATAGAATTATCGGACACGACTACTAAAGCAGCTGTAGAATTGATAATCAAAACAGGATCTAAGGAAGAAAAATTTAGTGCTAAAGATTATAAGACCCTAATTAAGAACTTTTTTGACAAATACGTTGAAGATAAAAAAATAAAGGTCAAAAAGATTAAAGAGAAATACGGAATAGAAAGCCAGGTTTTTGAAAAGTATTTGGACCTGGGATTCAATCATTATGAAGTAGAAAATGCATACAAGTTAGCCAAGGGAGATGAAAAACTTGCTAATGAGATATTGATTGAAAAGCAAAATGGAGCTGACTGGAAGGACCTCATTTCAAAGCACTCTGAAAAGAAAGTTAAGGAAGAAAATGTTAATGAAGGAGACGGTGAATAATGAAAAGCATAAGAATATTACTTTCGTCTCTGATAATCACAATAGGTCTGGCATGCTTCACGCAAACGGCATGGGCAGAAACTGAAACAACCCTCACTTCCCTCATGGAGGTACTGAAGGAAGACCAGAAGGAAGCAGTATACAACATTAACCTGAATGCACCTTTCAGCAAAGAAAGTGCTGGAATCAGAGAGAATATAAGTACGGAGACCGGAGAGCTTATACTAAGAAGTGAGATATTCCATATTCCTGGGAGAAATGGAAAGGACATATCTCTTGACTTGGTGTACAGAAGCAGGGATGCCAAACTTTATGAAGAAGGTACATCCTGTGGTGATGAATCAAATGGATATGGAGAGAACATTATTGCATACTATGATGTGTTTGATTCAAATGGATATTGGTTGAAAACCGGAGCTTTAAAATATACAACGAGCGATACTACCATCATGGGAGAAGTTACTCTTGGTGATGAAAACTGGGTGTTCACTGGATACCTGCAATATGAAAGTGGAACATCAATAATGCAGGAAAGCGGCATAGTGAATACACAAAGAGAGAAGAGCGTGCTTTCAGCATCGAAATATATATTTGGTGAAGGATGGAGTCTGGACATGCCGTCTTTGATTCTTGATGGAGACAGTGTATATGTCAATTTGAGAAACGGAATGACATATCAGGCTGACTTCTCAGGAGGAATGGGATTAAAGGACTACGAACTTTACGATGTCATTTTCACTGAAGATTCATCGGAATCAAACGGTACAGACACATCAGCATACAAGCTGTACTATACTACCGGAGATGCATACTATTTCACGAGTGACGGTCAGCTGCTTAAAGAAGAAGACCGATTCGGCAATGAGATAAGGTACAGATGGAAGACCATTGATGGAATCAGACTTCTTGTCAAGGTAGAGGACTCTGCAGGTCACATAGTGGATATCGACTACCAGGATGATACCATAACATTCAGATCGGGAGAAAGGATGTACACCCTTGATAAAGAGGAAATATCTCAGGAAAGCGATAAATACTATCTGGCATCATTGACTGATCCTGAAGGCAGAGAAATAAATTACAAGTATGAATTAAATGAAGCTGAATTTGACATGATCGACAGTACCAATGTGACAAATAAATATGCAAATCTTGTGGAGGTCGTATATCCTACTGGAGTAAAAACGGAATACAACTACGAGAAGAGCAAAAAGAACCTTGGTCAGTCTGGATTCATGGAATACTTCAAGGTTTCCGAAAGAAAGGATGTTGAAGGAAACAAAGAAAGTAATGTACAGCATTACATGTATTACAACGAGCCTGATGGATATCCGGAATATGACTCGTATGATATGAGTGATGGATACCGTTACAATACAGAAGTAATTGATGACAATGGCCTGACAATAAAACACTCTTACAACAGCAGCCATCAGCAGTTCCTGAAAGAGATTTCAGGGGATAGACTCTTTGAAAGTATTAGAACCATTTACAATTTAAAGAACCATATGCCTGAGAAGATCTTTACAACAGTGTATGATGAAGATGCCAATGTAAGAGAAGGGTCAGACATATACAGATATGACTACAGGGGAAATCTCATTTATGAGAACCACTTGAAGGATGATGTCATTGAAGCTGAGGATGCTCATGAAATCTTCTATGAGTATGACTATGAATTCAATTTAATGACTGAAATGCGATATAAACAGGATGAGAGCACTGAAATTAGAAAGTCATACGTCCTTGGAGAGGACAAGAAGACGGTATTAGAGGAGAAGCTTCATAGTAACGATAAGTTATTGAAGAGCAATAAATACGACTATGACGAATCTGGCAATGTTGTAGAGATGAATACTGAGGAAGAACCTGGAGTTTGGAGTGCCGTAAGATATGAGTATTCTCCAGACTATGGACACGCCTACCTGACATCGGCTGTTTATGAAGATGTAATGGATGCAAATGGGTTAACCGAAGATATTCAACTTTCTTATAACTACGATTTTGCAACTGGTGATAGAATATCTGAAACCGATGGTACTGGAAACACTGTAAGTTATGAGTATGACAAGGTAGGAAGACTCTCAAGTGAGATCTTGCCCGATGAAGCATCAAGGACATATGTATACGATGACATAAATAATACGGCAACAACGGTTGATGCGTGTGGTAATGGAATGAAGTACTTCTATTCTGGGTTTGGAAATCTTGAGAAGGTGGAGAATGTTTGGACTGAAGATATACTGACAACCTTGGAATATGACAATTACGACAGAATCATTAGAAGATATGATGCAAATGGCAACTATCAGACATGGAACTATGATGATATATCTAGGCTGGAAAGTACAAGCCATTTTGACAGTGATGGGAATGTCATGGCAAGTACAGAAATGTCTTTTGATGAAGTGTATAGCTATGACGGTGTAAAATACAACAAGGTAGAAGTGTCGAAGAAAGGTGATTCAGAGGACCGAAGTCTCATATACCTCTTTGATCCTTACGAAAGACTTGCTGTACTAGGTAGAGTTACCGAAACCGGAGAAGAATACAGCATCTATGGATACGACTATGTAGGCAACAATGTCATTAGTACCGATTTCACTGGTGTAACTGAGGAGTACCAGTATGATGGAATGAACAGGGTGATCAAGACAACCAATGCAGAAGGTGGAATTACTGAAAATATCTATGACCTGGCAGGAAATCTAGCAGAGACAGTTGATCCTCTTGGAAACTCAGTATATTATGGATATGACTCCTTGGGAAGGAATACTATAAAAAGGATTCCATTCGAGGACAACTCATACAGTTCATACAGAACATTCTATGACAATAACGGAAATGTATCTACAACCGTAGATCCGTTGGGTAATAGCACAAGATACAATTTCAATAACCGTGGTTACCTTATATCTGTAGAGCTTGGAGCAGGTACTAATGATTCACTCTTAACCAGGTATTCAGATGATGAGGAGGGAAGACTTGAGACTACTGTCACTGGACTTAGCAACATTTTTGATAGGGATTATGCAGTCAAGAGCTATGAATACGACAGTCTTGGCAGACTTGTTTCTGAAACCGATCCTCAAGGAAACCAAACTCTATATGAGTATGACAGCAACGGAAACATCCTTAGAAAGACGGATCGAAACGGTATAACAAATGAATACAAGTATGACGGACTCAACAGGATAGTCAGTGAGAAAAATTCAAAAGATGGAGACGAAAAAGAAATACAGTTTGTTTACAACCTTTTGGGTAATACCGTAAGAATGTCCGATGCGACAGGTGATACCATCTATGAATATGACAGTCTTGGAAGAGTCAGTTGTATTGATTATGGTGATGGAATAAGGCAGTTGTATTCCTATGACAGCAGTGACCAGGTTACAAATCTGAGGTTAGAAAGGAATGGTGTTGATGAACTTGACATCATATATGGATACGACAGTCTTGGTAGGCTTTCAGAGGTTGAAGACGAAGGAAGAAGATATGCCTACAGATATGATGAAAGCGGAAGACTTGAAGAAGAAGTAAATGAGTATACTGGATTGAATGTTCTCTATGAGTATTGTCCATCCGGTAACATAAAGAGTTT
>CAZFYP010000161.1:0-6833 GCA_964523535.1 uncultured Clostridia bacterium
ATAAACAGAAAGAGAGCTATCATGGTACTATTGATTTTGTCATCCATAGCATATAGCTCGTATGCATATTCTTTGATTTACATGATGTATACGGCATTGATTATATCAGGATTGTTCTTGGAATCACTTTCTTTGTTGATAAAAACAAATTGAAAGGGGTAAGTACAGATGTTTAAGTCAAAATTGTTTTCAGTTGTAGCTTCATTTGCATTATTGATTGCAGCTACATCTGTAGGTACATGTAGTGCTTTGTTCTATTATCAGCCGGAAATGCCGGAGGATATGTGATTATGATATTGAAAGAATACAAAGTCAGAAAATCGTTAGATAACTCTCGATTTAGTCTTACTTGGTGGAGAATACAATGTACATAGCAGGGCTGTTTCCAGGTTAAAGAAATGTATCTTATTGATTTATATTGAAGCAAGTGAGCGTTTATGAAGTGAGATTTGTATTCTGTAGTCCAGTGTGATATAGAGTAATATCTATATAGCTGGGTGTTTGATTAAAAATAATAAGTATGAGAATTGTATAATTTGCTAATTAAGTTATGCTTAATAACAAGGAGGAAAATAAAAATTGAATAAAATGAAAAGAATTGTAAGTCTGTTGTTAGTAATGGTTATATTATTAGGTATGAATAGCATAGGTTTTGCAAACGAGAAAGCAGCAGTGTTAACTGATAAACAAAAAGAGGAAATGCAGAAAGAAATTGATGAACTTGATCTAATTGATCGTCTTGAAGAAAAAAAGAATAATCCTGACAAAAAGGATACAGTCACATTAAATGAGTATGATTTCTTTGTAGAATTTGAAAAAACCCCTGAAAGCACTTTGCAATCTCTTGGATATGATAAAGAAACAATTGCTTTGTATAAGGATTTCAGATCATTGTACGAGGAACATGTAGATTTTCTTTCCAAATTTAGTAGTGAGGAATTAAGTGATAAAGGATATTCTAGTGATCAAATAACGGTGATTGAAAACTACGCTGGTACAGATGAAGAAATGGCTTTACTTGCTGCAAGTGCAGATGTGGATCTTGACATTGATTATTGTGAATATTCGCTATCAACTGAGAGAACTACTAGTAGATTATACCTTACATTTGTATGGAATACACTCCCAATTATAAAAATGAATGACTTTATAGCAATAGGATGGGGTGAACCTTGGGAAATTGGAGGTAAGGCTGCAAATATTAAGTATGAAGACAAATATAATAGTAATAATACTAAATGGGAAGTACCTACATATATTGCAGAAGGCGATTTAGAAGGTGGTGGATACAAATTTAGAGCAGCAATAGATGATAATACTTACGCCGTCAAAGAAGGATACTGCATATTTGTTATTTCAAAAGCTGGAATGAACCAAGTGTTTGCACAAGGTAGATATGACAGACAGATATTTGGTTGGACTTTTTCATATGATGTGAATTTAAGTGTATCGGGTATTATAGAGTGGTTTCTTAGTGGATTCGGTACTTCGTATGTAACTACAAAAGATCCTACAGACGAACCGGCCACTTTAAGTCCAACAACCATCCCATAACAATATCTAAATGCTAGACACCATTTCAGAGGCAGTTGTACTGACTCTGTAATGGTGTTGCAATACGAGGAGGAAGAAAATGAAAAAATTGTTACTAGTCATATGTATTGCTACAGTAATTCTCCTTCTACTAAATGAATATGACAATTCCCAACATGTAAACTACTCATTCTACCCAAACCAAGATATTATTAATGTTTATAATGAAGGTTGGAAAGATGAGATATTCGAGGTTGGGAATTTTGACTTTGAAAACACATTTTTATATATGAGTAAAATTCATCATCCACCTAGATACCATTCTATTCTAAAGGGTTATGATGATGGGAATTATATACTTGAAACCAACGACTTTGATAATGACAGGACAAATGTTATTGCAAATTCAGAGTTTGAATTCTACAGCGATAGCGGTATAGCATGGTTTTTTTATGATGGAAAAAAATCTAATAAGCAATACTCTTTTTTTGCAGCAATTGTAGATAATAAAAAAGTCAAAAAACCCTTTAGGATCAACATATATGATGACAATAAATATGTATTTGGATACATCCGATGTGACTACCGCCATCCTTTTTACAATGAAAAAAAAATCTATTATTTCCCATTAACAGAAAGCGCCTTTGGTTATTCTACTGATATTGATTATAAAATTAATGGTTTTAAATTAGAAAATATTGGCATTTTTTTAGTTTTTGAAGATATTGCTCATAAAGCGGTCTTAGAGATAGAAACCAGTAAAAGTAAATTTGAACATAATATAGATTTGTCTGAGTGTATGAATCTTGAAATCAAAAAACAAAAATGAATATCCTGTTACACTGAAATAGTAATCCCTAGTGTTAGTTTGATGATGTGATTTAATTGTTAGTTACCTAACCAATTTTACCGTTACTTGTGATACGGTTCACCGCGTATAATTCTAAAACTCCTGTAAACCTGCTCTAGCAGAATAACCTTGAAGAGCTGGTGGGGGAAGGTCATCTTTGAGAATGAAAGCTTGAAGTTTGACTTGTTCAGGACCTTTTGGGAAAGTCCCAGGGATCCTCCTATAATAAAAGTGATATGACTTTGTCCCGACAGGGCAAGGTCGTTTATTTTTTTTGAAAGGTCTTCGCTGGAAAGCTGTTTTCCCTGGATATGGAGAACCACTACATAAGAGTTTTCATCCATCTTGGAAAGTATTTTGTTTCCTTCCTTGTCCTTGATCTGCTCCATTTCCTTGTCGCTGATGTTTTCTGGAGCCTTTTCATCGGTTACCTCTATCAGGTTCAGGGTACAATAAGAAGACAATCGCTTCTTGAATTCGCTGATTGCCTCCTTATAAAATTTTTCTTTTATTTTTCCAACTGATATTATTGTGATTTTCAAACTTTTTCTCCTGTTGTCAGGTTTTCCACCTTTTCAATGTATTTGTCTATATCGAATTTTCTATGAAGTCCGTTGTTGGACATGTATCTCATCTTGCCGAAGACAGGTCTTTCCTCACATGGTCTGTCGAATCTGCCGAAACACCATGCCACACCTGCGTAGCTGTTTGGATCCCATCCGTCTATGAAATACTTGTTGTTCAGGTGAATTGCCGTATCATATGCAGTTCTGTAGTCGGGGGACCATTCGATTATCTTCTTGCACCAGTACATCCTCATATATGTATGCATGAAGCCTGTTTCCACCATTTCCTTCATTGCTGCATTCCAGTATTTGTCATGGGTGGAGCATGATTCGAATTTTTCTGTTGTATAGATGTATTCTCTTTTATCGTTCTTGTGTTCTTCCATGGTTTCATAAGCCCACTGGTCTGTCATATATTCGAATTTATCGTAGGATTCAGTGAAGTTTACGAAATTCATGGCAAGTTCTCTTTTTATTATTAAATCTTCAATGAAGGCATTTACTGCCTTTTCAATGAATGGATTTTTTTCGATTATTTTTTTCACAACTACAACCATTTCCACAGGGGAGATATGGCCGAAATGAAGATAGGGACTGATGTTTGAAGCATAGTCAAGTTCGGGATGATTTTTTTCAAGATAGTATCCAATCTTGCTGTTGAAGAATTCGTAGAAAAGGTCTCTTGCTTCCTTTTCTCCTCCTCTGAATCTTGAAGAAAGGGGAGTGGTGGTGTTTTTCTTCAGGTTCTCAATTTCATCCAGAGGCGAGGTTATTTCTTCAAAGTGGCATTCAATATCTATGTATCTGCTTCTAATAAATGGATCCGTGGGTCTGAACTTAACTGCAAATTCTTCCATGTGTTCCATTATTTTGGGTCTGATGCTTGCCATGGAATGCTCTGCTTTGTCGCTTACCCTCTTTACCGGTACTAGAACATCATCTTCAACTTCTATTATGTTGGTGCAGTCTTCTTCAGTCCAGCTGTCAACTACTTCCTTTCTCCACTGTTTCTGGATTCGTGTATATCCTACATCCATAATAAGGTGGCTTGCATTTTTCATAAGTTCCATACAGCCTTTTTCAGGTGATGTTTTGTAGATTACAAACTTTATGCCCATTCTGCTCAGTTTCATCTTAAGGTATTCAAGTCCTTCCATCATGAATATGCGGTGCCTTGAATTTCCATTTGGATATTCGTCAGAAACTCCGAAATATACAACAAGGGGCATGCCGTGAAGGTTGGAAAGAATTATTCCGAGATTTAGTGCGTGGTTGTAATGTATCCTTTGTGACTGCTCCATCCAGTAAAGAATATAGTCGCCTTTTGAATCCTTGCAGTTCTTGATATGTGTTACTCTGCCGTTAACCATTTTTTTCATCCCTTTCTAAGGAACCAATAGTTCGATTCCTTTATTGATTATACTGATATTCACAGGTGTCTTGAATCCGTATTCTCCGTCTATGTCGATTGTAAGATCGTCGTCTGAGTCTATTGATATTTCACTTGTCTTGAAGTAATGTACTTTGGGATGCTTTACGTGGTCTCCACTTGCCATGCCTGTAAATATTTCAAGCATGATAAGCGGGTTTGTCTTTTCGAATATTACTACATCGAAGAGTCCGTCGTTGAATTTTGCGTCAGGAGTCATTTTCTTGAATCCCCCTATGCTTGGAGTATTGCTTACAACGAACACCAGGGCTTCAAGGTTTAAGGTCTTTCCTTCGCTTTCAACTCTCAGATTGTATGATTTGTAGATCTGATTTGGTATCTCTAGGGCAGCCTGAAAATAATAGGCATATTTGCCGAAAATGGTTTTTGTATCACTTGGTACTTCATGAGGTATGTTTGTAAATGCTCCGCCTGAAACAACATTTATAAAATACTGGTTGTTTACCTTTCCTACATCCACCATGTTGGTTTTCTTGTTTTTCAGCATCTTTGTGAATTCCGTTATGCTTGTAGGTATCTGCATATATGTGGCAAAATCATTAACCGTACCTGTTGGAAGTATTGCAAGCTTAGTCTTGCAGGTCGACTGCATTATGCCGTTTGCTGCTTCGTTGATGGTTCCGTCTCCACCGCAGGCTATGATCATATCGTATCCTTCGGTGCATCCAAGCTTTGCCGCTTCTATGGCATCGCCTTTCTTCTTTGTTGCGATGAAGGTCATGCTGATATCTTCATCCATGAGAAGTTTTTTTGCTATCTGAAACATTTTTTGTTGTCCCATTTCCTTTCCCGAGGTGGGGTTGTATACTACTAGATATCTTTCCATTTGATTTCTACTCTCTTTCAGTTAGTTGTTTGCATCAATTTATGATCAATCTTTTTTTGTATCGAATATTCCCTGAAGAATCCAGTTGGCTATGGTTATTATTACTCCTGCCTTTATGGAATCTCCAAAACTTACAGTGTTAAGAGCTGAAAGCCCAGCAGTTATTTCAACGGTTATTCCATTTACAATTAGCA
This sequence comes from uncultured Clostridia bacterium, assembly GCA_964523535.1. Classification (GTDB taxonomy): domain Bacteria; phylum Bacillota; class Clostridia; order Tissierellales; family Dethiosulfatibacteraceae; genus Dethiosulfatibacter. The sequence goes on from CAZFYP010000161.1 coordinate 5,420, forward strand.
GGAATAGTCCCAAGGTGAATATTGTAAGGGGCAGTGAGATGAACTTAAGTATGGGCTTGACAAAGGTGTTTACAAGACCAAATATTATTGCTGCAAAAAACAAACCTTCAAGGCCCGAATATGATACCCCTCGTATGACATAAGCGGCAGTCCATATGGCCATCATGTTCATTATGATTCTTCCTAACAGTTTTTTCATATAATCCTCCTAGCGTAACTACATGAGAGGTGACAACAGTCTTGATATTGATTCCCTGAATCTTATATAGATACCTCTCTGTCTATAAACTTCAAGAGTCAGTTCATTGCTTAATTCTATGTCTTCCATGAAATATACATGGAGTTTTCCTGATATTTCAGAATTATACATTACTGCAATAACTTCAAAGTTAAGTTTGAAGCTTCGCACATCAAAGTTTGCAGTTCCTACAGATGAAATTATTCCGTCTACTACAACTGTTTTTGCATGGAGAAAACCATTTTCATAGGTATATATTTTGACGCCGTAGTCAAGTAATTCAGCAGCATTGCAATATGTTGCCCAGTATACGAATGGATGGTCAGGTTTGTTTGGTATCATTATCCGTATGTCTATGCCTGACAAGGCTGCTATCTTAAGTGCCTCCAAGATACTTGCATCAGGTATGAAATATGGAGATTGAATATATATTGATTTCTTTGCCATGTTTATCATCTTTATGTAGTTTTGTTTTATTCTCTGATATGGTGAATCAGGACCGCTTGACATTATCTGTACTCCTGAATTTCCAATGCCTGAAATGTCAGGAAAGTATCTGTATTTGAAGCTCAGATTGTCTTTGCTGGCATTTCTCCAGTCAAGCATGAATCTAGCCTGAAGGTCCCTTACTGATGAGCCTTCTATTTTCAGGTGGGTATCTCTCCAGAATCCGAAAGCAGGGTCTTTTCCAAGGTATTCATCACCTATGTTTATTCCACCAATGAAACCTATTCTTCCGTCAATTATTATGATTTTTCTGTGATTTCTGTAATTTATTCTCAGGTCAACCTTTGGTAGAGGACTTTTAAAGAAGAGTTCGAATTTACCCCCTGCATCTACTAGGGGCTTCATTGTCTGTTTTTTCAAGTTTCTTCCGCCAAGGGAATCAACAAGTAGTCTTACCTGGACTCCTTCCCTTGCCTTTTCAGCAAGAAGTTCTATAAGCTCATTTCCCAGTTCGTCATTCTGGAAGATATAGTAGAGCATGTGTATGTGGTCTTTGGCTTCCTTGATTGACTTTTTTAAGGCATCGAACTTGTCGTTGCCGTTTGTATATATGGATATGTCGTTGTCTTGTGAGTAGTATGAATCATTGTTGAATAGATTCATCTTTATCAGGTCTGTATAGGGGTGTATCTTGGGGTCGTTGATTATGAGCTGTCCCTTTGAAAACTT
>CAZFYP010000162.1:0-6781 GCA_964523535.1 uncultured Clostridia bacterium
CAGGCGATTTTGACGAACATGGATCTCAAGCTAAGCATTCTGTTTTTCTTTAAAGGTTCAGGCATAACCATGCGCTTCATGATGTTGATAAGGTTGGACACAATGGGACGGTTCTTCTGTGTCAATGCCAAGAAAAGCAAGAGAAAAAAGCAGTACAGGAATATACCATGTAATGTTGAGGGGAATAAATGGACAAATAATATTTGAAGACAATGAAGACTATGAAAAAATGATACAAGTAATTAAAGAATATAAAGAAGTATGCGGATATGAAATAAATGCCTTTTGCCTTATGAGCAATCATGTTCATCTTTTAATCAAGGAAGGAAAAGAGGTCCTGGGAATTATTTTTAGAAGGATAGGATCAAAATTTGTTTACTGGTATAACTTGAAATATAGAAGAAGCGGCCACTTGTTTCAGGACAGATTTAAAAGTGAAGAAGTGGAAGATGATAAATATTTCTTGAGTGTACTTAGATACATACATCAAAATCCAATTAAGGCCGGAATTGTAGACAATATAAGAAGTTATCCCTGGAGCAGTTATAAGGAGTATTTTAACAGGAATGGAATTTGTGATATTGGATTTGGACTGAGTCTATTCTCCGAAAATGAAAAAAGAGCAAAGGAATTACTCGATGAGTTCAACCACTTTGAAAATGACGACAAACTCTTGAATATGAGAAGCGAATTAGAATTAATGATGAAGAAGCTGGTAGAATAATATTGGAAGAAACAGGAGTAGAAAATGCCAGGTAGATTCAAAACTATGAAAAAGAGATAAGGGACAAAGTGATTAAAAGCTTGAAAAATAAAGGATTATCCATTAGGCAGATTGAAAGATTGACAGGAATAAGCTTTGGTGTGATAAGGAATGTTTAGGGCAAGGACACGAAAGAACCATCCCCTTGTGTCCGTGCAATTTAACAACGGGAGTATATGCATCGGGTCAAGATGAAATAGTTTATGGCAGTTTTGTTTCCACAGAGAATAAGGTGGATGTTGAAATTGATATGGCTAAAAATGACAATTATTATTGGGCAAAAAAAGGAACTTTAAATATCAAACTAGTTCCACCAACTGGTGTTGGTATCAACTATATAAATCTAGGTGTCGGATATGGACATAAAATGCTTGTTGGAAATATATCAATTAGTGTTTCTAGTGGCTTAAGTGTGAGTTTTTCCCCATCTTTGGTTATTACTAAATCAGGTGAAGGTTCTGGAAGAGTATATTCAAGTGGAACGGTAGTTAATTATTAGAGAATGATTGTAAATAGCAAGGTGCTCAATATCTTGCTATTTATATTTGACGGAGGTTTGATGATGCTTATAGGTTTAATTGAAAGGGTTGCTATTTTTTATTATTGGACTTGGTTTATTTGGCCGTTTATTTTTGTATATTCATTTGCAAATGCTATAGCTGAATTGGTACAGGATAAAGAAGATTCAGGTAAATCAATGTTAATAGCAGCATTTTCACTATTGGTGATTTTAGCAGGGGTTACAGGTACACACTTTGGGTAATCAGTTGCATGGGTTTTATCCAATTGTTAACAAAGCTTAACTTAATACCCCCCCCCATTTTTATTGAACAAATTGCCCAATACTGATAAAATGTATTTGGGTTGGATATTGGGGAATGGAATATAGTATTAGGCGATATCCGCTATGGATGTCGTTTTTTTGTATTTTAAATGAGTGAGAGGAGGGCTTGTTGTGAGCAAGATACTTATAGTCGATGACGAGAAGCCTATCAGGGAGCGGCTGGTGGAAATTGCCAGGGATGTTAATCCAAATGTTGATGTGCTCAGTGCGGGTACTGTTGATGAATCTTTAAGTATTGCAAGAGAGCATGATATTAGGGTCTTCTTCCTTGATATCAGATTGGCAGGAGATGAAGACGGCATAGAGCTGGCCAAGGAGTTAAGAAAAATCAAAAAATATGAATTCAGCATGATTGTATTTGTCACATCAATGACGGACAGGAGGCTGGAGGCCTTTATGGATACTCATTGTTATGATTTTTTAGTCAAGGATGTAATCAGGGAAGATGTCTTAAGAGAATCTATGAGAAGCATGCTTGTCGAATACATGAAAAAAGACGACAAGGGGAAAATAGTTTTGGATTTAAGCAACAGCCAGAGACACTTGAAATTTGATGATATTCTGTACTTGGAATACGAAAACAGGACTGTTTTTATTCAGACTTATGAAGAAAGGATAGAATATAAACAAAAATCTTTGAAGCAATTGACTAGGAACCTTGCCAACTGTTTTGTGCGGGCAAGTAAAAATATGGTAGTCAATATGAATAATGTAGATATGATTGATAAAGAGAGAAGACTTATTATTTTTGAAGACACAGAAAGAGAAGTTGAGTATACAAGGTTGTATAAAAAAAGAGTGGAGAGATATGCGCATGAATCAATATGAGTTTTTCCTTTTATCGATGATTGAATTATCCATCATCCTTGTACTTTTTCACGGATTCTATGATTTTGACAGGAAAAACATCAAGGAAGGCATAGGCTTTGTTGTAGTAGGTTCTTTGCTTGTTGCAATAATTGGAAATGTAGTGAAGAATAACGTGGTTTCTCACTTGATGTGTACATTGTCTACATATTCGCTGTTCATCTTGTATTCAAAGAAGACCAGTAAAATTGATATAATATCAAGATCAGTATTGTTCTTCCTTGTAATGTTTGTATTATTCATGGTCCAATATACAGGTGTGAATATATACATGATATTGAAACCTGAGTTTGAATATACTTTCATTGAAGGAGTGATATCACAGGGGATAGCCGTGATAATCAGCCTTGTTATAGTCTGGATATTTCCTGTCAAGAGTTTGAACCAACTCATTGAAGGAAAGAATGCATATTTTAGTTTCTCGGTAATTAATCTTTTCCTTGTTTTCTATTTTCTGTCGATATTCTGGCATATGGATTATGAGAACATAGTGAATTACATGATTGAAATAATGCTGATGATTGTGGTCACCCTGTTCATAAATATTGTATTTGCCAGGGAAAGTTTGTTGAATAAGGATTTCAAGAAGCAAATTGAGGCGAATGAGAGATATAAGCCAATTGTACAAAATATTATTGATAGATTTAGAGAGACCCAGCATGACTATAAGAGCAGATTGAATGCACTGTCCACATACGTGGATAATCTGCCAGGTGAGCATTCGAATCCACTGAAGGACCACATAAGGGAAGCTTCAAATGAAGAGATGTGGACAGAACTAATACAAATAGGTAATGAAATGGTAATGGCAGTCTTGTACAGCAAATATGTTGAAGCAATTGATAAGGGGATTAAGGTTGAGTTTAGTATTAATTTACCATTTTTCAAATCTGACTATAAGGACTTTGAGTTGATTGACATGTATGGGATACTGCTGGACAATGCAATAGAGGCTGCAGAAAAGGTTCAATCAGAGAGGTGGATTATCATCAGCATTAACAGGAATGGGAAATTATATCACGTCACAGTAAGAAACACTTCAGCCTATGTATCGGACGAGGAAATCGGGAAACTAACAAAAAAAGGATATACTTCTAAGAATGAAAGCGGTCATGGACTAGGACTGCACAAGTTGGGCAGGATGCTGAAAAAGAAAAATGGCAACATGTATTTAAGCTATGATGCCAATTCTGAAATGTTTGTTGCTGAAATATGCCACTCTTAGTTTTTCAGTGATTCGGGTATTTCAGGTTCTCCCCATAACATTGTACATTGCATATTAGTTGCTAAAACCGGAGCAAAAGCTAATAGCAGTGTACAGATGCTACGCGCAAATTGATTCGTTTTTTTTGATTTCATGTGTCTTCACCCCTTTCATTATTAGTAGTTGTATAGACTGAAATATTACAGTCATAAGTCCTAATTGGGTAATTGGATCCGCACATAATTTGTGGATTATGTAATATGTTACAATCAGGATTGCTACAGCAATCTTGTACCGGGTGGCACTGTACTTTCTTATTGATGCTCTTTCCCGGGATGTTGATGGTGTAAGCCAGATCAGGATTACCGCAAAAACGGTGTAGGCTGTTGTCAACATAGACCCGTTGATGTCATATCTTCCTGCTGTCATCAATAACGCATAATACATCGATGTAAATGCGAAACAAGCCCAGTAGCTTTTGAAGTGGTGACCACCGATTATTACTCTAAGCAGAACTGAATAAACTGATATCGCCAGAAACTGCATTCCAAGTCCAAGCAGGGAAAATACTGAAAATAGTATAATGACCTTGCTAAGATCGTTTGTTATTGCAGTCAGGGAATATGATATCTGTTCCTTTTGCACTTCTGTTAAGCTTTTTTCCACATCAAGTATCTCAATTAATATCTTTGCTATCTTGTCAATCACAACTCATCACCAAGAATAAAATACCATACTCAGATTAAATGTCAATAGATATTACACATCAGGTCGAAATCGCCGCATAAGTGGTAAATGCATTTAAAACGCTGGATTTACCAGATGTGTAAATGCGGTTGATTTTAGATTTGGGGGGAGTATAATGGAGGTACAAGCTTGTGAAAATACAACATAATAGGAGATTAGAAGGATGAAATGAATAGATTTAAAAGTAGTATATCAGTTTTCTTAGTTGTCGTTTTATTACTATCTGTAGGTGTTAATGCATTTGCAGAGGATAAAAAGAAAAACTTAGATGATATGGATAAATTATTGATAGCACAGAGGTTTATGACATCTAGCGATGAAAATGTTGATTTATGGAAGGGTATTGAATCAGTTAAAGAAGTTGTAGATTTATATGATGTTGAGGATAATGTTATAGCATATTATATATCCTTTAATCCAAAAGGATACGTTATTGTTAATAACAATCTGGATAATCCAATAGCAATAGAATTTGGAGATGGGGATAATCAATCTATTAAGAAGCTTCTTGGAAATCAAAAAGGTGAAAAGATTTGCTATGCTGGTCCGGGTGAAAGTTTTATAAAAGATGATTTATTTAATGGATTAACAAAATCAGAAGAAAAAGAGATTAAAAGTAAACTCAAACTAGACAAGATTTATGCAAAGCTTGCAGAAAAAAACAGCAAAGAAAAAGAAATACATGAAAAAAGATATGCATATTTAAAAAACAATAAGGCTTTATTAATTGGTGGTAGCTCCAGTATGACAAATGCTTTTGTAGCTATTTCTGATATGCCATCAGGCCAGTATACACATGACGAAATTCCATATGGAGACACTACTTGGGCAGTAATGGAAGATTATGAGCTAATAGCGAATGATCATTGTGGAGCTACTGCTGCAACAAATATTGCCTTGTATTATGCAGAACGAGGATACACAGATTTAAAAAAGAATGATAGTATTGATGATACCTTTACAGACCTTCATTTAAGAATAGGGGACGGACCAGCGCCATTTATTGCTTCTGATTTGAAGGATTATGCTACCGATCAGGGATATACTATGACATCTTCTCTTGTTGGCACTTACTCAGGATTAAAAACTGCAACATTGAACAATAAAGCATGTGGCGTATTAGTCACAACAGCAATAAATGAATGGCACTGGATTGTTTCGGTTGGATGGAGAGAGTATGATACAGGAGCTTCATATATTAGAATAGTTAATGGATGGGATGATTCGGTTGATAATTTTTCTTTATGGGGAGATCCTACAGTCTGGTCTATAACGAAATACACTATGCAATAAAGTATTAAAATAGCTAAATAAAGTTCGAAATTATGCAAAATAAAAGAGCAAGTTGATGCATCGATCATTTGCAGTTGTTTTGCATAATTTCATTATTTTTGAACAAGTACTATTTATTATGATACAATAATTTTATACTTGAAAAAGTCAAGAAAACTATATAATGTTATTACTTGAATATTAATAGTAATTGCAATTGGTACGAGGTGATTTGATTCATGAATAATAAAATGATAAAGAAAACACTCATAGTGTATTCACTGCTTTTGTTGATTACAGCACCTTCGGTATTGATTTATTGGTTGTTTGGTGATCTGGAGATAACACCTTTTATTTTAACTAGCGTATCAATAAGTTCTTTGTTGGTTTTGATTTTAACAATACTATGCTTATATAAACAGCATGACACAAGAATTAAATTTTTTATTGCTGTTAACAGCTTGACGATTATAATTATAGCTCTTCTAGTATATGTCTTACCTGCAACCGCGTTCTCAAAATATTCAAAGGAAAAGATCATTGAGTATTTTGAACTTGAAAATATTAGTGGAGGAGGGGGTGGCTATCCGGCTGTATATGGCTTTCCAATGGATGATGATAATACAGTGAATACTGAAGGTATAAGATCATATTTCGGGAGTAGAAAAATTTATATTATTCAAGGATTTATTAATAAAGCCGGTGAGTTTAAAGGACGGAAAGTTTTAGTAGTATATGAGTGTGCACAGGGCGATCCTATTGGTACAATGGCCGTTTTTGAGCTTGATGGTAGTTATGATACGGAGAAAAGAGGAAAAGATCAAGGATATGAAAGATCAGCTTACCCAATAATTGATGTATTGATAAGGCCGGGTGAAGAATAAAAGGATGTCGTTTATTTGTTAACTTCCTGAAAAATTACGCCTAAACACAAATTAATAATGAACACACAGGGACGGTTCTTTTGTGTTGATATAACCTTTCGTTAATGTTAGAATTAATGAGAGGTGATTTTTTATGTCAAGAAAGGCAAGAGAAAAAAGTAGTACAGGAATATATCATGTAATGCTAAGAGGAATAAATA
>CAZFYP010000163.1:0-6737 GCA_964523535.1 uncultured Clostridia bacterium
ATGTACTGACATAGCGTTCCTCATTCTTATAGACATTTCTCAGCATTGAAGGCCATGGTTCCTTAACTACAAGGTATCCAGATCCGCCCTTTGCAACTGGTTTTCCATCTTCATCAACAACATCGGCACTTATACCGCTTATGGGCTTGGTTGCACATCCTGGCGCAAGAGGAGTCTTTCCAGGTATTGGAGAAATCATGATACTTCCCGTTTCTGTCTGCCACCATGTATCAACGATAGGGCATTTCTCTCCACCTATCTTTTGGAAATACCACTTCCATACTTCGGGATTTATTGGCTCTCCAACTGATCCCAAAAGTCTTAAGCTGGAAAGATCCTTGTTTTCAACATATCCTTCTCCCCATTTAATCGCCATCCTAATGGCTGTAGGCGAAGTATAAAGTATTGTAACTCCATATTTTTCTATAATATCCCATATCCTGTCCTTTTCAGGATGGTTGGGTGCTCCTTCATATATGACTACAGTTGATCCATGGGACAAGGGACCGTAAACGATGTAGCTGTGTCCCGTTATCCACCCAACATCTGCCGTACAGAAATATACATCCTCGTCTCTTATGTCAAAGACTCTTTTGAAGGATGAATTGACTCCAGTCATATATCCTCCAGTCGTGTGTACCACTCCTTTAGGCTTTCCTGTGGTTCCGCTTGTATAAAGAAGGAAGAGTGTATCTTCAGCATCCATTGCTTCCGGTTCGCTTACATTCTTTTTCCAGTCCCTGTCGGCCCAATCCATAAGTTCGTCATACCAGTAGTCCCTGTCCTTTTCCATAAATATATGATGCTTGGTCCTCTTGACTACTATTACATTCTCCACGAATTCATTTTCATCAACGGCCTTGTCAACATTAGTCTTAGCTGGCACGACACTTCCTCTTCTCCAGTATCCGTCAACTGTAATTACAAGCTTGGATTCCGAATCATTTATCCTGTCCTTGAGAGCGTTGGATGAAAACCCTCCGAATACAACACTATGTGGTGCTCCTATTCTGGCACAAGCGAGCATTGCAACAATTGTTTCAGGAATCATAGGCATATAAATAGTGACTATATCTCCCTTTTTCACATTCATCCTCTTTAAGACACTTGCGAATTTGGAAACTTCCCTGTAAAGGTCGTTGTAGGTAAGAACTCTCTGATCTCCCGGCTCGCCTTCAAATACTATGGCAGCCTTGTTTCTTGTCCAGCTGTTAAGATGCCTGTCTATGCAGTTGTAGGAAGCATTAAGTTTTCCTCCCTCGAACCATTTGTAGAAGGGTGCCTGGCCTTGGAGTACTGTATGGTAGTCCTGGAACCAGTCAATGTTTTTGGATTCATCTTCCCAGAACTTCTTGTTGTCTGTAACAAGTTCCACGGGCTTTACATTTCCCTTTCCTGCAAATTCTATACTCTCAAAATATGAATCATTATATTTGCTTATTTTTACTTCACTCATTTGATCACCTCGTCCTTATTTCTTTCTAACCAAATCTTACTCTCATGTCAAAAAATCCTCAATCACTATCTTTTTACCAGTCATAATTGGCACTTGAGACGTTCATTTTGCAAGGCAAACGGTTTCCGGTTTCATTTCGTAAAAGCCCACTACCGTTCAACCTGTCTTTCGAACCGTTCACATCAAGAATACGGGCAGTCAAGGGTTTTATTTTGCAATCCCCATTCATTCTAGTATAATATTAGTAAGGCACAATTATAACAATAGCCAGACACCGAATAACAATTGATTAAATCTAGCTAATTGACCAACTACCATTAAGCATACGCTGGGTAAAATATCTTAATACTATATAAGGAATGATTAAATGAAATATTTGAAACTAAACTACGAACTGATTTTCATATATATACTTGTTCTCCACACTGCAATCTTCGGAGGACTCTTTGCAATAGATTCGAACCACTGGAACTACTATCTTATCCTCATGGTCTTCAGCTTCACGGTGAATTCACTCATACTTTATTCCTATAATCTCCTTCACAACAAGAAGGTTGAAAAAAGCATGGATGAATTCAGGACCCTTGAAGATACCATAAGGATTGCAGACAAGACCATGCCCATATTCAGCCAGGGTCTAAACGAGGAAACTGCACTTAACATAGCGACAACTGTAAAAAACATGGTCAATGCTCCCTCCGTTGCAATTACGGACAGGAAAAACGTCCTTGCCTTCATAGGTGTAGGATGCGACAAACACCCAATAGGCTATCCAATCAAGACTCAAGCCACACTGGATGCACTGGAATCTGGTCAAATAAAGATAATAAGGTCCAAGGAGGAATTCAACTGTACCGTAAACGACTGCAACTGTCCTCTTGAATCGGCAATAATTGTACCCCTTTCAAACAAGAATGAAGTTATAGGAAGCTTGAAGATATATGAAACCAAAAAGGGAAAGATTGAAGAAGACAAGATAAGACTGGCATCGGGAATGGGCAAGCTTCTCAACATGCAGATAGAGCTGGCGGAACTTGACAGACAAAGACAGCTTGCAACATCAGCCAAACTCGACGCACTTCAGGCACAGGTAAATCCACACTTCCTCTTCAATGCCCTGAATACCGTCAACATGTACATTACAAAGGATCCCAAATATGCAAGAAGACTTGTTGTTAAGCTTTCACAGCTCCTTCGCTACATGCTTAAGAATACGGGACGATTCATAACACTGAAAGAGGAAATTTCCCATATAGAAAACTATGTAACACTGGAAAACGCAAGATTCCAGGACAAGATTGAAATCATTTACGATATTGACAATGACCTTGGAAAGCTAAAGATTCCAATACTTTCAATACAGCCCCTGGTACAGAACTCCATACTCCACGGTCTCATTCCAAAGGAAGGCAAGGGTTCCGTAACCATTTCCGCCCACAAGGAAGACGACAGAATATTGATTACCATTACAGACAACGGTGTAGGCATAAAAAAAGGAGACATGGAGAAGGTATTTACTGCAGGTTATGGAAAAGGATGCGGTGTTGGTGTATCCAATGTAAACGAAAGACTCAAGATGCTATACGGCGAAGAATACGGACTTGAAATAAGAAGCAGACAGGGAATAGGTACAAAGGCATATTTTTCAGTACCTGTTGAAAAGGAGGTATGATGCAATGATCCTTAGAGCACTCATTGTTGACGATGAATATCCAGCAAGGGAAGAGCTGAGATACCATCTTAAGGAATACGACAATATAAAGATAGTGGGAGAAGCGGGAAGAGCATCTGAAGCATTGGAGCTCATAGACGCCCTCCATTATGATGTAGTATTTTTGGATGTGAACATGCCATCTGAAAGCGGCATAGACCTTGGCAAGAAACTCTTGAACAAGATAAACCCTCCCTGCATAATATTTATTACAGCCTACGAGGAATATGCCATTGAGGCAATTGATGTAAATGCAGTAGGATATGTGCTGAAACCCATAGACGAAGACAAGCTTAAACGTGCAATCGAAAAAGTTACGGCAATTCTTGAAAAGAAAGGAACTGTAGAAGAAACACCTGTTCAGGCAACTAGTCCTCAAGGTGAACTGAAACCTCTTGTTCCAACAAGTTCCGGAGTATCCGGAAAGATATCAGCCTTTGAGAACGACAAAACAGTACTCATAGATACTGATGAAATCTACTTTGCCTATGTGGACACAAACTATGTATTCATAAAGAAATTCCACTCCAAGCTAATAACCAAATACACACTTTCAAGACTTGAAGAGAAGCTTTCGGGAGAAAACTTCATGCGAATAAGCAGAAGCCACCTTGTCAATGTAAGAAAGATAAAGGAAATCTCCCCCTTCTTCAACGGCAGGTGTACCATCACCCTTTCGGACAAGGAGGCAACAAAGCTCCAGGTAAGCAGAAGACAGTCATCAGAGCTCAAAAAGCTCTTCGACATATAGCTTACAGAACACACCCAGTTCTGTGGCGAGAAAAAAATTTTCCTTATAATATGTAAACAGTTGCGAAAATACAGCTATTGACCCAGTCAATAAGCTGTATTTTTGCGTTGCGACAAAATCACAATTAACACAAAATGACTGTTCGGTCTGTCTGAAAGGTATATACAAGGCTTTTAGTATCCGCTTTACCACCTTGAACGGTATTTCCCGGGAAATACCTGCTCATCTCTCAATTCTCCACCACTGACAAGACACCATCCAGCCCTTCACCCACCAATAGTCTCCATACAAAAGTAATTCATTGAGGATTTTCCCGACTCTGTAGTAAGCTTTTTACAAGAGATAATTCCAATGCGTTATTAATGCAAGAGAATATCAAAAATGCAGGAAAGTTAATACTATACATCAGTGAAGCAATTATGTATAACAGCGAGGTCTCGACTTGGAGGCTCGATAATCTTCCTTATTAAATCGGTATTGTTGTGCCGACGGAGTAGGGAGCTGTTAGTCGTAATTGTGGAACGGTGCATGTATTAATTAACCTTGCAAAATAGGAGGAATCATTATGAATACAATAATCAATAGGAAAGAAATAACTGAAAAGGAAAGGATTACAAAGAAATTCTGGGAGAAGAATCTTAGGCTCATTACAGCATCAATGATTATATGGTTTGCCTCATCATACGGCATAGTAATACTTCTTGGAGACGTACTCTCCAATGTGAAATTCCTGGGATGCAATCTATCCTTCTGGTTCGGTCAGCAAGGATCAATACTTGTCTTCTTCCTGCTGGTTCTCAACTATGCTCTACAGATGGACAGGATAAGCAGAAACCTGAAAGTGGAATATGAAAGCGGCAACATTACAGACATAAACGAGAAAGGAGCTTAATACCATGGTAGAAAGATATACACTTACACTGATAATGATAACATTCGGCATATACATCTTCATAGGAATACGGTCTCGTGCAAAGGACACAAAAACATTCTTCATAGCCGGCAGTGAAATTCCCACCATAGTCAACGGGGCAGCAATAGCGGCTGACTGGATGTCCGCTGCATCATTCATATCAATGGCAGGACTTATATCCTTCCTTGGCTATGACGGAGCAATCTATCTAATGGGATGGACGGGAGGATACGTTCTTTTAACTCTCATGATAGCACCCTATCTGAGAAAATTCGGAAAATACACGGTGCCTGACTTCATAGGAGACAGGTTCAATTCATCAACAGCAAGACTTATCGCTGCCATCTCCACAATTTTCGTTTCGATAACCTATGTAGCAGGGCAGATGAGAGGTGTAGGAATTGTCTTCAGCAGGTATCTTCAAATAGACATCACCTACGGAATCTTCATAGGAATGGCAATCGTGGCTTTCTTTGCAGTAATAGGTGGAATGAAGGGAATAACATGGACACAGGCCATACAGTATGTGGTGCTGATATGTGCATTCCTCATTCCTGCCATAGCAATAGCAATGAAGCTTACTGGAATACCAATTCCACAGGTGGCTTTTGCCGCTTCCGACATAACTGAAAAGCTGAGCAAAATCCAGGTGGATCTGGGAATGAAGGAATACCTTAAGCCCTTCCAGAATTATTCAAAGCTTAACATGTTCATGATGACATTGGCATTAATGGCTGGAACTGCAGGTCTTCCCCATGTAATTGTTAGATTCTATACGGTAAAAACTGTAAAGGCAGCACGCTGGTCGGGAGTATGGGCTCTTCTTTTCATCATGATCCTCTACACTACTGCACCTGCCCTTGCATCATTTGCAAAGTACAATATAATCGACAGCATAAACGACAAGCCCACTGAAGTGGTTGACAACATAGAATGGGTGGACAAGTGGGAAAGTACAGGCCTTCTTGCCCTTGAAGACACCAACGGAAACGGCACCTACGACCTTGCCAGCGAAAGCGAAGTTTCAATAGACAAGGATATAATCACACTGTCGACACCAGAGGTTTCAAACCTTAGTCCTATGATTATAGCACTTGTTGCGGCAGGAGCTCTGGCAGCTGCACTTTCAACGGCATCGGGACTTCTACTTGCAATGTCAAGTGCAGTATCCCATGACATCTACTTCAGGATATTGAACAAGGAAGCCACCGAAAAGCAGCGACTGAAGGTGGCAAGAATTACAATCCTCCTTGCAGTAGCAGTGGCAGGATGGCTTGGTGTTAATCCTCCTGGATTCGTAGGAGAGGTTGTTGCACTGGCCTTCGGACTGGCAGCAGCAAGCATATTCCCTGCAATAGTTCTGGGAATATTCGACAGGGAAATGAACAATTCCGGTATAATAGCCGGAATGCTTACAGGACTCTTATTCACAGTATCCATGATAGGAATGATGTCATCTGTAAAGATTTTCGGTACTGCCCAGCCTATACTTAATGACTTCTTGGGCATTAATGCACAGGGTGTTGGAATCGTAGGCATGATACTGAACTTCTCAGTTTCCCTGGTGGTATCAAGACTTACTGCAAGTCCGTCTGAAGAGATGAGATCAATAGTTGATAATATTAGGATTCCCGAGGGGATTTTTCAGGAAGATTAACTAATTCTGAACATACACTCACCCGCTGAACATATAAAGACAAAAAACCTACTGAATTCAATCTTTTCAGTAGGTTTTTATTATGCATTGTTCATATTTGTAAGGTTCGTTTCTTATGCCCAGTCTCATGAAATATTGACCACTTCTTCAAGCGAAATCAGCTTGATATCCTCTCTCTTCTCAGCAATCTCACACAACTCATCCTTGAATCCTGACTTTGAGAACAGATAATAATGACTCTTCCCAGGT
>CAZFYP010000164.1:0-6736 GCA_964523535.1 uncultured Clostridia bacterium
CTTGCCAAGTGTAAAACCAACAAAACAGGCAAGTATAAACGCTGTAAGGTCAAAAGATACTTCTTCAATTTGTTTTCCTCCTATCTCGTTTCTGGCTTGTTCCATTTCGATTCTATATTTCTTCTTCTCGTCTTCAACATCTATCTTGAAGAGTTTAGGGAAGAAGTTGACTGCTATAATTACTACTATTACTCCTATTGGATATCCTATTGCGTGACCTACTCCTATTTCGGCTGCTGCGTTGTTTATGAAGGTAGCTTTCTGTTCATCTGTAAGACTTACTGTGTTTTCTGATGTTATACCTTCAAGGTCCAGAATATTAAGGAATCTTTCCTTGTCTTCAGGGGACAGTGATTCATATTCTTCGCTCCAGTCAGTTGCATGACCAGTAGCTGTTTCTATTGCAGCGGCAAGACCTGGTGAACTTGTAAGTGCTCCAGTATAAACTCCGGATACTTCGTAAGGACTTGCGTTTGAATTGAGAAGAGTCATTCCGTAAGTTGAAGCTGCTCCAAGGAATGTTATAAGTATTCCCAGGATAATAAACTTGGTACCGTATTTCTTGAGAACTACTCCCATGTCCTTTGATGCCAATAGACCTACAGATGCTACGAATAATACAAGGAAGAGATAGAAAAAGTTCTTTGGTATTACTCCGGATACTATCAAATCTGTTGCATACTTGTTGCCTTCAAGATTACTGGCGTATTTCAGTACTCCCCATCCTAAAATAAGGCCTGAGAAAAGACATCCTGATATTCCAAAGCTGAACTTTCCAAATTTGATCTTACCGAAAAGCATTCCTGATAAAATAGTAATAAACATTAGTACGAAGGGATTCATAATCCATGCTGAAATATTAAAATCCATATATTGCCTCCTTAAGTTGTTTTAGTCTAGGAAAGTTCAAAATGTGTAATACCTTGTAACGTTGATATTACATTTATTAGGAAACTTTCTGCGACTTCTTAATAAATGCTGGTGCATTTAATGCAGCATAGCTGCTTTCTTGTTTGTTATAAATCTATCATGTAATTGGCACCGGGAAAACATTTTCAATATATATTAAACAGTTTTTTAAATAAACTAAATGGATTTATAAGTAAATGCACGGAGTTATAGTTAAAATATTAACGAAATATATGAAAAATTTAACTAAATTCATTCGTTTTGACGGCCATTTGTATTTATAAAGTGCCCATTGTTTTAGTAACAGTTGCAATAATTTGGAGGTTAACACGCAAATACGAAAATAAATAAAAAAACATTCGTAGTTTGATTGACTACAGAGAGACATTCTGATAATATATAGTAGCCTAAAAACCTTAGGTTGTTTAAAGCTTATGTATATAACGCATCGAAGATGCTTTTTTAATAAAATCTATCTGCAGATTATATTGCAGAAAATCAATATTATAGAGTAAATACCCAAGGGTGTTTAAGGAGGAAGAAATGTCAAATCTAGTTATATTGGGAGCACAGTGGGGAGATGAAGGAAAAGGTAAAATCACTGACTTTCTTGCAAAAGAAGCCAGCATGGTAGTTAGATACCAGGGTGGAGATAATGCAGGACATACAGTTGAGCTTGGAGAACAAAAATACAAGCTTCATCTTGTACCTTCGGGAATCCTTTATAAGGAGAAGCCATGTGTAATAGGGAATGGAGTTGTTGTTAATCCTAAGGCTCTTGTAAAAGAGATGGATTATCTGAATGACCTTGGAGTGTCTACGGACAACCTTGTTATTTCTGATAGAGCCCATATCATTTTCCCATACCATATAGAAATAGACAGATTGGAAGAAGAAGCAAGAGGAAAGAATAAAATAGGTACAACAGTTAAGGGAATAGGACCGTGCTACAGAGACAAGGTTGAAAGATCTGGAATTAGAATGTGCGACTTCCTTAACAAGAAAGACTTTGAAGAGAAGCTCAGATACAATATTAAAAGAAAGAACGATCTTATTGTCAAGTACTATGATGCAGAGGCTCTCGAAGCAGATGCAATAGTTGAAGAATATATGGGTCATATGGAGAAAATTTCAAAATACATAACAGATATAAATGTAGTTATGAGACAAGCTGTGAAAGATGATTCCAAGATTCTTTTCGAGGGAGCTCAGGGAACTCTTCTTGACATAGACTATGGAACTTATCCATTCGTTACATCTTCACACCCTACAACTTGCGGTATAGCAGTTGGAGCTGGAATAAGTCCATATAGCCTTGACAATGCCCTTGGAGTTGTGAAGGCATATACTACAAGAGTAGGAATGGGACCTTTCGTTACAGAGTTACATGACCAAATGGGAGATGATATCAGAGAGAAGGGATTTGAGTATGGAACAACTACGGGAAGGCCTAGAAGATGCGGATGGCTTGACATGGTAATGCTTAATTACTCTGTACAGATAAATGGGCTGTCTTCAATGGCCATTACAAAACTTGATACTCTTTCAGATATAGAAACTTTAAAAATCTGTGTTGCCTACAAGCTTGATGGAGAGGTAATTGACTACTTCCCGGCAAGCCTTGAAACGCTTGGAAGATGCCAGCCTATTTATATAGAAATGAAAGGTTGGACAATGGAAGATGTAGTAAAGGCCAAGACTTACGAAGAACTTCCGGAGAATGCAAAACTTTATGTTGAAAAGATGGAAGAGCTTTCAGGAGTACCTGCAGACATAGTATCCGTTGGACCAAAGAGAAGCGAGACTTTTATAAGAAAGGACCTTTTCTAATAAGGTAAGATTAAAATGTGAATAGCATATATAAAACACCGTCAAATTTTGGCGGTGTTTTTAATATGTTTCTTTGTGGTGGTTTATAAACTTCTTTATTGTTTTTTATAGGGATTCACTTGCGTTCCTGGTATCAATTTCCTCTTTTGTCTTCTCAATGGCCTTGGTGAAGGAAGAGAAAATCTCCTGTTCCATTATGAATACATCACCTTTATCAACATATTTGAAATAGCCATTATTATCCAGGAAGGTATACATTTTTTTATTTACGCCACAAAGCTTTACACTTCCGTTTCTGGAAATAATCTTTTTAGTAAAGTCGAGGATTATATTGTATGCCGTAACATCCATGCTGTGGACGCTTCTGAAACGCAGTATGAAATTATTTGACTTGTTTTTAATCTTTGAAAAGTTTTCGGCAAGATCATAAGCGAGTCCAAAATACAGGTTTCCTTCAATTTTCACGGCTATCATGTCTTCTTCCTCCATAAGGTCATCAATATCTATTTCAACAAAACTGTCGTTGTATTTAACATGATGAAGTATTCTGATTTTAGCCGAACTGCTCTCGTTAAGATAAAGGAATATGGAAACTCCTGTACCTATCAATACGGCCCTGTCAAGATGGGGAAGGAAGATAATGGCTGCAAGGGTTATGGTTGCAACATAAAAATCCTGCTTTGAACTATTATAGTATTGCTTTATTTCCTTGAATTTTATCATCTTGCTTGCTGTTATAATGATTATTGCAGCAAGATAGGCTTTGGGAATATAGGCAATGTATCTGCCGAAGAAAATCAGTGACAATGTTATTAACACTCCTGATATTATTCCTGCAATTCTTGTCTTTCCTCCAGCCCTGTAGTTTATGGCCGTTCTTGAGTCGGAACCTGTTCCTGCAAAGCATTGGAAGAAAGAGCCTACAATATTGGCTATTCCCTGGCTGATAAATTCTCTGTTGTTCTCAATCTTTTCATGAGAATCTTTGGCTATTGTTTTGCTTATCGTGATGGATGCCATGAGAGATACCAGTGAATATGACAAGGCCATGGGAAGAAGTTCGGTGAACATCCCAAAATCAATGTTGAAATTATTGAAATGTGGAAGGGCCGTAGATGTTTCTCCAAGTAGGGCAACACCAAGCTCTTCAAGATTGAAGTAATATACAAGAAAACCTGAAACAAGCATGGCTGTAAGCTTGCTGGGAAATAGCTTGTGGATTTTTTTGGCAAAATAAAGTATTGAATATGAAACTGTAAAAATTATAATTGAGTAAATATTCCAGTTTTTAATATTTGAAATAATAAAAAAGGCCTTCTGGAAAGCAGGGATACCGTGTGGAGGCAGCATGCCTACTGCATTACCTGCCTGACCGAATATACTGAGAAAGGCAACTCCTATTATGAAGCCCTCTATTACGGAGTGAGATATGAAATTCAGTATCCGGCCCAGGTTCAAAAGACCAAATAACAATTGTATTATTCCTACCATGAAGGTGAATTGAAAAACAACAGACATGTAGCTTTCTGTTGGAAGGTTTATATAGGCAGCCAAACTGCCTGCTATAAGTATGCAGGTAGCAGTTGTAGGTCCACCAATGATATGGCTTGATGAACTGAAGATTGAAACTATTATGGTTCCTATTATTGCGGAATAAAGTCCATAAATGGGAGGAATCTTTGCCAGAATTGCAAAGGCTATGGACTGGGGTATAGCACTTACTGCAACAGTTGCAGCAGCAAACAGGTCGTCTATGAAATATTCCTTGTTGTATATTTTAAGAGTGTTGTTGATTGGATTGAATAAGTTCATTCATTTCTCCTGTAAATATATTGATATTTAGGGGATGAGCCTATCTTATTTTGTAGAGGGTTTATAGTTAAGTAAATTGTTTCAATGATGTAATAAAACAGATAAGCATATTGGAAACCATGTTTATCTGTTTTGTTTGTTTCTTATAATTTATTAGACAATTAATCAAAGCTTGTCGTAGTATTCGTAGTTTGGAAACTTTACTTCAAAATGTTTTGACATCAGTTCACCAGCAAGTTTTGAATCCCCTGATTTTATGGCATCTACAATTTCCTTGTGAGATTCATAAAAATGAACTCCATCTGTTATGCTGGTTTGAAGGAGTACAAGATCTATTATACTTTCATAAACTGATTTGATTAGAGTATTTTCGTTGATTGAAGCAAGCTCAAGATGGAATTTGAAGTTCAATATTAGTCTTTCATCCGAAGATTTTACGGATTCCATTTTGCTTACTATTTCATCTAATTTCTTGATGTCATCTTCAGTTGCCTTAAGAGCGGCCAGTTTAGCCAGTTGAACTTCCAGTATATATCGGAATTCTGTTATGTCGTTTTGTTTTCCTTCTGTAAGATAGTATTTCAAAGTGAAGGGATTGAAGACATTTGACATGTCACTGGATACATAATTGCCTCCACCGTGTTTACTTTCTATTATACCTAGAGCTTCAAGAGCGCTTAAGGATTGTTTCAGGGTAGGTCTACCTACACCAAGTGTTTCAGCAAGCTGTCTTTCCGGAGGTAGTTTATCTCCTTTTTTTAGGTGACCTTCAAGAATGAGATCTTGAATCTGTTTCATTATCTTTTGGTATGATTTCTTGTTTTCTTCAACTGATTTAAATATATTGTTCATCTAAAAACCTTCTTTTCTATATAGTAGCTGTTAATGTTCTGATTGAATGCTATTGTATCACATAATCTGAATCAAATAAATAATAAAAGATAAATTCAATCGAACAAGAATAAAGAGTCATACAAGAAGATTTTCCACTCTTGTATGGCTCTTTTGTTTAAGTTTTAAAATTTGGTGCTACATTATTATAGGGAGGCAATGAAATGTTTTCTTTAATTAATCTTTCCTTTATGGTCATTTTCCCCCCATTATCACATCTGAAAGTAGTTGCAAATCATTGTTACCACCAGTAATAACAAAGCATACTCTATCAGTTTTTTTTACGGCAAGCTTCTTGTCAATTCCTGCAGCGATACCCATTACAGAAGAAGGCTCAGCAACTATTTTTCCTTTGGAAACACATTCTTTCATTGCCAGTCGAATAGATTGGTCAGTTACAGATACCAATTTATCCACATATTTTTCAATTAGTTCAAAGCTCCTTTCGTTTGCACGATCTGTCCTGGTACCGTCGGCAATTGTATCAACGTGGTCCAGTTTTACAGGCCTATTCATTTCTCGGCTAATTCCATATCTTGAAGCACCTGATGGCTCTATACCAATGACTTTAACTCCCGGCTTAATTGACTTGACAGCAACAGATACTCCGGAAATCAATCCACCGCCACCAACAGGAACCACTATAATATCCATATCCGGTTGGTCATCTAGAATCTCAATACCTATTGTGCCTTGGCCAGCACGTACAAAATCATCATCATATGGATGAACGAGTACTTTTCCTTCTTTGACAAGTTGCAGTGCCTTTGCTTCTCTTTGACTTGACATAGTTCCTTCAAGCAAAGTTCTTGCCCCGAACCTTCTTACACCTTCAAGCTTTGTTTTGTTGCAATTCTCCGGCATCACAATGGTTGCTTCAATGCCAAGCCTTTGAGCTGCGCATGCTACTCCTTGAGCATGATTGCCACTAGATGCACAAACGACACCTTTTTTCATTTCGATGTTACTTAAAATCAATAATCGATTCGTGGCTCCTCTTAATTTAAATGAACCTGTATGCTGAAGGTTTTCGGCTTTTAAGTAGACTTTACATCCCAATAACTCATCCAAAGCCGGTGACCGCAATAGGGGTGTGTGGATGATATATCCGTCGATTCTATCTTTGGCTGACAATATATCCTCATAATTTATCATCATATTACCTCTCTATATTTATTATGATATCCGAATTATTAATCAAACCTTCAACTTGTTGTCGAAGGTTTGAAATCATAAATTCTATATATGTTTCTCAACAATCTCAAGAAGCTCCGGAAGGTCTATTCCTATGTCC
>CAZFYP010000165.1:0-4414 GCA_964523535.1 uncultured Clostridia bacterium
CATCTGTAATTTGCATGGTTTCCCACCTCCGGTATATTATGTCCAAACATATTAACATTTTACTACATATTTAATAAAAATGCAAAAATCTTTATTTATTTTTTATTTTACCCTTAAATATCCAGATTATCTTCGTTGAAAGGTCTTATTTTTATATTTCTTTCAACTTCATCAACATCTTCCAATATCAACAATGTATTATAATCCTTAACAAGCTTGTTTTTATGTTCAGCAGTAGAAATAACAACAGATACACCTACAACATCGGCATTAAACTCAGCCATAAGATCAATCATTCCCTTGGCAGTTCCTCCACCTTTCATGAAATCATCAACTACAAGAACCTTTGATCCTTCCTTTACTGCTCTTCTTGAAAGTGTCATTGATTCAATCTTTCTGGTAGATCCTGAAACATAGTTTATACTAAGAGTAGATCCTTCTGTCACCTTGCTGTTTCTTCTTATTACAGCTAGAGGAACATCAAGCTCCCTTGCAGTCATAAGTGCAACAGGTATTCCCTTTGTCTCTACTGTAACCACATAATCAATTTCTCTGCTGGAATATTTTGAAGCAATGATTTTTGCTATATTTGACGAATAATAAGGTGAATTGAATATATCCGTCATATAGATATATCCGCCAGGTATTATTCTATTCGGATTAGAAAAAGCAAGGCAAAGCTCACTCAAGAGTCCTGTAGTATCCTTTTCGCTGAGGCTAGGTATATATATGACACCACCTGCAGCACCGGCAATGGTTTCAATCCTCCCAAAGCCCAGTTCGGCAACAAGTTCCCTCACTATTACAATATCCTCACTAATAGTAGATTTTGCAGCATTAAACAACTCAGAAAAATAATTATATGAAAACACGTGGTTTGGTCTTTCAGTGAAAATTTTCATAAGAGCGCCTACTCTTTGATTTCTTTTATATTTTTTCATTCATTCACTCCTTAACGAATATTTATATATATTATACATATAAAATTCGTGAATCACAAGATTATATTTCATTTATTTTCAATAAAAATATCTATTATTAATGGTAACCTTAATTAAAAGGCACATTTTTTACTAAAGTCTTTAATATAAGAGCAATAGTTGTTATAATAATTTTAATACATAGGTTTTAAATTACAGATTATTAAAAAGGATGATAATAATATGAACAACTACAAATATATACATTTCATAGGCATTGGTGGCATAAGCATGAGTGGTCTAGCTGAAATAATGCTGCAAAAGGGCTGTAGGGTTACAGGTTCTGACATAAATGAAACAAATTTGACAGAACACCTTAAAAAACTTGGTGCAAATATTCAAAAAGGTCACGATGGAATAATCATTGACAAACAAGACCTTGTTGTCTTTACAGCAGCAATCAACAGTAAAAATCCAGAATATATAAGAGCTGAAGAACTTGGTATCAAACTGCTTGAAAGAGCCGATTTTCTAGGTGAATTGATGCATGACTACAAGACGCCCATTGCCATTTCCGGAACCCATGGAAAAACAACAACTACAGGCTTCATGTCAAGCATACTCCTCAAGGGAAATTCGGACCCTACAATACTGATAGGCGGAGAATATGATCTAATTAAAGGTAATATAAGAATTGGAAATGATAAAACTCTTTTAACCGAAGCCTGTGAATACAGAAGAAGCTTTATCAAATTCAATCCTCTATACGGTGTTGTATTAAATATTGAAGAAGACCATCTTGACTACTACAGGGATATCGAAGACATCAAATCTGCTTTCCTTGAATTTGCTTCAAAGATTCCACAGACAGGTTATCTTATATACAATAGTGACTGCAAAAATTCAGAGAATATTTTTGATGAATTGTCGTGCAATCTAAAAACCTTCGGAATAAAAAACAAGGCAGACATAAAGGCTGAAAACATAGTGTATTCTTCCTATCCATCATTTGATCTGCATATTAACAACTCTTTCATTTCAAGGATTTCACTCAAGGTTCCCGGCGAGCACAACCTCTACAATTCACTTGCTGCAATTGCCTGTGCTCATGCCATGGATATGAAGCTTTCATTCATAATTGAAGGAATTGAAGCCTTTACAGGAACCAAGAGAAGATTTCAATACAAGGGCCAACTGAACGGAGCAACAATAATCGATGATTACGCCCATCATCCAACAGAAATAAAAACAACCCTTAAGACAGCCAGAAAAATGACCGACAAAAAGGTTTTATGCGTATTCCAGCCTCATACCTACACAAGGACCTCATCACTCCTTAAAGAATTTTCGGAATCATTCTCAGATGCCGATACGGTACTGGTCGTAGATATTTATGCAGCAAGAGAAAAGGACCTTGGACTTGTTCATTCCAAAGACCTTGTGGAAGGCATCATCAAAAATAATACTCAAGCAATATACTGCAATTCCTTTGATGCAGCCCAAGAATACTTCAAAACACATTCTTCAAAAGGCGATATAATCATTACTATGGGAGCAGGCAATGTTCATCTAATAGGCGAAAATGTTACAAATAATTAACATTTAATCTGTTTCATTTTTCACCCCTTGGGTATATTAATAATGACAATGTCCCCACTCCCCCTATCTGGCAGTCAACTGGATAGGAAAAGAAAGCTTCCCATATGGAAGCTTTCTTTATTTTTTAAGTTTATTCATTTATATGTAAATAATGGTTACATTTCTATATTTATAGATTTTTCAATTTCTGAAAGCATTTCTTCTGAAATCAACAATTCTTCACATTTGTTTATATCTTCAAAGAGCTCTCTGTCTTCTTCCAGTTTTTCAACCTTGCTTCTTAAAATATTGTATGCTATTTCAGTAGCAGTACCCAATTTTTTCTTTCCTCTCAAGTCTATAGCCTGACAAGCACACATCATTTCCATAGCTATAACTCTTCTTGCATTTTTCATTATTTCCCTGGCTTTTCTTGCTCCGATTGTTCCCATTGATACATGATCTTCTTGATTTGCAGAAGAAGGAATACTGTCAACACTTGAAGGATGTGCAAGAACCTTGTTTTCAGATACAAGTGCAGCTGCAGAATATTGAACTATCATATATCCTGAATTCAAACCACCATTCTCTACCAGGAAGGCAGGAAGTCCGCTTAATGCTGGATTTACAAGTCTTTCAAGTCTTCGCTCAGATACATTTGCAAGCTCAGCAAGAGCTATTGACATAAAGTCAAAACTTAGAGCCATAGGCTGTCCATGGAAGTTTCCACCTGAAATTCCAGTTTCTTCAAATATTATTGGATTGTCTGTAACAGAGTTCATTTCAATATTAACTTTCTCTTCTATATAGTTTAGTGCATCCTTGCTTGCTCCGTGGATTTGAGGAGTACATCTCAATGAATATGCATCCTGAACTCTTATATCTCCCTGCTCGGTCGTCATTTGGCTTCCCTCAAGCAATTTGAGCATGTTTGCTGCAGTAACCATCTGACCCTTGTGAGGTCTAACCAGGTGAGCTCTTTCATCAAGAGCAGTAGTTATACCGTTCATTGCTTCAAAAGTAAGTGAAGCAGATATATCGGCAAGCTTTGCAAGTTTGATTCCGTCATATATTGTCAAGGCTCCTACGGAAGTCATTGCCTGTGTTCCATTTATCAAGGCTAGTCCTTCCTTGGAAATAAGCTCAACAGGTGTTATTCCCGCTTTTTCCATCGCTTCAGCTCCCGAAATAATTTCTCCATGATATTCTGCCTTTCCAAGTCCTATCAAGGGCAGAACCATATGGGCAAGAGGAGCCAGATCTCCACTTGCTCCCAAGGAACCTTTTTCAGGTATTACAGGATGAACACCCTTGTTAAGCATGTCTATCATAGTGTCAACAGTAGAAATCCTTATTCCTGAAAAGCCTTTGGCATGAGTATTTGCTCTAAGAAGCATCATACCCCTTACTGCGTCCTTGTCCAAAGGATTACCTGCTCCAACAGCATGAGTGATGATAAGATTCTTTTGTAGAAGTACCGCTTCTTCCTGAGTAATGTTCACATCGCTGAATTTTCCAAATCCTGTAGTGATTCCATATATTGTCTTTCCACTTTCAACAAATCTGTCAACTTTTCTTCTGGATTCTATAATGTTTTCCCTTGCTTCCTTGCTCAGTTCAACCTTATAGTCTTCCCTGCAAACCTTTATGAAATCATCCAATGTCAAACTTGATCCATCAATTACTACCTTCTTCATATCCTGCTCCTTTACCTTATCTACTGCATTCATCTCGTCTAAAATCATTTTACTCATATCTTTCTCCTCCAAAAAAATTAAAGGCAAATCAGAACTATCATATAGTTCTGATTTGCCTCCTCTTATCTATTGTCTTTAGGCACATATTTAATTAATTAAAGTCTATCATATATTTCTATTACCGTCAACACTAAACAGGCTGAATGCCCATACCTATAG
>CAZFYP010000165.1:4424-6692 GCA_964523535.1 uncultured Clostridia bacterium
GCGAAAACTGCACCCACTTCTCTTTCCGGCACTGTTCATTTACTTTTATATTTCTGTTTTTACCGTTGTTTCTATACGATAAGCAGGAGTGCCGAACCGAGCATCACCGATTCTCTTCTCATATATTTCTATTACCGTCAACACTAAACAGGCTGAATGCCCATACCTATAGCCTCATGCTCAAAACCCTGTCTGGGAGATCCAATCTGACCATACAATACAATTGCAATCCATTCACCAGAAGATTTGTCTCCAGTAACAAGATTGCCTCTTACTATTGAAAATACAAGTCCAGTAGATCTCAATACATTTCCAAGATCCACCTGTCCCCTACAAAATGCGCTGAAAGCCTCCATTGTTGCATGGTATAGAGCATGCTCTTCCCTGTAGTTTTCCCTTATCATGTCTTCACGCATTGCAGCCGTTTCCACTGCTGCAAAAATCTTTCCTGTATCCATAGATCCCGCCTTGCCTCTATAAAGCATATAGTTGACTTCTTCAAATTTTTCAATATGTCTATCCAAAGCAGGTCCTTCATTTAAAGCAAGCATAAGGGCTATTTTACCAATTCCAGTTTTTTTCAATTTGGCACCTCTTCACAGTTATATTACAATTATAGCACATAACTGAATGTATATGAATTAATAAAGTCTAATACAAATTATTTGAAAGGTGATGCTTCAAGTATTGCTTTTTCAGTTTCCAAGGCTTTCTTTTCAAGGACTGCAACCTTTTCCTCAAGCTCTGCAACAAAAGCTTCGTCCTTTATTGAATCAAGGTTGATTTTAACATTTAAAAGAGCAGAAAGTACTGCTGTTCTGGCCATCATTGCAGATACAAGACCGTCTGTAACAGCGTTACTGTTTCCAGCCATTACCACTCTTTCAGAAAGAGCCATTATGCTGTAGGCATTTTCAGCTATTTCCATAGGTACTGAAGCTGCTTCTTTTAGACCATTTTGGATAGCTGCACTTCTAGCAGCCTTTTCCTCATCGGTTCCCTTAGGGAGCTTGAAAGCATCCATGACAAGGTTGAAGGAATCACTGTCTCTCTTTATATCATCAAGCATTTTAACTCTAATAACTTCAGCCTTTTCAGAAATCTTTTTCATTTCTTCTTCGACTTCAACATACTTCTTTTTTCCTACAGTAAGGTTAGCAACCATTTTAGCAAGGGCTGCCGACAAAGACCCACTTACTGCCGCTATACTTCCGCCACCAGGTACCGGTGCGTCAGATGCAGTTTCTATAGTAAATTGTTCAATTGATAAATTTTTCATTATACTCCTCCTAGTATTTGTATCATAATTTTAGTTGAGTTAATTCATGCGTCATTTGAAATATAAAAGCTTCAATTATCTTTCAAATGTTGTATGAATTAGTACGAAACTTATTGTGAGATAAAACTACATTATTATTTTTTATTACAGTAGTATAATTAATTTTGGGCAACTACTTCCCCAGATTTTATTACTGTTTTTACGATATTCACACCAGCATGGTACGGAAGGAAATGATATGACGGGAAGTCAAGAATTATGATATCCGCTTTCTTTCCTTCATCTATACTTCCTACCGAGTCCGCTCTCGAAACAGCCGCTGCTCCGTTTATGGTTATGGCAGTTATGACTTCTTCTATTCTCATGTCCATATACAGCGACGATAATGAAATAAGCAAAGGTATGGAATTTGTAAAACAAGATCCAGGATTCAAGTCTGTTGCAAGAGCTACGGCACATCCATTGTCTATCATATATCTTCCTCTGGCATATTCTTCCTTTAGAAGAAAGGCTGTACATGGCAGTAATGTGGATATAACACCTTTCTCAGCCATTTCTTCAATACCTTTGTCGGAAGCTTGTAGAAGATGGTCTGCAGATACGGCGCCAAGCTCCGCTGCAAGTTCAGCTCCACCCAACTGTACAATTTCATCAGCATGTATCTTAAGCTTCATTCCTGCATCTTTTGCAGCCTGAAGGAATCTTCTGGACTGTTCAACATTAAATACATTGTCTTCACAGAAGATATCTGCAAATTCTGCAAGACCTTTCTCTACAACTACAGGAAGGACTTCTTTTATCTGATAGTCAATGAATTCATCCTCTTTTCCCTTGTACTGCTTTTCAACTGCATGAGGTCCAAGGAATGTAGTTGCTATATCTATATCGCTTCTTTCCTTCAATATCTTCATTGCTTGCAATTGTCTAATTTCAGTATCAAAATCCAGACCATATCCGCTCTTACCTTCAACTGTAGTAACTCCAAACTT
>CAZFYP010000166.1:0-6682 GCA_964523535.1 uncultured Clostridia bacterium
TCTAAGAAATTATCCTATCTCGCATATCGCAATGCTTCAATGCGATTATGCATTTCATATTTCTTAGACTACATGATAACGTTTAAGGAGAAATCATGAGAAAGAAAAGCACATCAAATAACCTGACGAAATCTATATTTTTCACTGTACTTGGATTGATTATATTTACTGTAAGATTTCCAGCTTCCAAAGACACAATACTTTTAAAAATAATCCACACCGTACAAGGTGTGATGTCACCATATTATTCAATGATAGTACTGATATTCACGGCCGGTGTATGTGCACTAACTCTGGAAGTTAAGCTGTTCAAGCCTTCATACCTGGGAAGAAGCCAGTTCATAAGGAAGAACTTCAACACAAGCAATATACAGCTTTTCTTCCGCCTTACTGCCCTTGTATTCACAGTTGCCTTCATATTCCTGGAATCGCCTGTCTTTGTTTTTCTCAACAATGCAAGCGGCGAAATAATACTCATGTGTGGAAGCATGCTTGTTTTCATCACTGTAGCAAACCTTTTTCTGCCACTGCTAAGCGAATACGGACTTGCCGAATTTCTAGAAATACTTCTGGACAAATATATAAAACCAGTCTTCAAGGTTCCGGGAAATGCACTCATTAACATATTCACGGCATTCTTCATAGGATCCACCATGGGTATGTACCTTACGGGGACACAATATGAAAAAGGACTTTTTTCAAAACGTGAATCAATGAGAATAATATCTGCCCTGGTGGTGCCGTCAATTCCTACGGCAATGATCTACTGGTCCCTGGTAGGAGATATGGAATATTTCTTCAAGTTCTATATTCTCATGTTTCTTGTATTCTATACTACCGGTCTCATAATGGTGAGAATACCACCTCTGTCAAAACTTAACGATGAAAAGTCTGAAAGAGGAATTGAAAGGTCAAAGGACGGAAAACTTAAAAGAGCACTGGATAATGCAGCAGAAAAAGCCGGATCAACGAATTACTCCCTGAAAGATAATCTACTATCGATACTGGGAATATTTCTGTCCTTCATACCATTTCTAATATCACTGGGAACAATTGCAAACATCGTAGTAGAAAATACAAGAATATTTGAAATAGCAACCATGCCCTACGGATGGTATCTTAGTCTCTTCAGCTTTAAAGACCCCTTGCTTCTTGGACAGACTCTCATACTCAACTGCATAGACCTTGTAATGCCTGCAATAATACTTAAAGATCTTGCATCTGTGGAAACACAGATTATCATGGCTGCAACAACGCTAAACCAGCTCATATACATAGCATCTACGCTTATTATTCTTTCATTTGACAAGTTATCAAACGGAAAGACACTTTTTCTTCTATTCATTGAGAGGGTCCTCCTTGTCGTTCCAATAACTGTTCTTTGGGCAATGGTTGTCTTGTAGAATCAAAGTAAATTAAATAATTTTGGACAATGCTGTCAAATCATGATATACTAAACAGATTTTGCAGTACATATTGTAACTACATAAATACCTATGCATATATAATGCACATGAACAGCAAACGACATAAATGAAAATTAGAATATAAGGAAATAATATGAATAAATTCAAAAAATTCGGATTAAATGAAAATTTGATAAACAACCTGAACAATCAGGGAATAAACACTCCCACCCAGGTTCAGGAACAGACTATACCAAAAATAATGAAAAAAATGGACCTAATGGCAGAAGCACAAACAGGTACTGGAAAAACTCTTGCCTTCCTTCTTCCCATGTTCCAGAAATTTGATACAAACTTAAAAAATATACAAGGACTTGTAATAACTCCAACAAGGGAATTAGCCCTGCAAATTACTGATGAAGCAAGGAAGCTTGCTATAGGTAGTGATGTAAGAATACTTTCAGTCTACGGTGGACAGGATATCAACTCACAGCTGAGAAAACTTAGAAATGATGTTACACTTGTAATCGCCACCCCGGGAAGGCTTCTTGACCATCTTAACAGAAAGACAATAAACATAGACAATCTCACTACCCTGGTCCTTGACGAAGCCGACCAAATGCTTCACATAGGCTTCAAGGATGAAGTGGAAACAATAATGAAGAAGACAAACAAGAACAAGCAGACACTTTGCTTCTCTGCCACACTTGACTCAAGAGTGAAAAAAATCGCCTACAAGTTCATGAACAACCCAGCTGAAGTTGCTGTACAAAAGAAAACCATCACCTTGGAAGCAATAAAACAAAAAGTTATAAGATGCTCCGACAGACACAAGGAAGAGGCTCTCTTCAATGAGTTCGACAATACAAACCCCTTCATGGCAATAATATTTTGTAGGACCAAACGACGTGCAGATGCTCTGGAAGCCCACATGTCGGAGAAAAAATATCTCTGCAACAAGCTTCATGGAGACATGACACAAAGTGCAAGACAAAAGGTAATGAAGTCCTTCAGAGACTGCAAGTACCAGTATCTCATCGCTACTGATGTTGCTTCAAGAGGTCTTGACATAAGCGGAGTTACCCATATATACAACTATGACGTACCAGAAAGTCCTGAAACATATATACACAGAATAGGTAGAACCGGAAGAATGGGAGAAACAGGAATAGCAGTAACCTTCCTTACTCCAAAGGACAGGCTTCTCATGAACAGCATAGAGAAGGAAATAAAGATGAAACTTCCAAAGGAAGACTATAGAAACGGATATGCCAGCGACGAGGGAAAAGTATCCATTTCCGGTCACCACAGGGACTTTGACGGTGAAGAACGTACCTTCAAGGAAAAAAGACTTAGCGGTGAAAACAAGCAGGGACGCCACGGAAGCTCGAAGAAAAGTTCCAAGAAAAGATCAGGCAAGAACAGAAGAGACGACAAGAATTCTCCCTATTTAAAGAAGAATCCCAAAGCACAGGAGAAAAAATCATCAAAACCCCGTTAATGTCATTTTAGCCTATCCAACCTGTTTCCGTATTTTTTGTAGAGTCCTAATGCCATGGCCGCACATACAAGACCAAGTATCATACCTGCAAAAATATCCGACGGATAATGTACAAAAAGATATATCCTTGAAAATGATATCAAAGCAGCCACCACCACCAGCAAGGGACTGTATTTTTTAAAGAACCATGCAAGGCTTCCTGCAACGGCAAATGATGATGCAGCATGTCCTGATGGAAATGAATAGACCGAAGTGGTTTCAACAAGTGCCTTGAAGATTTCATGGTCTACAAAGGGTCTTTGTCTTTCAAAAAAATGCTTGAGAATCAACTCTCCAATCAAGGTGGAAAGAACAAGGGCGGCAAGTGCCATGATTCCTGCCTTTCTGTACTTTTTCGATGTAAGGAGTAGCAGCGAAATCATTATCCACAAAATGCCGTTGTCTCCGCATTTGGACATGAATACCATGAAGCCGTCAATTAGAGGGTTACCCGTCAGTGTCTGAAGATATTTGAGTACTTCAATATCCAGGCTAATTATAGCCTCTATCACTTTATTCTGCATTACTTTTCTTTGAAAAGTCTGCAATGGCCTTCTTAAGCGCCAGTGCTCCAAGAACAGAACAATGCTCCTTGGCTTCCGGCAATCCGCCAAGAGCCTCTGTTATATCCTTTTCTGTTATTGCAAAGGCAGCCATTACATTCTTACCCTTGGCAAGCTGAGTAGTCATACTACTTGAAGCTATGGCTGCAGTGCATCCCTGAATCTGAAACTTTATATCCGTTATTATATATTTGTCCACCTTTATGAAAATCTTAAGATGGTCTCCGCATTCAGGATCACCTGCAAGGCCAACTCCACTTGCATCCTCTATAAACCCTACATTCCTGGGATTTTTAAAATGATCTATTACTATATCTGTATACATAAATTTAACCTCTTCCATAACTCTTATGGAGTTATTCATATATTCTTTCTTGTAGCCTCTTTCTTGTCCTAAATAAATATACATCAACCGACTTAAATTATCAAGGCAATGTGAGAAACTTTTGTGAAAACGATATCATTTTGTTGATTTTTCAACGTTTAGGGGACCCCTTGCAAATATTACGAAAACTTAACAACTATATCCCAAATAAATTTGACTTGTATTTTCAATAGTGCTACACTCGTTTAATGTAGTCAAGCTAATTTTGTTATAAGCGCATCATTTCTAGCTGTTTTTTATCTTAAGCTCCAAATATCACTTAGACAAAGCAACGGACTAAAAAAACATTTAGAAGAGGTATAATAAAATGAATGAATTTACTTGCTTGGGAATAGCCATTATTGTAGGATTACTTGCAGGAAAGGTTGTCAACAAGTTAAAAATTCCAAGTGTAGCCGGCTATATAGTAGCAGGACTAATACTTGGAGTATCAGGATTTAACATTACAAACGCTGAACTGCTGGAAAAACTGTCCTTCATCAGCGATTTCGCACTAGGAATCATAGCTTTCAATATCGGTAGTGAATTTGAAATACCACTCATCAAAAGACTAGGTAAATCAATATTTATAATCGCATTCTTTGAATCCTTCATAGCCTTTGCCCTTGTTACGGGCGCCTTGCTGGCTCTAGGTCAAAGTATAGCAAACGCCCTTGTTCTGGGAGCCGTTGCTGCTGCAACTGCTCCAGCTGCCACTACAATGGTACTGAGGGAGCTAAAGGCAAAGGGACCACTTACATCCACACTCCTCGGAGTTGTTGCCGTAGACGATGCAATATGTCTTATGATATTTTCAGTATCATCTGCAATAGCCAAGGTATTCATAAAAAACGAAGCACTTACAGTAACAAAGGTTTTTATCCATCCATTGACTGAAATTGTGTTCTCCCTACTGATAGGAGCCATAATAGGATTCTTCCTTTCATATATGCTCAACAAGGAAAGGCGAAGTGTCGATGTACTTTCATACATACTTGGAGCCATCCTCCTTCTTATAGGAATCACAACAACCTTCAACCTGTCAGCACTCCTGTCTGCCATGGCAATGGGGGTCATGGTTGCAAACCTTGTTCCTGACAACAGATATGCATTCGAACAAATAGAAATATTCTCTACACCTATAGTTTCAATTTTCTTTATCCTTGCAGGCTCAAGACTTAATATTTCAATGATTCCACAACTGGGACTTGTAGGAGTGGTCTATTTTGCAGTAAGGATCATAGGAAAAACAGCTGGTGCTTCGCTAGGTGCATTACTTGCCAAATCATCCAAAACAGTCAAGAAGTATATAGGATTCGGACTCTACTCTCAAGTAGGAGTTGCCGTAGGACTTGCAATCAGCGTAAGTCGTGAATTTGCAGGCACAGACCTGGGAGATATAGTCATCACCATCCTCCTTGCAACTACAATACTAACTGAAGTAATCGGACCGATTGCAACAAAGACTGCAATCATAAATGCAGGAGAAAGTCAGCTTCACAAGCCTAAAGCCAATTCGGTAACTATAAAAGATAAAGACACAAAGAAAAAAGATATAGCTTCCCCTAAAAAGACAAGTATGAAAAGCAAGTCATTCGAAAAATGGAAGGCTAACAAGGCGGCCAAGGATAAAGACAAGAATAAGCAAGCAGAACATAATTCGGTGAAGAAATCATCTTAAAGAAATGTATATAAAAGGCGCAGTCTTAGGAATATGATTCCTGTAGACTGCGCTTTATATATATTTCAAATATCCTTGCTATTCATTTCCATCGTTTAAGATTCTTTATCTGAACAGTAAATAGACTCTGTTTTATCTTGCACATTCCCTTTTCTGCCAGCTTTCCCTTTACGAATTCAACCATCTGGGATGCCTCTGTGAAGTCGTCCTTGAATTTACCATCTTCATAGCAGTAGCTGCAATACATGTCGCTTTTGCTGCCATCCTTGTTTAATCCACCCTTTACAGGATCCTGATCCATAGGCATTCCACAGCTTTGACAAAACCTTTCCATATAAACACCTCCATTTACTATATTATACCATGTAGAAAGCATCTCCGAGGCCTTATAGAACAGAAAAACACCCGGACCATATCATGGTCTGATATGGTCTGGGTGTTTAATTATTCATTCCTGTTTAAACTAAAGTTCTGTCCTGCCCTCAAGGGCTTTCACAAGAGTCACCTCATCGGTGTACTCTATGTCTCCCCCTATTGGAATTCCATGAGCAATCCTAGTAACCTTTATGCCCATGGGCTTCACAAGCCTCGATATATACATGGCTGTTGCCTCACCTTCTATGTTAGGGTTTGTGGCCAGGATTATCTCCTCAACTTTTTCATCAAGTCGTGTTATTAGACCCTTGATGTTTATTTCATCAGGACCTATACCGTCTATGGGAGATATGGTTCCATGAAGCACATGGTAAAATCCCTTAAACTCCCTGGTCCTCTCCATGGCGGCAACATCCCTTGAATCCTCAACTACACAGATGATGGATGGATCTCTCTTTGCATTGCTGCAGATGTTACAGGGATCCTTGTCCGTCATGTTTCCACATATCGTACAGAATTTTATATACTTCTTCGCATCCACAATGGACTGTGCAAGTTTAACTACATCGTCACCCTTCATGTCAAGTATGTGGAATGCAAGCCTTTGAGCAGTCTTCCTGCCAATTCCCGGCAATTTGGACATTTCCTCAATAAGCTGATTTATAGGAGCTGCATATTGTTCCATATTGTAACCCTATTAGAACATTCCTGGAATATTCATTCCTCCAGTAATCTTTCCCATTTCCTTTTCCA
>CAZFYP010000167.1:0-6646 GCA_964523535.1 uncultured Clostridia bacterium
TAGTACTGGAAGTTTTGCAAAAAGGTTACAAAATGAAAGAAAAAATAATCAGACCAAGTATGGTTAAAGTTTCTAGATAACAACAAGGAGGATTAAGATGAGTAAAGTAATAGGAATTGATTTAGGTACAACGAATTCATGTGTTGCAGTAATGGAAGGTGGAGAAGCAGTTGTAATTCCAAATGTAGAAGGAAAGAGAACTACCCCTTCTATTGTGGCATTTACAAAAGATGGAGAAAGACTGGTAGGTGAAACTGCAAAAAGACAGGCTGTAACAAATCCCGACAATACTGTTGCCTCTATTAAGAGACATATGGGAACAGATCACAAGGTTACGATCAACGGCAAGGCTTATACACCCCAGGATATTTCAGCTTTCATTCTTCAGAAATTGAAGGCAGATGCAGAAAGCTACTTGGGTGAGACGGTTACAGATGCTGTAATCACAGTACCTGCTTACTTCTCTGACTCACAGAGACAGGCTACAAAGGATGCTGGTAGAATAGCGGGACTTAATGTAAGAAGAATAATCAACGAGCCCACGGCTGCATCTCTTGCTTATGGTATAGACAAGGAAGATACTATGCAGACAATAATGGTATTTGACCTTGGTGGAGGTACATTCGACGTATCAATCCTTGAGATTGGCGAAGGTGTATTTGAAGTTAAGTCTACAAATGGTAACAACCACCTTGGTGGAGATGACTTCGATGAGAAAATCGTAAACTACATGGCTGCACAGTTCAAGAATGAAAATGGGGTAGATCTTAGAAATGACAAGATGGCTCTTCAAAGACTTAAGGAAGCAGCTGAGAATGCCAAGAAGGAACTGTCCTCTACAATGTCTACAAATGTAAACCTTCCTTTCATAACTGCAACGCAGGAAGGGCCAAAGCATATGAACATGGATATTTCAAGAGCCAAGTTTAATGAAATGACAAGTGAACTTGTAGACATGACAAAAGATCCAATAAGAAAGGCTCTTTCAGATGCCAAGCTTTCAGCTTCAGAAATAGACAAGGTAATACTTGTTGGTGGATCTACAAGGATACCGGCAGTACAGGAAGCCGTAGAGAGACTTACAAGCGAGCCTCACAAAGGTGTAAACCCTGATGAATGTGTTGCTCTTGGAGCTGCAATACAGGGTGGAGTTCTTACAGGAGAATTTGGAAACGAAATACTTCTTGTAGATGTTACTCCCCTTTCTCTTGGAATCGAGACTCTTGGATCCGTAACTACAAATCTTATAGAAAGAAATACAAGAATACCAACAAAGAAAAGCCAGGTCTTCTCAACAGCAGCAGACAATCAGACAGCTGTTGACATTCACGTACTTCAAGGTGAAAGACAGATGGCTGCAGACAATATATCACTTGGAAGATTCCAACTTACAGGAATACCACCGGCACCAAGAGGAATTCCTCAAATAGAAGTAACATTCGATATAGATGCCAACGGTATAGTTAATGTTTCTGCCAAGGACAAGGGAACCGGACAGGAGCAGAAGATAACAATAACAGCATCTACAAACCTCTCTGATGATGAAATAGACAAGAAGGTTAAGGAAGCAGAGCAGTTTGCAGAAGATGATAAGAAGAAAAAAGAAGACATCGAAGTTAGAAACAATGCAGATAACATGATTTATCAGACGGAAAAAAGCATGAAGGACCTTGGTGAAAAGCTTTCTGCCGAAGAGACTGCATTGATAAACGGAAAAATTGATGAGCTTAAGAAAGCTGTAGAGTCGAATGTAACTGATGACATCAAAGCCAAACTTGATAGTCTTACAGAAGAATTCAACAAGCTTGCACAAAAAATATATGAGCAAACAGCACAGGAACAAGGTGCTGGGGAAGGACAACCACAGGATGCAGGAGCAGCAGAAGCAGACGATGATGTTGTAGATGCAGAATATGAAGTCGTAGATGACGAAGAGAGTCAAAGCTAAATCATTAGATTTAGCTTTACCCTTGTAGCGGATGACGGGACATGGTAGCAGCTTAATTGCTGGTATATTATGTCCCTTAATCCATATTTAAATGGTGGTGAATAAATGAGTACTAAAAGAGATTATTATGATATACTTGGCATCGGAAAAGATGCAGACGACGCTGATATAAAAAAGGCCTTCAGACAAAAGGCGAAAAAATATCATCCTGACTTGAATCCTGATGACCATGAATCGGAAGTGAAATTCAAGGAAGTCAATGAAGCATATGAAGTGCTCAGTGACGAAGATAAAAGAGCGAAATATGACAGATTTGGACATTCTGCATTTGAAAACGGTGGACAGGGATATGGTGGTACCGGTGGATTTGGTGGAGCAGGCGGATTTGAAGATATATTTGGTGATATATTCGGTGACATGTTCGGCGGAGGCGGAGGCAGACAAAGAAGACAGGGTCCAAGAAAAGGCGCTGATCTTAAGATAAGGCTTAATATTTCCTTTGAAGATGCTGCATTTGGCACAAAAAAAGAAGTCAAAGTTTCAAGAATGGAAACATGTTCACATTGTGGTGGAGATGGTGCGGAACCTGGTACATCAAAGAAGACATGTACAACATGTAATGGTGCAGGTAGTGTAAGAACGGTTCAGAGAACACCTTTTGGAGAGTTTGCGAATGTAAGCACCTGTCCTACCTGTAAGGGTACAGGCAAGATAATTGAAGAACCCTGCAATATTTGTCATGGAACAGGAAAGGAAAAGAAATCCAGAAAAATTACAATTAACATACCTGCTGGTGTGGATTCTGATTCAATCATACCTTTGAGGGGTGAAGGAAATCATGGGGAAAAAGGAGCTCCTCCGGGAGATCTCTATGTTTATCTCAATGTTAAGCCTCACAAGTTGTTTAGCAGGGATGGATACGATATCTGGTATGAAATGCCTGTATCATTTGTTTCGGCAACTCTTGGAAATACTGTAGAAGTGCCTACCCTTGAAGGACAGGTGAAGTACCAGATTCCTGAGGGAACTAAGACAGGTACTGTATTCAGACTCAAAAACAGAGGGATACAACACCTTAGAGGTGGAGGCAAAGGTGACCAGTATGTTAAGGTAGTTATAGATACTCCTACAAAGCTTACGGAAAAACAAAAGGAAATACTAATGAGTTTTGCAAAGGAGTTTGGAGAAAAAATAGAACCGCATAAAAAAGGAATATTTGATAAAGTAAAAGATGCTTTTAGTTAGGAGAGTGCAATTATTTGAAATGGATTGAAATTGTTATAAAGACCACTTATGAGGCAAAGGAAGCTGTTACAAACATACTTCATGAAGCAACTGTTGAAGGTATTGTCATAGAAGATCCCAATGATATCCTTAACCTTTTGAAGGAAGATGAAAGATGGGATTATCTTGATGAAGATCTTGCAAAGGATTACTATGACGGTGTTGTAATAAAGGGTTATTTCGAAAATGATGACGACTGGGAAGAAAAGAAGGATTTCATCAAGGAAAGAATAAACATGCTGCCAAGATATGACCTGGACATAGGATCCACTGAAATTGAAGTACAGGACCTTGAAGACAGGGATTGGAACAGCGAGTGGAAGAAAAATTTCAAGCCTTTCAAACTTGGGGACAATGTTGTAATTAAGCCTACATGGGAAAAATATGACCCAAAAGATGGGGAAATCATAATTGAAATTGATCCCGGGGCAGCTTTTGGTACTGGAACCCATGAAACAACATCTCTGTGCATAGAACAGATGGAAGGCAGGATCAGTTCCAAAAGCAAGGTTCTTGATATTGGAACGGGGACAGGAATACTTGCCATACTTGCATCAAAGCTTGGAGCCAATAGTGTTCTTGGAATTGATATAGATGATGATTCTGTAAGGATAGCCAAGGAAAACATTGAAGTCAATAACTGTGATAATGTAGACATCAGAAAGGGAAATCTCCTCAATAAGATAGAGTATAAGGCGGATATAGTTGTTGCAAACATAACTGCTGATATAATAATAAGGATGGTAAGCCAGCTTTCAAATGTTTTGAAGAATGGAGGAGTTTTCATATCTTCAGGAATTCTGGCAACAAAAGCGGAAAATGTAAGGATTGCTCTTGGTGAAAACAACTTTGAGATAGTAGAAACTCTTGTAAAAGGGGAATGGGCTGGTATTACAGCAAGGTTAAAATAACATGAACAGATTCTTTATAGATGAATGTGATGGAAAAACCGCTCTGTTGAAAGGCGGGGATTTCAAACATTGTAAAAACGTTTTAAGGTTGAGAGAAAAGGACCAGGTTTATCTTGTTATAGACGAGAAAGAGTACATCGGCAGAATTGAAAGTTTCGGCGATGATACTGTTTTTTGTGCTGTAGTTGAAGAAAGCAAGTATAAAAGAGAGGCGGGTCTAAAGATAAACTTGTATCAGTGTCTTCCTAAAGCTAGCAAAATGGAGCTTATAGTACAGAAAAACACTGAATTGGGTGTTTCTACAATTACTCCTGTTGTAAGTCACAGAACCGTTGTAAAGCTTTCTGACAAGAAAAGGGAACTTAAAAAAGTTGACAGATGGAACAAGATTGCCATGGAGGCTGCAAAGCAGTCCATGAGAAATATAGTCCCTCTTGTAAAAGAGATAGTTTCCTTTAAGGAAATGATATCCGACATGAAGGAAAATGGCGGGATTATAATAGTTCCTTATGAGAATGAGGATAATCTTGGTCTTAACGACATAGATATTCAAAAGAAAATTGTTAATGTAGTAATTGGACCCGAAGGTGGATTTGAAGCTTACGAAATTGAAGAACTAAAAAATGCTGGAGCTGAAATTGTTACTTTGGGACCGAGAATATTAAGAACAGAAACAGCTGGAATTGTTGCAAATTCCATTTTGATGTATAAAACCAAAAATATTTAGGTGATTTTATTGAATGTATCTTTTTACACCTTGGGCTGCAAGGTCAATCAATTCGAAACCGATGCCATGATGCAGTTGTTCGAAGACAAAGGCTACAAGGTTATAGAACCAAGTGAAGAAACAGATGTTTTTATAGTAAACTCCTGCACGGTGACTGCAGCCAGCGACAAGAAGACAAGAAATCTTGTGAAAAGGGCAAAGAAGCTAAATGGAGAAAGTGTAGTGGTCATGGCAGGATGCTATGCCCAGGGCAGGCAGGAAGAATTGAAGGAAGACGAGAATATCGATATAGTCCTAGGAACCAAACACAAGGACAGTGTTGTGGATTTCGTCGCGGAATACTTTGAATCCAGCCATCACCTTTACAAGGTTGAAAAATTCAAGCCCAATGAAAAATATGAGGAAATGTCAATAGACCATACTTCTGAACGAACAAGGGTAACTGTAAAAATACAGGATGGCTGCAGACAGTTTTGCACTTACTGTATAATCCCATATGTGAGAGGACCAGTAAGAAGCCGGAAAATAGATGATATTACGGAGGAAATCCTAAAACTTCATGAAAATGGATACAAGGAAATTGTATTCAACGGCATACATATGACATCTTATGGTAGGGATTTTGATGATACTGGTCTGGAAGATCTTGTTGAAGCAATCAATAAACTTGGCCTTGATGATATAAGATACAGGTTCGGAT
This sequence comes from uncultured Clostridia bacterium, assembly GCA_964523535.1. Taxonomy (GTDB): domain Bacteria; phylum Bacillota; class Clostridia; order Tissierellales; family Dethiosulfatibacteraceae; genus Dethiosulfatibacter. Next base: position 5,571 of record CAZFYP010000167.1, read on the forward strand.
CTCTTGAACCTGGTATAATTTCCAGGAAATTCATGGAAAAGCTTTTAGAAGGAAGTTTTTGTGACCATTTCCATCTTTCTCTTCAAAGCGGTTCGGACACCGTCCTTGAAAGAATGAACAGAAGGTATGATGCTGCTGAATTCAGAGAAAAAGTTGAACTTATACGTGAATATATGCCAGATGTTGGAATAACAACAGATATAATTGTTGGATTTCCAGGAGAGACAAATGAGGAATTTGAAGAAACCTGCAGATTTGTTGAAGACATAGGGTTTTCAAAGGTTCATGTCTTTCCATTTTCGCCAAGAAAGGGAACCAAGGCATATGATATGGGTTATAAGATACCTAATAAGGTCAAGAAGGAAAGAGCAAAGATACTTGCAGAAATATGTAAAAAAACCACTGAAGATTTCTGCAGCGGTTTTATAGGAAAAAAGCTGGATGTGCTATACGAAAGTTTAAGGGACTCGGGCGAATATGTCGGTCATTCAAGTAATTATTTGTCAATATTGACCAGGTCGTCTTTAAATTTGCATAATTCGAGAAAAAACGTTAGAATAAGTTATAGCGACAACAGTTTTTTATATACAGAGGAGGTGTAAGTGTGAAGGATTGTTTGTTTTGCAAGATAGCAAGTAAGGAAATACCTTCAGAAGCAGTTTTTGAAAACGAAGATGTGTTTGCCTTTAATGATATCAACCCTGAAGCGCCGGTTCATATTCTGATAATTCCAAAAGTTCATATTACATCATTAAATGATGTAAATGAAGAAAACAGCAAGTGTATAAGCAGGATTTTTGAAGTTATTCCGGAGATAGCAAAAAAAGCCGGTATAGACGAATCAGGCTACAGAATCGTTTCAAATTGCGGCAAAGATGCCATGCAGACTGTTAATCATGTTCATTTCCATATATTGGGAAAGAGATCCTTGCAGTGGCCTCCAGGTTAAAAATATAAAATAACTGTTGTAATATTTTAATACATAATGTATAATGTACAAGTGCAATTTGAGAATTGCCATAATAGAATTACGAAGGGAGGGTCGCAAATGACAGAAGTTAAAGTAAGAGAAAATG
>CAZFYP010000168.1:0-6611 GCA_964523535.1 uncultured Clostridia bacterium
CCGACTAGTCGCCTAGCCGCTGGTGAGCTCTTACCTCACCTTTTCATCCTTACCCTTACGGGCGGTAATTTTCTGTTGCACTTGCCTTAAGGTCGCCCTCACTGGCCATTAACCAGCATCATGCTCTATGAAGCTCGGACTTTCCTCATGTTTCCATGCGACTATCCAACTTACTCTTGAATATTATAGTACACTTCATCTATAATATCAATTATTATTTTACCCTTCCTGAAAAGTCATTGATGCTGTACTTCAATATTTCAATATCAGAAAATTCATCACTGATGACTATTGCCATATGATCTATAAAGACCTTTTCCAGGCCGTAATGGCTTACGTCCAAAAGACTGAGTCCCAGCTCGTAGGCAAGTTGTGCATCGTGATGCTTTATATCTCCTGTCAGGTAGATGTCTGCATCGAGATAACTTGCTTCTGCTATAAAGTCAGCACCTGCTCCTCCGCAAAAAGCGACAGTTTTGATTTTATCATCATCATTAAAGACATACTCTATAATATGATCAAGGTTAAAAGTCGATTTCACATTTTCTACGAAGTCATCAACTCCTACAGTATCATCAATTTCTCCTACCATGCCGAAGCCGGCTTCCATTTCTCCATCGTTTTCAACAATATTCCTGCAGTTTGAAAGTTTTAGCATTTCAGATACTATACTGTTCATGCCGTCTTTACAAGAATCATAGTTGGTATGCATTGAATAACAGCTTATATCATTTAGTATGAGTTTTTTGATTATGCTCCCCTTGTATGAATTAAGCTCAAGATTCTTAAGAGGTGAAAAAATAAATGGATGATGGGAAAGTATCAAATCTGCATTGTTGTCAACTGCAAATTCCACAACCTTGTCTGTTACATCAAGAGTTATGACTATTTTTTTTACTTCCCTCTCCACATCTACAAGCTGGCTTCCCGAATTATCCCATGATTCAGCCAAGGACAGGGGAAACTTATCATTCAAAATAGTAATTAGATCATTCAATACCATAACTTTTTAACATCTCCCTGTATTCTTCATTTCTTGCTTTTAGGTCGTCTTTCTTTTTGTTAGAAATATTGGCCTTGTCCATCTTATCAATTATTTCAGCATTTATCCTCATCTTGTTTTCAACAAACTGTTTCAGTAAAAGATGCTTCTTTTCAAAAAGTGTCTTTCCAGTCTCATAAAAAAGTTCATTTTCATATATACTAGCTTTTGAAGATTTCCTTGCCTTTATCAGTTCATAGAAATGATGATCTTCCTTGGCTATTTCCTCGTCTATAATGCAAAATCCCTTCTCATGAAGGTATTTTCTAACCTTGTCAGCTGCATTCATGGGCTGAAGAATCAATGTCTTTAATTCGTCAAATCCTTCGACTTTCTCTTCAAGTATTTTTGTAATGAGGATTCCACCCATACCTGCAATTACTATGGTATCCACTTCTACGAGTTCCACCGGCTGAAGTCCATTACCCAATCTGACTTCTATGGAGTCCTCAAGACCTATGGATTCCACGTATCCTTTTGCTATCTTATATGGACCTTCATTAAGGTCTGTTGCAATAACATTATTGCACAGCCTGTTGTTGATAAGCATTTCTGGTATATATGCATGGTCTGTTCCTATGTCTGCTGCACTATTGCACTTGTCGAACAGTTTAATTATGGTTTTAAGTCTTTCACTCATGATTTTCTCCATATTATTAAATACTTGGGCATGAAGCCCTTTAGAAACTAGATAAAGATTCGGAAACCGAATCTTTATTCTATATATTCTTATTCTAAATAGTCTTTCAATTTCTTGCTTCTACTTGGATGTCTCAATTTTCTTAAAGCCTTGGCTTCGATCTGTCTGATTCTTTCTCTTGTTACATCAAATTCCTTGCCAACTTCTTCAAGAGTTCTTGCCCTTCCATCGTCAAGACCGAATCTGAGTCTAAGTACTTTTTGTTCCCTTTCAGTAAGAGTGTCAAGAACATCTACAAGCTGTTCCTTCAACAATATTGATGTAGCAGCATCAGCAGGTGCCTGAGCGTCATCATCAGGAATAAAGTCTCCAAGATGACTATCTTCCTCTTCTCCTATTGGAGTTTCAAGAGAAACAGGTTCCTGTGCTATCTTAAGAATTTCTCTTACCTTTTCAGGTTCCATATCCATTTCTTCGGCTATCTCTTCAGGTGTAGCATCTCTTCCAAGTTCTTGAAGAAGCTGCCTTTTTACTCTTATAAGCTTGTTGATGGTTTCAACCATATGTACAGGTATCCTTATGGTTCTTGCCTGGTCGGCTATTGCCCTTGTTATGGCCTGTCTTATCCACCAAGTTGCGTAGGTACTGAACTTATATCCCTTTCTATAGTCGAATTTTTCAACTGCCTTTATGAGTCCAAGATTTCCTTCCTGAATAAGGTCTAGAAAAAGCATTCCCCTTCCTACATATCTTTTTGCTATACTTACAACAAGTCTTAAGTTTGCCTCGGCGAGTCTGCTCTTTGCAATCTCGTCATTTGCTTCCATCCTCTTTGCAAGCTCCACTTCCTCTTCTGCTGTAAGCAAAGGAACCTTTCCAATTTCCTTCAGATACATTCTAACAGGGTCATCTACATTTACACCCTTAAGAAGAACAACATCAGATTCCTTCTTCTTCCTTACTACTACATTTTCAACATCTTTTTCCGTTACACTGTCGTCTTGTTTAGCTGTTTCCTCTTCATTTTCTGTTTCAGTCAAAATTAAATCGTCTTGAAAACCCATAATTTCTATTTTACTGTCTTCAAGAAATTTATATACCTCGTCTATTTGTTCCGGTGAAATATCCACCTTTTCAAAAGTCTCTACAATTTCCTTATATTCTATGAATCCTTCTTTTTTACATTTCTTCTTAAGCTTCTGCTTTAGTTCTTCCACCGTGTTTTGTTGCTCTATAGTTGCATCTTTTTCATTCTTTTTATCTTTATTCGCAGCTTTCTTAGCACTCATATAGTAGCCCCCTTAATTTAAGATTTCCTTGTCTATATTTCTTATTTGCTCTTTCAACATTTCATTGTCAGGATCTGACATCAATCTGTCGTACAACATGCTTCTAATCTTCTTCTTGCCGTCATTCTGAATCTTGTTGATATAGTCATCTGCTATCTCTATCAGTTCCTGCTGTGTAAGATTTATGTCTGAAGCATACTGTGATTCATTGTTTTTGAATTCCCTGCTCATTAGACTATAAAACTCACTTTTGTATTTGGTATTCCTGAATATATCCTCCTTGTATTTGGATTTAATATATTCTGCAAGCTCCGGATTTTTTTTTAGCAAATCCAACAACTTCACTTCGTATGAATTTGTTTTACCTGTTCCAATATCAATTTTCTTAAACACACTTTTTTCATTTTTCCTTTTGGAATTCTGACTCTTTTTAAATAAATTGAGAATGGAATCTTTTGAAATATTCAGTTTTTTTGACATTTTATCAATATACAGTTCTTTTTCAACTGCATTGTTTACATTATTCAAATACTGCAGCATTTCCCTTGTATAATTAAGCTTACCTTTGTCTGAATTCAAATCATATTCAGATGAAAGAAAATAGTCAAGAAATTCAAAATATTCCAGTGATTTATCAAGTCTTTCCTTGTATTTTGCACTTCCATATTGTGTAATGAATTCATCAGGATCCATTTTGTCCGGAAACAACAAAACCCGACATTGAAGATCATTGGACTTCAAAAGATTTGCAGCTTTCACCGCAGCCTTCTTTCCTGCTCCGTCAGAGTCATATGAAATATAGAAGCTTTTGCTGTATTTTTTCATTAGCTTTATCTGGTCAACTGTAAGTGCTGTACCCAGTGATGCCACTACATTTTCATATCCATTGATAGCCAGCTTTATGACATCCATATAGCCTTCTGTCAGTATTATACCTTCTCTGTGGGAAAAACTTTTAGCATTGTTCAAATTGTAGAGATTCCTGCCCTTGTTGAATATAGGCGAATCTGGAGAATTGATGTACTTGGGAAGTTCCTTGTCCAGTACTCTTCCACCAAATCCTATAATCCTCTTTTTTATATCAAATATCGGGAAAATAACCCTGTTCCTGAAACGATCGTAATAACTGTTGCTTTTCTCACTCTTGATTATAAGACCATTGACTTCCATATCCTTTTTTCTATAACCTTTTTCCTCAAGATATTTAATCAATCCATCCCATTTGTTTTGTGAAAAGCCTATTGCAAATATTTTTCTGGCATCATTGTTGATACCGCGTTTCCTTAAATATTCAGTAGCCTGCCTATCCTGACTCAGTTGCTTGTAAAAATACACGGCAGCATCCCTGTTCATCTCGTAGTTTACCTTGTATCTGTCCTGATTCTGTGAGGAACTGGTTTTTTCCACCCTTATTCCTACTCTGTCACCAAGATATTCAAGAGATTCCATGAAGCTCAGATTCTTGTAGTTCATAATAAAGCTTATTGCATCTCCACCTTCGCCGCATCCAAAGCAATGATATATCTGCTTGTCTGGAGATACAACAAAAGAAGGTGTCTTTTCCTTGTGAAAAGGACAGAGTCCCGAATAATTGGCTCCCGTCTTTTTCAAGGTTATTAATTCACCTATTACTTCTACTATGTCATTCATATTTAGAATTTCTTCAATTTTGTGTTCATTTATAGAGTTTGGCATACTACCACCATTATATCAAATTAGGAACAATAATTATACAATTTTATTTTACAAAAGTCAATATTTATCCCAAGGCAAGGGAAGGAAAATATCACGGTATTGTTTTATTACATAGGTATCCGTCATACCGGCTATATAGTCCATTACAATTTCCTCCTCGGTAAAGCCATCCTTTTTACCATGATTGGGTATTTCATCAATATGGTTCATATAGTGGCTGAACAAATCCCCCAAGATTTTTTCAGCTTTCCTGTCTTCACTTTTAGCGGTCTCGTTAGTATATATCTTTTCAAACATGAATTCTCTCAGTTCCATGGTTGCAGAATATATTCCATCACTCATGACGATTTCATCTTTATGTGTAGAGTAGGTTATTATGTCCAATATCATGGTATTGATACGCTCTCCATGAGTATAACCAAGGATTTCCAGGAGATGAGTCGGTATTTCAGAAATACCTTCAAGTCCCGCCCTTTCGGCATCATCTATATCATGGTTGAGATATGCTATCCTGTCTGAAATCTTGACTATCTGTCCCTCCATGGTAAATGGCTTTGTTGATCCAGTATGGTTGAGTATTCCATCCCTTACTTCCATGGTCAGGTTCAGACCGTATTCTTCCTTGTGCTTTGCAAGTATATCAACGACTCTCAGACTCTGCTCGTTGTGTCTGAACCCATCCTTTAAAAGCCTGTTTAGAATCGATTCCCCATTGTGTCCAAAAGGTGTATGTCCAAGGTCGTGTCCCAGAGCTATGGCTTCAGTCAAATCCTCATTAAGCCCCAAAGCCCTTGCTATTGTTCTGGATATCTGTGATACCTCCAGGGTATGAGTCAGTCTGGTCCTGTAGTGGTCTCCCGCCGGAGCCAAAAACACCTGGGTTTTGTGCTTCAACCTTCTAAAAGCCTTTGAATGGATAATCCTGTCCCTGTCTCTCTGGAAACAGGTTCTTATATCACAATCTCTTTCTTCTTTGGCTCTGCCCTTGGATTCCTTAGCTTTTGCAGCGAATTCTGATAAAATATTGTATTCAAGTTCTTCGTACTTTTTTCTGATATTCATATCATAATCACCTCTTCATTTTAACTACCCAAAAAAAGAAAGAGTTATTCTCTTTCTTTTTTTGCATTATCATTATGCCAGTTGATTACTATGCTCGCAGTTTCTTCTATTGACTTGTTTGTGATATCTATTTTTTTACAGCCTAATTTCTTTATATACTTGTCGGCATACTCCAATTCCTTGATAATTCTATCAAGACTGGCATAGGATGCATTGTCTCTAAGTCCCAGAACCTTAAGCCTTTCTTTCCTAATCTTGTTTAGATAGTCAGGATCTGCAAAAAGTCCTACAATTTTACCAGCATTTGCCTTCATAAGTTCTTCTGGAGGATCAACTTCGGGAACCAAAGGTATATTTGCAGCTTTTATATTCTTGTTGGCCAGGTACATGCAAAGAGGGGTCTTGGAAGTTCTTGATATTCCAATCAAAACAACATCGGCCAATACTATTCCTCTTGTATCTTTTCCATCATCATATTTTACAGCAAATTCTATTGCATCCATTTTTCTGAAATAGTTTTCATCGAATTTATGCAAAAGTCCTGGTTCTCTTTTTGGTTTAAGTCCTATATGTTCAATCAAGGGTGTCAATAAAGGCGTTATAAGATCAACACTTGTTACATTGTGGGTTTTTGATTTCACTATAAGATAGTCTCTTAATTCAACTACAACAAGGGTAAACACAATTACTGCATTTTCCTTTTTTGCTTCTTCAATTATTTCATCTATCTGTTTCCTTGTTTTGACATATGAATACAGTTTTATATCATAATTGATTTCATCAAATTGCTGAAGCACAGCTTTCGAAACCTGTTCTGAAGTTTCCCCTATGGAATCAGAAAGGGCAAATATCTTTACATTTTTCATAATTACTCCTTGTTTGG
>CAZFYP010000169.1:0-6447 GCA_964523535.1 uncultured Clostridia bacterium
AATATTGCTATAAAAAATCTTTTTACTGTATACTTTAGCAAATTCCACACCTCCATTTTTTTTGGGCTAATTCGATTAAAAAATCCATAATCATCCATAAAAACAATTTGACACAATACGTATCAATAAATCATTTATAAATAGGCACATTGTGTCAAAGATTAGTATAGTAATTATGAAATTACTTTAATATACGGAATATTATTATAATTCATGAATAAAATTAAATAAATATCCCGTATCTAAACTATACTTTATTAAGTTGAGATATGCTATTACCAAAGTGTTAACATTTGTTAACTAAACGTAATAATGAATTCAAAAAAAGTTAATTTTTTAAGATTCCTAGAGTTTCTGTTTCGCTAAGAATAGTTATACCTAGACTTTGAGCCTTTGAATATTTAGAGCCAGGGTTTTCACCCACTACTACAAAATCAGTCTTTTTACTGACACTTCCTGTGACTTTCCCACCCTGTTCTTCTATTATGGTCTTCAATTCCTTCCTGTTGATTCCAAGGGTTCCAGTTATAACTACGGTTTTGTCGTTGAAATATCCTTCCGTCTTCTTCACACTTTCATGAGTAGGATTCACTCCCTTTTCAAGAAGCTTATCTATACTTTCCTGAATTTTTTCATCCCCGAAAAAAGCAATAATCTCTTCTGCAACTACATCACCAATATCCTGTATATTTATTAATTCCTCGTGTTCTGCCAATTTCAAACTGTCAAGGCTTCCATAGTTTTCAGCCAGGTCTGTTGCCGTTTTAATGCCTACATTCGGTATTCCAAGGGCATATATGAAATTTTTCAGACTGCAATCCTTGCTTGATTCAATAGCACCAAGGAGGTTTTCCGCCTTTTTCTGTCCAAATCTTTCAAGATCAACCAATGATTCCACATCAAGGTCATAAAGGTCCGAGATGCTTTTTAGGTCCAGTTCTTCAAACAGCTGGCCTGCAGTCTTTTCACTGAAGCCTTCTATGTTCATGGCATCCCTGCTTCCATAGTGAACTATTGAAGCAATAAGCTGGGGCTTGCAGGACAGCTTGTTCATGCAAAAATAATGAACTCCGTCTCTTATGAGCTCCGTACCGCAGTAAGGACATCTTTCAGGCATCTCTATCTCACTTGTATCCTTCTGGTCTTCATCGACCACTCCCAGTATTTCCGGAATGACATCGTTGGACCTTCTTAGCCAAATATAGGATCCAAGTCTAACCTTTTTCCTGTTTATGTCATCCATGTTGTTAAGGGTTGCACGCTGTACGGTAACTCCTCCAATGTCAACAGGCTCAAGTATTGCCGTTGGAGTAACCTTTCCTGTCCTTCCAACGTTCCATTGTATTTCCTTAAGCAGAGTCGTTACCTCTTCCGCTTCAAACTTGAATGCCACTGCCCATCTTGGAAACTTTTGAGTATAACCAAGTATATCCCTAGCCTCATAGTCGTTTATCTTTATCACCATTCCATCAGTAAGTAAATCAAGGTCCTTTCTCACATCCTTGACTCTTTCTATTTCTTTAATGACTTCATCAATTGAAACATACTTCTTCAAGTATCCAAATACAGGCAAATTCTGTTCTTTCAGAAAGTCTATCATTTCCTCCTGTGTTGAAAATTCCTTTCCTTCAATGTATCCTACATTATAGAAACAGGCAGAAAGATTTCTTTCCTTTGTAACTCTCGGGTCCAAATTTCTCAAGGCTCCTGCAGCAGCATTTCTTGCATTTTTTAGCTGGTCTTCATGGCTGGCATTAAATGCTTGCAGGGCGCTTAAAGACATGAGTCCTTCACCTTGTATTTCAATTCTTCCTTGGTAAGGGATTTTCAGAGGTATTGTTTTTATAGTCTTTATTTGATGAAATATGCCTTCTCCTGTACTTCCATTTCCTCTAGTTGCCCCTTGAATCAATATTCCATTCTCATATGTCAGATTAACCGTAAGACCGTCAAATTTGTATTCAAGATAATATTCAAGAGCTTTTGAATCCCTTTCCTCAAAATAAGAAGAGTCCATAAGAATTTTTCTTATTCTTGTATCCCAGTTTTTCAATTCTTCATAACTCTGTGCCTTGTCAAGGGACCACAACTTTCCAAGGTGGTTGTGTTTTTGAAATTTATCAAGAACGCTGTCACCAACTCTTTGGGTTGGTGAATATTCAAGTATTTCTCCTGTTTCAGCCTCAAGTGCCAGCAATTCATCATAGAGTGCATCATATTCCTTGTCGCTGACTTTCGGACTGTCATAGGTATAGTAATACATGGCATATTCGTTAAGTCGGTTAACAAGGTCCTTAATTCTAACTAATTTATTCATAGTATCTCTTCCTGCCTCTTGCTAGATTTTCTTTATAGGGGCATAGGGCATCATCATGGTTTTCACACCCATGTTGTCAAAAGCCGCAGATATTTCATCACCCTTAACCTGTACAATGGTTCCTGTTCCCCATTTCTTGTGCTGAATCTTGTCTCCAGCCTTGAAGAGCTTGCTGTCATTACTGTCAAAGTTTTGAGATGAAGATGATGCTGATGCTGCAACTTGAGATGACTGTATAGCAGGTGTAGCTTCAGGCTTTTTAACAGGTGCCGTGAAACCTCCAGTAAAGAGATTATACTTATTCTGCTTCTTAGCTTCCATTTGAATCTTCTTTTTATTGGAATTGACAAGTTCCTCGGGAATCTCATTTATGAATCTGGAAATCATCCTTTTATGGTAATTTCCATATATAAGCCTGTCTTGGGCAAATGTTATATAGAGCCTTTTCTTGGCTCTGGTTATGGCGACATAGAAGAGTCTTCTTTCTTCTTCAATATCATCTTCATTTCCATCCCTGACAATTGGAAACATATTCTCTTCCAGACCACCAATGAAAACAACGGCAAACTCAAGACCTTTGGCTGAATGAACAGTCATGATAGTAAGCCTTTCACCATCCCCATCTTCGGTTTTTTCGATGTCAGTAAGCAGTGATATATGTGCAAGAAAATCTTCCAGCTCCGTTTCTTCACTTCTGTCCTGAAAATCCCTTACCGCAGAGAAAAATTCATTTATATTCTCTAACCTGGCCTTCCCTTCAACGGAACGGTTGCCTTCCATGAAAGTCTTGTATCCAGAATCCTCATAAACATGATCCACAAGATCAACCAGGTCCATTTCCTCCTGCTTTCCACATATTTCATTTATCATATTTGTAAATTTACCCAGTGATTCAGAAGCTTTTTTTGAAACCCCTATCTGTCCACTTAACTCTGCCGCTTCGAAAAGTGACATATCATGTTCAGACGCAAACTTATCCAGCAATTCAAGGGTTTTCTTTCCAATCCCCCTTTTGGGAACATTTATTATTCTCCTGAAACTGTAGTTTTCATTATTGTTTTGGATAAGCTTCAAATATCCCATAAGGTCCTTGATTTCCTTTCTGGAATAGAATTCCTGACCTCCTACAATCTTATAAGGAATTCCCTCAAGCCTCATTCTTTCCTCGATTGCCCTTGTTTGTGCCCTAGTCCTAACAAGGATAGCCATTTCATCATAACCTACACTCTGGATATTCTTTTCATTGTATATCCTTTCAGCCATGAACAAGGCTTCTGATTTTTCATCAAAAGACTTATTAATAAGAATTTTTGCACCTTCATTATCCTCTGTCCAAAGATTCTTTCCTATCCTGTTGGTATTATTCTTTATTACTGCGTTAGCAGCCTTTAAAATGGTCTGTGTAGACCTGTAATTCCTTTCCAGCTTAATTACCTTGGAAGAAGGAAAATCCTTCTCAAAATCAAGTATGTTGTTTATATCTGCACCTCTCCATCCGTAAATGGACTGGTCTTCGTCTCCAACTACAAATACATTTTCTTTTGAATCGCTTTTCTTTCCAAGTATCCTTACAAGCATATATTGTACCTTGTTGGTATCCTGATACTCATCAACTAATATATATTCAAATCTATCCCTGTATTCATTTCGTATTTCTTCATCCTGTTCCAATATGTCAAGAGTCTTTACAAGAAGATCGTCAAAATCAAGGGCATTGCTTTTTTTTAGTTTCTTTTCATAAAGCTTGTAGATTTCTCCGATGTTTCTCTTTCTGAAATCCGTAAAATTTTCCTTTATGAATTCATCAGGTCTAGTTCTACCATTCTTTTCATTGCTTATAATGCTTCTGATAGTATTGGGATCATAATCCTTTGTATCCAAATTAAGTTCAAGGATACATTCCTTCACTACTATCTTCTGCTCATCACTGTCGAATATTATAAAATTACTGCCATAGCCAATTCTGTCTATACATCTTCTTAGGATTTTTACACATATTGAATGGAAAGTACCTACCCACATCCTGCTGACATCATAGTCAATCAGGTCTGCAATTCTTTCCTTCATTTCGTTGGCCGCCTTGTTTGTAAAGGTTATTGCCAGTATCTTTCCAGGCGAAACATAGTTTTCTTCAATCAGGTAAGCTATCCTGTTTGTAAGGACCCTGGTCTTCCCAGACCCTGCTCCTGCTATTACAAGTGCAGGTCCTTCTATATGTGTAACGGCTTCGTGCTGTTTTTCATTTAATTTAGTTAAATCCATTTCTTACCACCCTTTTTCAAACTCTACCTTTAATTTTAACATAGATGGCCTAATCTAACAAAATATATTTTATACTTCTTGGAAATTTTACAATTTTTTATTTATATCATTGAAAATAAAAAAGCTGCAGCCTTTTAAACTGCAACTTTTCAATACAATAATTCAATTTTATTTAATGTTCTTTTTCAAGTGATGATTCTTCAATAACTTTACCGGCCAAATTTGAAGGGAGTTCTTCATATCTCAAGAAATCCATCTCGAATCTTCCTCTTGCTTGAGTCATGGACTTAAGATCTATGGCATACTTGAACATTTCAGCCTGAGGAGCTTCTGCAAGAACCAGCTGCTTTCCATTAGCCTGTGGTTCCATTCCAAGAATCCTTCCTCTCCTCTTGTTCATATCTCCCATTATATCTCCCATATAATCATCAGGGATAATTATTTTAACAGACATAATAGGCTCAAGAAGTACAGGTTTTGCTTCCTTTATACCTTTTCTGAATGCAAGAGTTGCAGCCATCTTGAATGCCATCTCACTTGAATCAACATTATGATAAGAACCATCATAAAGAGTAGCCTTTATATTAACAACAGGATATCCTGCCAAAACACCTTTATTCAAGCAGTCTCTAAGGCCCTTCTCAACAGCAGGTATATACTGCCTTGGAACAGATCCTCCAAATATTTTTTCTTCAAAGGTAAAATCTTCCTGACCAGGTTCGAATATTATATGAACATCTCCATACTGACCCGCTCCACCTGATTGTTTCTTATGCTTTCCTTGTACATCAGCTTTTCCCTTGATTGTTTCCCTGTAAGCAATCTTTGGATCTGAAAGTTCAACTTCAACATTGAACATGTTCTTCATCTTACGGGTTATAACATTAAGCTGCATATTGCCCTGTCCACCAATAAGAAGTTGCTTGGTTTCCTTGTTTCTTTCAACTATAAAAGTAGGGTCTTCTGCTGTAAGCTTTGTAAGTGCCTGTCCAATCTTTTCTTCATCATCCTTTGATTTTGGTTCGACACAAAGGAATAAACAAGGTTTCGGATAATTGATAGGAGGAAACTTCAGTGGATTATTCTTAACTGTGAAGGTGTCTCCAGTTTCAGCATACTGCAATTTCGCAGATGCACCAATATCACCTGCGAAAAGTTCGGTAGTTTCAAGCTGTTCTTTTCCCATCATATAGAAAAGACTTCCAACCTTCTCAGACTCATCTTTGTTGACATTGTATATCTCATCATCTTTTTTGATACTTCCGGACATAACTTTGAACAGAGATATCTTTCCAACATATGGGTCTACTATGGTCTTGAATACAAATGCCGCAAAAGGCTTTTCCCTGTCAATCTTGAGGGCAATCTCTTCTTCACCTTTTGTAACTATGAAATCCTTAGTATCTGCAGCTGAAGGCATATAGTCTATGCATATGTGCATAAGCTCTTTTACACCTATTGTCTTGGCAGATGTTCCAACTACTACAGGAACCAATTCTCCATTGTTTACTGCAGTTTTTAATCCGTTTCTTATTTCGTCGTCAGTAAATGATTCACCAGCAAAAAACTTCTCAAGCATATTTTCATCTGTTTCTGCTACAGATTCCATAAGAGAAGATCTCAGCACTTTTGCTCTTTCCATAGCCGTTTCAGGCACTTCACTTGGATCACACTCGACGCATTCCGTACCGTTGAACAGAAGTCCCTGCAATGAAATTATATCCACATAACCTCTGAAATTCTGCTCTGAGCCAATAGGCACTGCAAAAGGAACAACCTTTTTGTCAAGCTTAAGCTTAAGTTCTGCAAGAATCTTGTCAAACTTTACATTTTCCTTGTCCATACGGTTAAGGAAAATAACTTTAGGT
>CAZFYP010000170.1:0-6425 GCA_964523535.1 uncultured Clostridia bacterium
CTAAAAGCAAAACCCAAGCTATCAAGGAAAATGACATTGGGGGTATTGACGGCCTTGTAAAGGTCGAATCTGCCCTTGTCATGAAGTTCTCAGCACTGGAAAGGAACAGGAATTCGCTCTGTAATGAAATGAGTGAATCCCTGGAACTGTCTGGAGCTGATTTTAATATGACGGAACTAAAGTCGAAGACAAGAGACGACGACTACAAATATATAGACAGCCTGCAAAAGGACCTTAAGAAGACTCTTGGTGAATTGCAGGAGGTGGGAAAACTCAACGACACCCTTATAAAATCGAGACTTGACTGGATCAACATATCCATGAGAGTACTTGGAAGAAGGGAAGAGAGGAAAAACGCCATAGACGAAAGGATATAATCATGGGATTTGATTCTTTAAGCATAGCAAAGTCGGGACTTCTGGCCAGCCAGATGGCACTTGATGTAACCAGCAACAACATATCCAATTCAAATACAGAGGGATATACAAAACAGAGAGTGGAGCTTTCTGCTAAACCGGGTACAAACACTGGTCAGGTTTCTGCAGGAGGTGGAGTTGATATTGAGGAGATTACTCAAACAAGAAGCAAGTATCTCGATATTCAATTCAGGGATGAAAGTTCAACAAATTCAGAACTCTTTGCAAAGTCAGATGTAATGGACAATATTGAGTCCATTTTCGGCGAGCCTTCAGACTCCGGATTAAGTGAAAACCTGTCATCATTCTTTACTGCCCTGGAAGACATGGCTTACAATGCCCAGGATTTGAGCTTCAGGGAGATTGTGGTTCAGACGGCTGAGACACTGACGGATACATTCCATTCAATAGCCAGCAAGCTTCTAGATTATCAGCAGGATATTGACGATAGTATAAGTCTGACAGTTGATGATATAAACTCAAATATTGATGAAATACAAAATTTAAACGATGCCATTAAGAAGGCGGAACTTAACGGAACGACAGCCAATGAGCTGAGAGACAGCAGAAACCTTGCTGTAGACCAGCTTTCACAGCTTATAGATATAGATGCATTTGAAACTGAAGAAGGAAATTTCGTAATCAACACATCGGGAACAACCCTTATAAATGGAACTTTCACAAACAAGTTGCAAGCAGTTGTTGATGGAACAGATTCTGTAACAGGCAACAATACAACAACCCTATACTGGGAGGGGACTTCAACTGAAGCAAATCCCTCAAGCGGAGCAATCAGAGGATATCTTGATGTAAGAGACGGCGATTCATCTACAGAACAGGGAATACCCTACTATCTTTCAAAGCTCAATGATATGGCAAGTGCCCTGGTGGAGTCCTTTAATACAATCAACAATGCAGGATATACGGTTCCCTATGATGGCAATGATTCAGTCCAGGATGTGGATTTTTTCGATTCGGCAAATGTTACAGCAATGAACATTACAGTGTCCGACGACCTAAGTGACAGCGGATGGAATATAGCAATGTCAAGCATTTATCTTGAAGGTGACATGAATTGGGGAAACAGCATCAATGGACAAGCTTTCTTTGATGGATCCAGTTCCTTGGTAGACCTCCAAGAGTATTATCAAGATACAATAGCGGAAATGGCTACCAATGTAAGTGAGGCATCAAGCAAAAGTGCAAATCAGCAGGAGATGACGGATTTCATAGAAATGCAGAAACTGTCCTTGTCTGAAGTATCCATTGATGAGGAAATGATCAATATGGTCAAGTACCAGCAGTCCTATAATGCATCGGCAAAGCTGATTACAGTAATAGACGAGATGATGTCAACCCTTATCAACATGGTGGGCTAGGAGGTAATAAGATGAGAATATCAAGCAGTATGATGAACAGGCAGTTTCTCAGTAATCTTGACAGCCTGTACAATACAATGTCAAAACAGCAGACACAGGTATCTACAGGGAAAGCCTTTCAGACAGCATCGGAAGACCCTATAAATGCTGTTAAATCAATGGATATAAATGCTGAATTAAACAGAGTTGAACAATATGAAAATAACATGGATGAAGCCGAGACTATCTTGAACGGCCAGGAAGAGGCAATGGGGACTATAACGGATTCATTGTCGGAAGTGATGGAGGTCATTCAGCAGGGGCTTAACTCTACCTACAATGATACAAACAAGGAAAGCTTTGCCCAGGTGGTGGATGCTGCAAAGGAAAATATCATAGATTTTTTAAATACAGATTATGGTGGCAAATACCTTTTCGGAGGCTGGAATACATCATCGGCTCCTCTTGATAATGAGTCGGGAACATATACCTTCAACGGTTCTTCCATTGAAGGTATGACTGATGTGGAAGCTGAAGGATTCATGTCCCAGGAATTCAAATACAGAACTGGAAACAGTACTGATGTTGATGTAGCCATGTCGGCTATTGATATAACGGGAAGTGGTGGAGACAACCTTATAAGCCTTCTTGAAAGCATAAGTGAAGAGCTTAACAATCCTTCTGGAGATAATGATAATCTAAATGAATATCTTGAGAAGACAACAGATTTTTTTGACGATATTACAGTTAAAAGATCAGCAATAGGAGCAAAGATGTCCGGTCTTGAGCTTTTGCAGGACCAGAATACAGCGGATAGCATAAGTCTTCAAAATTTGCTGTCACAGGTTGAAGACATAGACATAGAAGAGGCGCTGATAGCATACCAGACTACTCAAATATCCTACCAGGCGGCAATGTCTGTAGGATCAAGCCTTATCCAACAATCACTGGTTGACTTTATAGGGTAGGTGGAAAATGGAAGAAAACAAGAACCCAATACAAGTATTTTCCTTTGAAAAGGGAATATATGGTTTTGAAGATATAAATGAATTTACAATAGTACCTGCATCGGATTCCAGTAAAAGTCCTCTTCATATAATGACATCATCACAGGATGAAAGTATTAGATTTATACTCATTCCGCCAATATATGCAGACACCAGTTATGAAATTGATATTGAGGACGAAGATGCACAAAGCCTGGGAATAGAAAAACCTGAGGATGCAGTGATATTTTCAATAGTATCTGTGGCAAGGGACCGGAAGACAATGACAGCAAATCTCAAAAGCCCCATAGTACTTTCACTCAGGACTAAGAAAGGAAAGCAGATAATACTTGAAAAATCCGACTATGACATAAGGCATCCCCTTAAGACAAAGGACAGGGGGTAGTCATGTTAGTAATAACCAGGAAGAAAGAGGAAAGCATCCTAATAGGAGACGACATAGAGATATCCATAGTGGATATTGGAAACGGCAAGGTAAGAATAGGCATAGACGCACCAAGATCCATGAAGATAATCAGGAAGGAAATCCTTGAAGAAGTCAAGGAAACTAACAAGTCATCAAGCCTTGATGTAGATATAGATATAGACGACTTGATGGACAAGCTCTTATAATATTTTTGAATAGTGAAAGGAGTACAAAATGATAGTAAGCAATACAAACTCCATTGACGCAATAGCAATTCAGACAAACGCAAGAAGAACAAAATACGAAGATTCAGATGAAATGGTAAAATCTGATTCCAACTACATTCAGCTTAATCTAAATGTAAGTGAAGACAATGTCACAAGGGCTGTTGAGCAGCTCAACAATGATTTTGAAGCTGAAAACAGAAGTTTTGAATATTCCCATGACAAGGATACTGGAAGATTTATAATCAAAATGAAGGATTCAGAATCAGGTGAAGTTATTAAACAGCTTCCGGCACAGAAGATACTTGATTATGCATCTGGACTCATGGAATATCTGGGTCTTAATGTTGACAGCAAGGTATAGGTGATAATATGACTACTATAAGCAGTTCAACAACCACATCTGCTTCCACAACGGATACATCAAGGATAAGCGGTATGGTCAGCGGCATGGATACCGAGGCCATAGTGGAAGGTCTGGTCATAAACTATCAGAACAAGATAGA
Organism: uncultured Clostridia bacterium; assembly: GCA_964523535.1. Taxonomy (GTDB): domain Bacteria; phylum Bacillota; class Clostridia; order Tissierellales; family Dethiosulfatibacteraceae; genus Dethiosulfatibacter. Next base: position 3,918 of record CAZFYP010000170.1, read on the forward strand.
CTCACTTAATCAGGAAAAACAGGATATGTTGTGGCAGCAGGAAGCATATGAAGAAGTTATGACGGATATAAACTCCTTCATGGACGATTTCTATGATGTACTGACCCCAGAGAATAATATTCTGTCCAACAGTGGAATGAAAACAGTAAGTACTTATTCCGAACTTTCAAGTGTATCCAGATATGCTGAAATATTTGTGGATTCAGATGTTTCTACCGGTAGTCATACCATAGACAAGATAGAACAGATTGCAACAAGTTCTACTGTATCAAGTTCGGGAAAATTGTCGGGAACCATAAGTGGAACTACTGACCTTTCAAGCCTTACTACAGAGGAACTTAACACGGCAGTAGATGGAAAGACTTTTTCAATTACCCTTGACGGAGTCTTGAGGGATATAACCATAGATGCATCGGAACTTGCTGACGGTACTTTTGACGATCCTTCAGAGCTTGCATCATATCTTGAAAGCAAATTCGATGACGAATTTGGAACGGGAAGGATTACTGCTTCCATAGATGGTGGCAGTCTTTCCTTGAGTGCGGAAAACTCAGTAATCCAGCTTATGTCGGGAGAAGATGGCAGCGATTTTCTTACAGAGGTTGGCATAGAAAACAGTAGCAAAAACATGTTGGACCTTGATGGATCAATGGAATCAGTATTTGGAGAAACGGAAGAAATTACATTTACAATAAATGATATTGATTTTACCTTTGAGAACACTACAAGCCTAAGGGACATAATGGAGGAAGTCAATGATTCTGATGCCAATGTAAAGATGTCATACAGCACAATGTCAGATACCTTTACTATAGAATCAAATGATACTGGTGGAAGTTCCTATATTAATATAGAGAATACGACTGGAAGCCTTTTCGGTGCTGACGGCCATATAAAGATAGATGCAGGAAATGTACAAAACGGACAGGATGCAAAAATTTACCTTGATGGTTCGTCCACTGCTTATACAAGATCTTCAAACACTTTTGAAATTGATGGTACTACCTTCTCTCTCAAGGAAGCAACTGATGAATCAATAAAATACAGTGTTGAAAACAATACAGATACAATGTATGAAAAAATAGTATCCTATGTAAACAGTTTCAATGAAATGTATGAAGGATTAAAGGATAAGTTAGATGAAGAAGTAGAGCTTGACTATGATCCACTTACAGATGACCAGAAAGATGAAATGACAGATGATGAAATAGAGCTTTGGGAGGAAAAGGCAAAGAGTGGAAGCCTCAGGAATGATACAATACTGAGTTCCATGACAACATCTATGAGGACGGCTTTTTACCAAGCTGTTGACGGTATAAACCTTACTTTCAGTGATATTGGAATTGAAAACTCCGATGACTATTCGACTTTTGAACTGGTAATAGATGAAACTACACTTAGATCGGCTCTTGCTGAAAACCCGGATGAAGTAATGGAACTTTTCAACAAGCAAGATGATATATCATATAGTGCTACTCTTTCATCAGAAGAAAAAGAACAAAGATATGATGAAGTTGGTTTTGCACAGAGGGTAAGCGATATAATGAAGGGAGTCGTTAGAACATCCAGGGATTCAAACGGATATAAGGGACTCCTTGTTGAAAAGATTGGTATTGAGGGAGATGTTTCTGAATATACGAATTATATGGACACACAACTTGAAACAATGGCAGATAAAATAGAAGATGCCATTGAAGATATGGAAGATATGGAAGACTACTATTGGGATCAGTTCACCTATATGGAAACGGTACTTAGCTCGCTGAATTCACAGAGTTCTGCCATTTACAATATGTTTAGCTCATAGGAGGGAATATGTATAATAATAACAGAAAAAATGCAGTGGACAAATACAAGCACCAAAGCATAATGACGGCATCTCCTGAAGAGCTTACACTTATGCTTTACAATGAATGCCTTAAATGTATTTCCCACGGCAGGGACAGTATAGAAAAGAAAGACATTCCAGGGAAGAACGAAGCCCTAAAAAAAGCCCAGAAGATAATAAAGCATCTTGATGGAACCCTGGATATGAATATACCAATATCAAAGGACTTTAAAAAGATGTATGATTACATTCAAACTCTTCTGGTTGAGGGAAATATAAGGAAAGATATAGAAAAACTTGACCAAGCATATGGTCTGGTAGTAGAATTTAGAGACACATGGCATCAAGCCATGAAAAAAGCTGCTATTGAAGGAGTACCGAGTGCAATCTGAAATGATAGAACTCCTTGATGACTATATAAGAGTGACAGAACTCCAATACAGGCAGGCAAACAAGCCTGAAGAGAATTTTGACATGGAAGAACTCGAAAAACTCATTGAGGAAAGGGGTAAAATCCTTAAAAGAATTGAAACTGTAAAGCAATACCTGACCGATGAAGACTTGAAGACAATGTCTACTAAGATAGAGAAGATGAAACGTCTCGACGACAGAAATGAAAAAGCCTTTAAGGAATATTCAAAGAGAATCAGAGTCAAATTGGATGACCTGAAAAAAAGAAA
>CAZFYP010000171.1:0-6415 GCA_964523535.1 uncultured Clostridia bacterium
ACAGCACCCATAGCTTATCAACTACAGCTAAAAGTGGCTGAAGTGAAGAAATTAATATTATTGGGGGAAGATATATTTGATATCTGCCATAAAGTAGGTTTTTATGATCAATCCCATTTAATCAGAGAATTTAAAAAGATGAATGGTATCAGCCCTACAGAATATCTAAATAATTTCAAATAGTATCAGATACAATGTTAAAGTGACAATTCTATACAATACAGTTCTTTATTTCTGAATTAAAATGATGACAAAAATGAAATAAGGAGCTTTTTATGAATAAAATTAAATTAACTGCAGTGATGTTCTTATGGGGAAGTATTGGTTTATTCTCAAGGTATATTGATTTATCACCAGTATTACTTGCATTTTACCGTGCCGTTTTGTCTATACCCGTATTACTTGTTATGGTCAAGCTTAATGTTAAAAGCGAGCAAATCGAGAAAACAAGTGTTTTATTATATGCATTATCAGGTATACTGTTGAACGACACTTTGCAGCCTGACCAAACAACACATTGTATTCTACAAACATATGAAAATAACGACACGGTGATATCCGAACTACAAAGTAATAACCGTGCTGCGACACAATGCAGTAGTCTTGTCTGAGTCAAGAAAAGAACTTCTTGAATGAGACAAGGCTATGACAAGATAGTCATAGCCTAAAAACTAAAAATTAATAGAAAGATTGGGCATCAATTGCAGCCATCATTACATTGGCATCGATAACCTTCTTGTCCATTTGGGCACCAAGATCAAGAGAATATGACATTACATTATCAATAAGACGAGGATTACCACGACTGTAGCTGTGGACAGCAGATATTGCAGCGTCTTCAATTATGGAGCGACTTCCACCTGCAATGGTAAGTTTATGGTAGATGTACTCTGAAATCTCACTGTCATCAAGACCCGAATAGTTGTAATGTACGGTAACACGCTGTTTCAAAGCCTCATGAATGGGTTTTTCAAGAGTATGGTTCAAATGAGGTTCACCTGCAAGAATCAGAGTAAAACAGTTCAAGGAATCAAAACCGTGGTTCATAAGCATCTTAAGATCCTTAAGTATGCCTGCATTCAGGTACTGAGCTTCATCAATGGCAATTATCAATGGTTTTCGTTTTTCCTTGTAAAGGTAATAGATACGGTCTCTGATGCCGTTGAACATGGAAGTCTTGCCACCTTTGGCATCAAGACCAAGAATGTGGCAGAACTGCTTGTAGAATTCTGCAACGGAAATAGTTGAAAGACAGAAATACTCCATTTGATGCAGATTGGGATTCAATGACTTAGCAAAACAGCGAAGAGCATAGGACTTGCCCATGCCAGGGCTTGCAGTAAAGACCCCTATGCCCCGGATATCCTTGAGATAATTCAACCTGTCCATCATGGCTTTGTGGTCCTTTGACAGGAATGAATCCGACTCCCTGAGTAGCTGCTTGTCAAAAGGATTGTGGGATAAACCATAAAATGATTTAAACATTCTTAGCACCTCCTCTCATTGAATAATCCAGAGGATCAGTGATGTTGTTCTTACGCTTGGTCCTTGAATTGGCCACCTTATCGGTTCTAAGGATAGGATAATGCTTGCCATCATAAAGAATGTAGGCCTCCTCCATGCGATTGGGAATGAACCTTATCTCAACCTTCATTCCAATGAACTGCTGGGGAGCATCATATAGAACCTTGTTGATAGAGATACAGGCATCGTTGTTGACCTTCCTGGATATCCTGTTGTGGAAGCATTCATCAAGCCATTCAGGAGATTTGGGAGAAGGAATTCTACCCTGAGTAGCAATGAAACGGTCCATGGGGGTCTGTTTGGTGGATTTGTTGACAGTAGTGTTGTGCTGACGGATATAGTCGGCAAGAAGCTCATTGAAATGTTCAAGAGACGTAATTGAGTCTGCATCCAGACCATAGATCCACCTGTCCTTGAGAGTCCTAAAATTCCTCTCCACCTTGCCCTTTGAAGCCCCGTCTCTTACCGGGGTGTGGAGCTTGACTGTGCCAATGGAACCACAGATAAGAGCCAGCTGACTATCGATATAGTTGCTGCCATTATCCAAATACAGTTTGTGTGGAATACCATAGGTTGAAACTGCATTCTTGAGTACTTTTTGGAAGTTCATGGCGTTGTCATTGTAAAAGATGCAACCACCTACAATCAATCTTGAATGGTCGTCAATTATCATAATGAGGTAGGTACGACGGTTCTTACCGTCTTCTTTTACATAAGGCAAGTAGCAGGTATCCGCCTGCCAAAGAGCACCAAAGTAAGGCGCCTCAAAAGCCTTTCTGTCTCTGATGTTTGGATTTCTGGCAGACTTCAAGTCGTGCTTCTTGATGAAGCGTTGGACAGAAGCTACGGAAACGGAATCAGGGATAAAACCTTCCTTCACAAGACGGAAGTAGATCTGGGTAGCGTTAAGCTTTGGAAAGTCTTCCTTGATTCGAAATATCTCTTCGATTGCAACATCATTGAGAGTGCGGGAAGAACCCTTGTCGCAACGTGACTTTGGCATAAGAGCATCCATACCACCCTTTCTGTAGTACTGGGTCCATTTCTCAAGAGTTTTAGGATTGTAGATGAAAGTGGATCCATCAGGAAGAGTCAGAGGATTTTCAGTGACTTTTCGATAGTATTCTGAAGCCGAAGCCTCAAAAAAGGTGCCTTGAATAACAGGTGCAATCAAGGCAAACCTGAAATGAGCAACAGCGATATCAGAAGAATGTATTTTAGGCATAAACAAGCCCTCCTTTGAATAAATGTAGTTCAATAACCATGATAAAGGAGTACAAGAGAAGCCGCCATTTCGGAATGATGTGGTAAGGGAAAAATGAAAATCCATCATAATCAAGAGGAATCAGAAAGTGTAGTTTTGAAATTCTGCATGAAGGAAACCTTGAATGTTGAGTGAAATAAATCAGTGAAAGTCTTGTCTGAGAGAATCAAGTCTAGAAAACCATTAGATGACACCTGAGCATCCTTGAGGATACCAAGCCACAAACTTTTCTGTTTCTTGAATAAATGAATCCAGGCATACAGTGTGGATACTGAAATCTGGAAATGGGAACAGAGGTAAGCAACAGTTTTATGGCCTAGAAAATATGATCTAAGCACCTTGAGTATGAAAGACAAGGAATAGGAACTATGAGGTATTAGAATATCTGGAAGTATTGCATGGGTAGTGTTACAAGAATTGCAGTCGACTCTAAGCACAGAGATGATGTTGCACACAACCGCCCCTTGTTCATATGAAATCATATTTCTGGGATAGAAATCGAAATTGGTGCATGAATGCCTTGCACCACAGGAAGGACAGGTTACTTCTTCGGCCTTAAAAGCATCCATGAACCTATCAAAAAGAATTAAATCTGAAATTTTATTAAAATATGTCTTGCCAAAGGCGCAAAAAACTCGTATCATAACATTGATAAATTCCTTGTGAATTTGTTGTGGAGAGAGAAGAAACGGGCTTTGGACGGCGTTAGTTTCTTCTCTCGTTTTTTTTGACTACAGTAGAATACTAAAGGAATATTAAAAAATATACAAGAAAAAATTGTGCAGCAGGCAGCAACACAATCATTTAGGAACATATTAAATTAGGAAACTGTAATTTGTCGTTAAAGTGTAGTCTGTGGGCATTGGAATTTGTAGCTTAACAGTATACTGATTGGATTGGCTTGGTTGGCCCTTTTCTATGGCTATAAGTATACAAGTATTTCATCCGCAGTTATCATCTATAATATGTGTCCCATTTATGTGATGTTAGCAGCTCCCTTCATATTAAAAGAAAAACTAAGTGTACTACATATATGCATTATATTTGTATCATTTATAGGATTGATACTAATAGTTGGAATGGTTGAATTCAATAGATCTAATGTATTTGGAATGGCACTAAGTGGCGTTTCTGGTGTCCTTTATGCTGTAATTGTTCTAATCAATCGTAAAATAAAAGTGAAAATAGAAAGCACTATTGCCACGCTTATTCAAATGATTGCTGCGGTGTTAGCACTAATACCATTTGTTTTATTAGAGGATAATGCTAGTGACTTCTTTCTTTTAGATATAAGAGGAGTTTTGTTAACGATTATTCTTGGAGTAGTTCATACTGGTTTTGCCTACAGCTTATATTTTTCTACATATCATCAACTTAAATCAATTGAGATTGTTTCTTATAGCTACTTGGAGCCTGTATTTGGTATTATACTTAGTATGCTATTTGTAGGTGAGGTATTGAGAATAGAGCAGTTCATTGGTGGTGTATTGATTTTGGGTTCAACCTATTTGGGTGAGTATATAAAATCAAAAACATTGATGGTGTCTGTTAAATGACATAATGAGTTATTTACATTCTAACAATGGTATTTCGGAAGCACCAACACGAATTGAAATTGTATGGTGATTGATAGAATGTTATTTGCACTGGAAACACCTAATATGCTAGAATTAATCCTATACGTACTTCGTCGTCTAAGTTGTTGCTTTGTGGGTTTAACCACATAATTCACCAGATACTGTAATGATTAGTTGATGTAATAAGAACCGTCCGAGACCACTTATTGAAGAAAAGAGGTTATTGAAATGAAAAAATTAATACTATTCTTTTGCTTGATTTTGTTGTTGTCTTCAAGTGCTTGTAGTAAAAAAAACCTTCAGCCGGATACCACAAAACAGGTTGAAGCTAAAGATAATTATGTTATTGTTTCCAACGGTGATTTGCAGATCAAAATGGGTACCCAAACAACTATTTTAAATATTAATGCATTGCCTGATAGTCAGATTATACAGGATGAGCATCAACGCTTACTCATTCTATCTGACCCGAATGATCAATACCAGCATGGCATATTAGGGGATGTTTTAGAAGCAACCTCAGTAACAATGGTGCAATTATCAGACCAGCCTGCTGTCATCAGTAAATTTTCAGTTCCAGTGGACTGGGTTATTGAAAGCCTTCTTCCAATATGGAGCGATTGGGATGGGGATGGAGAAAGAGAAATCGTTTTAACCTTGAGTAATAGTACTAGCGGGTCAAAGTTGGTTTTGTATGATGAAAATGGAAATGTACTAGCCGAAAGCCTTCCTATCGGTAAAGGCTTTCGTTGGAGACATGCCCTTGATATTGCATCATTTGGCGAGAATGGGCAAAGGCTTCTGGTAGACGTAAAAACACCACATATTGGAGGTGTTGTCAGCTTTTATAGTTGGGATAAGGGAAAAAAGGTTCTTAAAACAGAAGCTACCCTTCCAGGGTATTCAACACATGATATCGGCTCCCGTACCATGCAAATGTATACTTTAGTGAAAGATGAGCAGAATGAACAGGTATTATTGATTCTACCCAGTCAATCCAAAACAGAGCTAGCTGCCCTCCGTTTCGTATCAGGAGTAATACATGAGGAATGGAGTATACCGATAGGGGGAAAGTTAAGTGGTAACCTTGAGTTGATAGATGAGAATGGTGTTCAAGCCATTCGTTCTATTGTAGACAATAATCGGGAAGTATTCTTGAAGCTTCCGGAATGAAGGGATGATTGGGTTCAAGTAAAAAGCAAGTTATCCATTTTAAGGGACAACTCACCTATTTAAAACTTAATATTTTTCACTTTCTTGGTTGCTAGGATTTTACATAAAATATGTTACACTCTCTAGTGAAATTATTTTTGTTTGTTTTCTTCGTAGAATTTTTCATAATGCTTCAATTCTTTTCTTAACAGATTCGGCGTGTCAAGTCCGTAGGGACAGTGATCCTTGCAATGTCCGCAATTGATGCAGTCGTTGATTCTTTCCATTTTCTCATGAAATTCATCAGTCATAAAGTTCTGGTATACAGCTCTTCTAAGAAGCAGGGAAATTCTCGCTGCGGTAGGAATTTCAATGTTTACAGGACACGGCAGGCAATAACCGCAAGCCCTGCAAAAGTCGCCAGAAAGTTCTATGCGATCTTTATCGATATGGGTATAGTGAGTTTCGTTCAATTTGATGTTGTTTTTTTCGTACTGCAAAAATTCATCGAGTTCCCAGTTGTGTTGTATGCCCCAGATGGGAACGACATTTTCATACTGCCTTAAAAATGCAAAAGCGGCCGACGAATCTGAAATCAATCCACCCGACATAGCTTTCATAGCAATAAGACCTACATTGTTTTCTTTGCATATGTCGATCAGTTTCAAATCGTCTTCAGTAGACAGATAATTCAGCGGAAATTGTATGGTATCGTAATCACCAGACTTGGCTGCCGCGATTGCCAGATCTCTCCTGTGATTAGTCAATCCGATATGACGAATTAACCCTTTTTCTTTTGCTTCCAAAAGTCCCCCATATAGTCCGTCGGGGTCATTGGGATCCGGCAATTCTTTTGGATTGTGAAGCTGTAGAATATCCACATAATCCGTTTTCAGAT
>CAZFYP010000172.1:0-6406 GCA_964523535.1 uncultured Clostridia bacterium
ATACCGCTTATAACCTTTCTTAAGGTTGTTGATGTTGAAGGAATAGAGAGAATGAACTGGAAGGGGTCAGATAAAAGCGTTGATTTTTTCAGTTACTACAAGTCTCTATTCTTTATAATTGCATCATTTGCATCCCTTGCAATTCTTGCTTTGATGAGGCTTGTAGGAGAATTCAGGTTTAAAAAGTCAAAATACTATATTCCTTTGGGAATTTATGCAGTATTTGTTTTCTTGTCATTTGTATTCTCCGAATTTGACATTGTAGCCAACAGAGGATTTGTAGATTTGTTTCAAGGCGTTTGGGTTTTGCTTGGATATGGAATAATAGTATTTGCAGGTATCAATTATATTCAGAATGAAAAGCACGTAAAACTTCTTGTCGGTTCATATATTTTTGTCGGTCTCCTTATGGCTTTTATAGGATTGGGTCAGTATTTTGGATATGACATATTCAAGACAGATTTTGGTAAATACCTTATTCTTCCTGAGTACATGCACAGTCAGGCAGAAAATTTGAAGTTCACTTTTGGTGAGAAGACTATTTATGCTACTTTATACAATATTAACTATGTAGGGAGTTTTGCTGCATTACTAATTTTCATTGCTTCTACTCTTTTTGTGTATGCCAGGGGAATAAAACAAACATTTTTTTCAGGAATTTTCCTGGGGCTTATGGCGGCTCTTCTTATAGGATCAAATTCAAGGGCCGGATTAATTGGATTTGCTATAGGATTTTTGCTTATAGTTGTATTGTTCAGAAAGAGCCTAAAGAGAAATTTTAAAAAAATTGCAGCAATTATTGCTTTGGGAATTGTGGCTGTATTTATTATGAATACAGCATCTGATGGAGCTGTATTGAGGGAAATTACATCCATGGATCCTTTGAAGGAACTAGCTGCCTTAAGGGAACGTGAATCCATAATAACTAGAATAGAAGATGTAAAATTCGATGATAATTCAGTTGAAATTGTTACGGAATTTGAAAGTCTGAAGATTATTGCAGACGGGGAAGAATTTCTATTTGAGGATGAAGGTGGAAATCTTGTTGAATCAAAACTGGAGAATAATATTGTGACATTGTTGGATGAAAAATATTCTAGGTACAAGATAACAAGGGAAGATGAAAATGGCAGATTTATACTTCAAGTATACAACCAGAAGATGAAAATTTACTATACCGAAGATGGATTGAGAATGCTGGGATCAGGAGGAGTTCTTGGTAAGACTGCATATCCCGAGAGACTTGAATTTATGGATGGATATGAAAGGGCTGCTTCGGCAAGGGGTTATATATGGTCAAGAAGCGTTCCCATGCTTAAGGACACATTGATTATAGGGCATGGGCCTGATTCCTATGCAATTGTATTTCCACAGAAGGACTATGTAGGCAAGATGAATGCATTTTACAATGAAGCCATTATAGTTGATAAGCCACACAACATGTATTTACAGATAGGGATAAATACTGGTCTTGTTTCGCTGATAGCACTTCTTGCCATTTGTTTGATATATTTCATAGACAGTATGAAGCTGTATTTTAAGAGAGATAATACAACATTTTTGGAACATATGGGAGTAGGGTCCCTTGCAGGTGTATTTTCCTATTTGGGAGCAGGTTTTTTCAATGACCAGGTGATATCAGTAGCACCATTATTTTATGTTCTTCTGGGATTGGGTATTGCCATAAACAGTATTGTAAAGATACAGGACACTGTGGAGAAATAGAAAGGGGTAAAATATGTCAAAAAAGAAGAGCAAAAGGATTGATAACACTCCAGATAAGAAAGTGCGGGATCTGGAATGGTTTTATTTATTGCCGCTAGTATTCATAGTTGCGATAGTTCCATTGATTGTTTATGCCAAAGAGATTAGTTTAAGTGAAATCGAAAGGATAAACTGGAAAGGTGGAGATGTAAATACCGATTTTTTCAGCTATTATAAGTCAATAGCTTTTTCGATGATGGTATATGTTTCAATTATACTGCTGGCATTATTAAAGATATCAGATGGCATAAGTTTAAAAAAATCAAAATATTATATTCCTCTGGGAGTATATTCGATATTTGTACTTGTTTCTTATTTCATGTCTGAGTATAAAACTGTAGCTGGTAGAGGTTTTGTGGAGCAATTTCAGGGGGTGTGGGTTATGGTTGCCTATGGCCTTGTGATTGCAGCGGTCATCAATTATATACAGAATGAAAATCATGTTCGACTGCTGATAGGAGCATATATATTTATGGGTCTAGTAACTGCGGCAATAGGAGCTGGTCAATATTTTGGACATGATTTTTTTAAGACGGAATTTGGGAAATATCTTGTATTGCCTGAAAGCCTTCATCATATTGCAAAGACTTTGAAATTCAAGTTTGAGGCCGGAGAGATATATGCTACTATGTATAATACGAATTATGTAGGAAGCTTTGCGTGTATAATGATGTCCATAGCTGTAGCTTTGTTTATCTATTCCAAGGATATTAAAAAGTCAATTATTTCAGGAATTTTCTTTGTTTTAATGGAGATGATTTGGATAGGTTCAAATTCTAGAGCAGGTTTGGTAGGATTTTTGCTTGGTGTGATTTTTATTGTAGTATTGTTTAGAAAAAGAATAAAAAAACTTGCGATATTATTTGTAGTTGCAATACTTGCAATGACTGGCATGAACATGTATTCGGAGGGGCAGGTTTTTAATGAATTCTTATCCATGAGTTTAACGAAAGAATCTGAAAGAATCGATGAAAATTTCGAGGACGATGTTCAGATGGTGGATCTTAAGTTTGAAGGATATTCTCTAGATATTGTAACAGAAAGAGAAGCTCTCAGAATGACTATAAATGAAGGTAATATTTTGTTTTTTGATGAATATAATAAAAGCCTTGCCATAACAACTGACGATAAGGAAATTACTTTTGTGGATGAGGTATATTCCAATTACATAATAAAAATGAGCGATGTAACAGGGAAACTCTATGTTACAGTATATGACCAGGAATTCATATTATATATTACAGAAAAAAATGGATTTAAGATGAGAAGCTCGGGTGGAGTCCTTGGGACTACAGATTATCCTGAACGCTTGGAGTTTTTGGACGGATATGAAAAATTTGCTACCAACAGAGGCTATATATGGTCAAGAAGTATACCTATGCTTAAGGATACCTTGTTGTATGGTCATGGACCAGATACATATGCTGTAAAATTTCCACAGAAGGATTATATAGGAAAGATGAATGCATATAGGAATCCTACAATAATTGTGGACAAGCCGCATAATGTGTTTTTGCAGATAGGAATCAATACAGGAGTAGTATCTTTACTAGCACTGTTGTCTGTTTTCTTAATGTACTTCATTGACAGCATGAAGATTTACTGGAAAAGGGACTTGACTTCTTATCTTGACTACATGGGTGTCGGATGCGTTACGGCAATGATTTCATATCTGGGAGCAGGAATGTTCAATGATCAGATAATATCAGTAGCTCCAGTATTTTATGTCTTGGTGGGATTGGGAATAGCAATAAATGATATTATAAAAAAACAAAAGGTGGGGGAATAGATGGAAGAAAGGAAAAGTATTGAGACGGTATATTTTTTACCCATAATTCTATTGCTGGCTCTAGTACCTCTTATTGTTGTGGGTAAAAGAATAGAGATAGATGGGCTTGAACTGTTGAACTGGAGGGGAGGATCCTCTCATATAGATTTTTTCAGTTATTATAAGGCCTTGGTCTTTATCATTGTAGTATATTCATCATTCGCCCTTTTGTTTGTACAGAGGATTTTTGGAAGGATAAAATTTAAGGCATCGTGGATATACTTACCCCTGCTGATTTATATTGTAATGGTAATTATATCCACATATTTCTCAGAATATCTTGTAGTTTCATGGAGAGGATTCATGGAACAGTTTCAGGGAGTATGGGTGCTGGTTGGATATGCCATAGCTGTAGTACTTGCCTACAATATGGTTACTACTGAAAAAGATATTAAGATTATTATGTTTTCACTGGTATTTTCTGGTATTGTGGTTTTCATTGTAGGTTTTACCCAGTATTTTGGGTATTCGGTTCTGGAACATCCATTTATGGCCAAGATAATACTTCCCTTGTCTGAACAAACTACAGGTATGTCTTTGAACTTCAGGAACGCTGTAAATACAATATCTGCTACCATGTATAATCAGAATTTTGTAGGAAGTTATGCAGCCTTGTTGTTTCCTTCGACCTTGACAATGTATTTGTTTCAGGAAAGCAGGAAGAAAAGTTTTTTTGTAGGTATTCTTTCATGTATGATGTTTTTCATTTTAATAGGAAGCAAGTCAAGGGCTGGATATGTAGGAACCATGTTTATGTTATTGATTATGATCATAGTGTTTAGAAAAGTATTGGCTGAAAATATCAAGAAAATAATTCCACTTATATCTGGATTTATTATTGTTGTAATGTTGACTAACTATTTTAGTGACGGGTCTGTACTTACTGAATTTGATAAATTGGAACCTGGCATGGAAATAGAAGCCATTAGTTCAATTGTAAGGTTTGAAGATATTAGATTTGAAGGAAATCATGTTGATATTGTTACAGAGAATGAAACACTTAAAATCAGGTATGCAGATGAGGGGATAAGTTTTTTGGATGATAATGACAATAAACTAACTCCCATAGTTGATGGATTGATACTGTCGTTTGAAGAGGAACAATATGAAGGATACAGTGTTGAGTTTTTTGAAGGTAAGGAATATTTCAAGGTTTTTGCCTACAAGAAGGAAATGATATATTTTATTACCGATGAAGGTTTGAAGATGTATGATATCGGTGGAACCCTCAATGTAAGTGAATATCCGAAACAGTTTAAACCCTTGATTGGAAGGGAGTATCTTTTCTCTGGAAGGGGATTCATATGGATGGACAGTATTCCCCTGCTTGAAGGAGCCCTTGTTTATGGTTACGGTCCAGGAATGTATCCAATAGCATTTCCACAGCAGGACTATGCAGGAAAGCAAACTGTATGGGGATCAAGAATTGTAGTTGACAAACCCCATGACATGTACCTCCAGATTGGCATAGAAAATGGACTTGTTGCACTAATTGCAATGTTGATACTTTTTGCAGGCTATTTCTTCAGCAGTTTGAAACTTTACTGGAAGGCTAAATTCATGCACTTCAGAGAGTTTGCTGGCCTGGGTATTTTCCTTGGAATATCAGGATATCTCGTGGCAGGTATATTCAACGACCAGATAATTTCCGTAGCACCAATATTCTATATACTTCTTGGTGCAGGATTCAGTCTCAATGAGATAGTAAGGTATGAGAACAAGAAAGTTGAGATACAGCAGGAGCTTGATGAAATAAACCACTATTGCAGTATCAATGATGCGGAAGTAAATGATGTGGATGTTTTTTAGTAGTTTTATCTGAACTTCTTGATTTATATAATCAATAACCTATTAGAATTTTTTGACATTACAATATTTCATCTCGGCTATGTTCATATCATCCACATAATTGTGAACAGTACCTGTCTCAAATGAAACATTGTGGATAATATTTGCAACATCATCAATTGAAAAATCACAATCAATCAGCGTATTCAACTGGTTGATTTTTTTTGTCGTATCTTCAACGGCTCTGTTAAAAAGGTCTACATAAGATTCCGTTGACTTGATGGTTTCGTCGCAAGGATGGACCCACTCGGTATGGTTGAGATTCATATAGTCATCTTTGTCTTCAAATTCATCTTGTATCAAAGCTTTTGTGACTGCATGGGGATGACCTGCCAGTCTTTCCAGTTTTACTAAAACCTTCTTCTTTAATCCCTTTTTGTCAGGGAATATTCCGAATAGATCCATGAAATCATCGACACAGTCCGAGATTGCATTATCAGGAAGGGTCTCTCCTGTAGTTTGCTTTATTATGTATTCATAAAGTTTATGTACTACCCTCAAGTTTTTTTCAGAGGGGATAAAGGTTTCCCTATATGGAAAGTCAACGGATTTGATTTTTCCTAGTCTTTCTGAATTTAGTCCATCAAGGATCATCTCATATTCTTTGTGATAGTGCATATGGACTTCAGTTGTCTTGTCCCCCTTCGTATAAAGGCCTGAGTGGTAATAAATAAATGGATGGGATATTGAGTCAAGAGAAAGATGACATAGGAATCCCATAACATAGGAAATCGACTTTTCGCTTGAACTCTTGTCTTCTGTGGAGTTGATATGCCTGACTATGTTGTACAGGAGTTTGTTTGTCTCACTTCTGTGAATTATTCCGCCATACTTGCCATAGCCCTTGTTTTTTCTCCAGGGAACAATACCATGGTAGAGGAAGAAATCAGGTCCCTGGGTGCCTAGATTATAGAGTTTTCGGTTCTTTAATATTATTTGCTTTATGTTATTGTCGACTAGTTCTAG
>CAZFYP010000173.1:0-6361 GCA_964523535.1 uncultured Clostridia bacterium
ATTTTAATCCCTTTACCAATAACGGTTCATCATCTACAATCAAAATTTTGTTACTCATATTTTCACCTCGTAGTATTATTATTACTATTATAAATCATTTTATACAAAATTGATAATTTTTGTTTACCAGAGAATTCTATCGTTATCCATCCTCTTGGTAAATTTGATACTATCAAGATATTCCAAAATGACTACTGCCTTGTTTCTGTTGGTGCTCAATAGATCTCTTATTTCAGCCACTGCAATGGATCCATTGCTTCGTATATATTCTGAAGTCTTATCCTTTATTACATCCATATATTCTATCCTTACAACATACTCATTGTTGAGCACTGAAACAGTTTCATTTGACTGAAGATAGTCAAGTATTGAAAAATCCTTGTCTTCCTTAGCTATGGCATCCTTTTTTACAATCATATCTTCACTATTCAAAAGTTTAAGAACTCTTTCCAATATGGATTTTTGACTAGCGGTCAATTCCGGTTCATATCCATATATCTTAAGAAATTCATTATTCACTTCAATGAATTCATCCTTTTCCATATCCTTGAGGACTCTGTTGAAAAGAGAAGCATCCAAGTCAAATGAAATGGAACTGACAAGTGTTTCCTTGTTTATTCCCGGCTTGAGATTAAATTTGTCCTGATATTCTTCAACCTTGTTTAAAACTTCGGTCTTGATCTTTTCATAATTCTCCGATGTCATATACAATTCCTTGCGGTTGTCATCATAACATCTTATTCTTTCAGAATCAACCAGTTGATTTAATATTCCCTCAAGAGTTGATATCTCCATGGAAAACAACCTGTATAGATCATTCTTTTCCACAACTACAGTCTTTTCCCTTATGAATTCATATATTATCTCATTAAGGTCGTCCCTAGACTTGACTGCTGAAGATTGTATGGCAACTTCACTGTTTGTCTTGTGTTTCACAGCTGATGGATCAATTATTCTTCCTCCACCGATTGTTTCCAGAGGAGAATAGAATCTTACTATGAAGCGATCACCGAATTTAGCAGAAATATCTTCATCAAACCTTATTTGAGCTGTTGATATTTCACCAGGAAGAAGTTCTTTTTTTCCAAAAAGTATCACTGTTCCTACTGTTTCCTTAGTACCTACAAAGAAATGAACCTTGGAGCCATTTTTTATTATCCTCTTTGAATCACTAAGATTTTTCAGTTCCACATCAATTATTTTACTTCCTGATATACTGTCCTTTTCTGCGAGAAGATCACCACGCCTTATTTCGGATTTTGAAAGAGAAGCAATGTTGATTGCCGCCCTTTGACCGGCCGATGCTCTTTCGGCATCAATTCCATGAACCTGAATATTTCTTACTTTGGCCGGTGTTCCATGGGGATAAATAACAAGCTCATCATTCAATTTTATATTTCCTTCAATGACAGTTCCAGTAACCACAGTTCCTATTCCCTTAAGTGTGAATACCCTGTCAACAGGAAGCCTGAATGGCTTGTTGTCATCCCTGGGTACGACTTTTTCAGAATATTCATTTATCATTTCCTTCAACTTGTCTATGCCGTCACCTGTCCTTGATGAAACTTCCACCACAGGTGCATTTTCAAGGAATGTATCTACAAAGTTGTCTTTTATATCATCGACAACAAGTTCAAGCATTTCCTCATCGACTATATCTTTCTTCGTAATAACGATAATACCGTTTTTTATTCCTACCAGATTAAGTATGTTCAAATGTTCAATAGTCTGGGGCATTACCCCTTCATCTGCTGCAACTACAAACAATATAAAGTCCATTCCCACAACACCTGAAAGCATGTTGTTCAAGAACTTTTCATGTCCGGGAACATCTATGATTCCCACCTTGTTGCCCTTTGAAAGTTCAAAAAAAGAAAATCCAAGATCGATTGTAATACCTCTTTCTTTTTCCTCTTTAAGTCTATCCGTATCATAACCTGTAAGGGCTTTTATCAGTGTGGTTTTACCGTGGTCTATATGTCCTGCAGTACCGATAATTATGTTTTTCATATATTCACCTGTTATTTTAATATTGAGTTAACTTCTTCAGCTATTATTTCATAGTCGTCTACAAATACTGTTCTCATATCCAATATGACCTTGTCTTCATTGATTCTTGCAACAATTGGTATTTCCAGACTTCTGAATTCCCTGTCAATCCTCGATGCATTTGTTTGATCAGGATGCAGTACAACTGCATAACTGTCCAACAACTCTTCCGGAAGAGAACCTCCCCCGATTTTCGAATTGCATTTTTCGATTTTGATCCTGGCTTCAGGATTTTTTTCTTTTATCATATCATAAAGCTTTTCAGCATTAAGCTTTATTTCCTCAGCATCCTGCGTAATCATCCTCAGTGTAGGTATTTCTTCAACAGCTTTTGATTCTAGAAGATATTTCCTGAAAACACTCTCCAGTGAAGCAAGAGTAAACTTATCCACCCTCAAGGCCCTTGTAAGCTGGTTCTTTTTCATTTTATCAATAAGTTCCTTATTCCCAAGAATTATTCCTGCCTGGGGACCTCCAAGAAGCTTGTCTCCGCTAAAGGTAACTAGGTCAACACCCTTTTTGACACATTCGTGGACTGTTGGTTCGTATGCAATGCCAAATTTGCTAAAATCTACCATTGTACCGCTACCAAGGTCTTCCATTACAATGACTCCCTTTTCCTTGCCAAGATTTACAAGGTCTGATGAATCTACATTTTTTGAAAATCCTATCACCTTGTAGTTGCTTGTATGGATCTTGAGAATCACTCCTGTATTTTCACTTATGGCATTATCAAAATCCACAAGATGAGTTCTGTTGGTAGTGCCTACTTCTACCAGGTCTGCGCCACCCATTTTCATTACTTCAGGAACTCTGAAACTGCCTCCGATTTCAACCAGCTCACCTCTTGATACAATGGCTTCTTTTCCTGACGAAAGGGTATTCAAGGCAAGTATAACCGCTGCTGCATTGTTGTTTACAACCAAGGCAGCTTCCGCACCTGTCAATAAACATATAATATCCTCCACAATGTCATACCTTGAACCTCTTTCTCCTTTTTCAAGGTCATATTCCAGATTCGTATAGTGTGTAAGAATATCTTTTATTTCATTGAATATATCTTCAGACAAAACAGATCTTCCAAGATTGGTATGAATAACTACACCAGTACAGTTTACAACTCTTCTCAAATTACTTGTGTAAAGTTTATCGATTTTACCTATAATGGTCTTATTTATATTTTCAATTCTTTTTTCCAGTTTTTTTAAGTCTTTGGATTCGGAGATTTCAGCCCTTAAGTCCTCTAATTGATTTCTGATTATATCCACAATTATTTTCTGGTCGATTTTTTTCAGATAATCCTTGAATTCCTCTTTTTCAATAATTGAATCCACTTTTGGAATTTTTCTGTACAATTCTTTTTTCATCATATCTCCATCATTTTAATATTATACTGTACTTGGATTTCTCAACTACCCTTCCAATTACTTTGAAAAAATCATATTTTTTCAGCATGTCCCTGTTTTCCTCAGGTACTGAAACCAGAAGACCGCCTGAAGTTTGAGGGTCATAGCAAATATCGCTTATAAGCTCCTCTGCAAATCCCTTGTCTGATACTTTATTGCCGTAAAAGTCCCTGTTGCTGTATGCACCGGCAGGTATAAGACCCATTGACGCATACTCCAGAGCTTCACCTATGACCGGTATTCTATCCATTTCCAGTTCCAAAGTCACTTCGCTGTTTTCAGCCATTTCAATACCATGGCCAAATAAACCGAATCCGGTTATATCCGTACAGGCATTGGCGGAAAGTTTCACAGCAGCTTCAGCAGACTCTTTATTTAGAGCAGTCATAACATCAACAGCTTCCTTGTATGTATCTTCATCACACAGTTCGCCCTTGATGGCAGTATTTACAATACCAAGGCCTAAAGGTTTTGATAGAGCAATAATATCCCCTACTTTGGCGCCACTGTTCATTAGTATGTTTTCTTCCTTTACTATACCCATTACAGACAAGCCGTATTTTGGTTCGTCATCATCTACGGAATGTCCTCCTGCCAGAACGGCCCCTGACTCCTTTACCTTGTCCGCACCGCCTCTAAGTATTTCCGAAAGAATTTCAGGATCCAAACAATTTGGAAAACAAACTATATTCAATGCAAGAACAGGTTCTCCACCCATTGAATAAACATCACTCAAGGAATTAGCTGCTGCAATCTGACCATAAGTATAGGGGTCGTCAACAATAGGTGTGAAAAAGTCGAGAGTCTGTATTATACAATTATCTTCATCTATTTTATATACTGCTGCATCATCAGCCTTTCCCAGACCTACGATAAGTTTTTCGTCTTCGAAAGACGGTAATTTACTCAAAACTTGAGCAAGGGTTTCAGGCCCCAGTTTAGCTGCTCAGCCAGAGCTTTTAGTCATTTGAGTCAATTTTATATCTTCAATACTCATATATTTCTCCTTGTTTTTATATATCAACACTTTTGTAGTATTTTGTAATAACTGTAAAGTTTTATTTCACTTTAATCAAATCTTTTATTAGGTTGAATTTACCATCAGCTATCCCTGAAACCTTCATGATATCTTCTATGCAGGAGAAGCATTTGGTATTCTCTCTGTAGTCTATGATTCTTACGGCAATAACTTCGCCTATGCCAGGGAGTGATTCCAGTTCAGACCTGTTTGCATTGTTTATATCAATCAAACCATCATCAAAATTTAATGAATCATCAGATACTTCTTTGGAATCCAAAGAAGTAAGATCAATATCGTCACCTTCCTCCGGAATATATACCTTTTGTTCGTCATGAAGCTTTTCTGCTCTGTTTATAAACCTGGTATCGGCATTTTCCATGAGTCCACCTGCCATTTCAATAAGTGTACATAATCTTGTTCCTTCAGGAAGCTGAAATGTACCTGGGCTGTTAACGGCACCATCTATATCGACAAATATTACAGTGTTCACCGATTCATCATTTTTGCCCTTTTCTTCATAGTCATTTAATTCATCAATTTCCTGAAGAATATCTTTGGAGTTGTCATTAGAAGATGTTTCTTGGGAATTGTCCATATTTTTTTCTATCGAATCAGCCACATTGTCTGTTTGTCGATTCAGAAAACCATATGAAAGAGATCCCAAAAGCACCGCTGCTATAATAAAAATCAAAGTCCTTTTCTTCAAATAGTCCATATTCTACCCTCTATTACTGGAATTTTCCTAAATTAACATTCGCTAACTAATATATAATAACAAAAAAAATAAGAACTTACAATTTTAATAATTATTTGATATACTATTTTGTGTTTGACATATTTGGAGGTTCTGATGAAAAAAATTCTTATTATAGCAATTTTACTACTTTCGATTACAATGATTAAATCTTTTGCCATAGATAGTCTTGAATGCAATGCTTCAATTCTCATTGACGGAGAAACCGGCAAGTTACTTTACAGCAAAAATTCCGATAAAATAAAATACCCGGCAAGTTTGACAAAACTCATGACTGCAGTGGTTGCTTTAGAAAATGGAAGTCTTGAAGATATATATACTGTTGACGACCAAACACCATTTACAATAGATGGCAGCCATATAGCACTTGAACCTGGTGAAAGACTTTCACTGGAAGACCTTCTTCACGGTCTTCTGATTCCTTCTGCAAATGATGCGGCAGAGGTTATTGCAATCAACTGTGCCGGTTCAGTTGATGATTTTGTTGATTTGATGAATAAAAAGGCTGTTGAACTGGGTATGACAAATACAAATTTTGTAAATCCCCATGGTCTTCATGATGATTCTCATTATACTACTGCTTCGGATCTTGCCAAGCTTGCAGCTTATGCCTACAGCAATGAAACAATTAGGGAAATCATAGGCAAGAAACAGTATACCATATCTGAAACGAATATTAAGGAAGATGAAAGACTTCTTAATACTACAAACAGACTATTTATTGGTACCGGATATGGAAACCAGATAATTATCGACGGACTGTATAGAGATATCAAGTATGATGGGGCTACGGGCATGAAGACCGGATATACTCCACAGGCTGGAAGTACATTCATTGGTTCTGCAGAAAGAAATGGTCTGACTCTTATATCAGTAGTCTTGGACGGTTACATCACCGAAGTGTATTCCGATACTGTTAAGCTCCTTGATTACGGGTTTGATAATTTTAAAAATATAAGCCTTGTTGAATCCAATACATACGTAGACAGCACCGAAGCCGTTGGGGCCAATGTAGATAAGATTCCTCTTGTTACAGAAGGCAAACTGTCCGCTACAATAGAAAAAGACAAGGTTTCCAGTATTACCAGCCGAGTTACCATGGATGAAATTATCCTTCCAGTAAAAAAAGAC
>CAZFYP010000174.1:0-6317 GCA_964523535.1 uncultured Clostridia bacterium
CTACAAGGTTGATATTGTTTCTAATTATACCACCTGTTATGGAACCTCCTGCATTTACGGTTTCACCTGAAACAGTTACAATTTTCGCACTGTAATTTATGCTTTTTGCTATTTTTATTCCATTTTCAATATTTTCAGCCAATATTACCCTGCCTAAAAGATACTCAATTATATTTTTGTACTTATTGTCATAATCAACCAGTTGACTGAAAACACCGATACAACCTTTGGATCTCAGTGAATTTAATTCACGTGGATTGAGTTTCCTCGGTTTTATTGTGTCAAGAGGAAGAAATGTTACTCTTCCAATTTTCTTTCTTTTCAAATATGAAATAATTTCAGATGCATCTCTTTCATTTTCAATTAGAATATTTTGAACAGAACTTCCCAATGCCACCTGTAATGCAGTCTCATATAATTTTTCCGATTCTACAAGTTCAGCAACTACACCTATGATTTTTCTATCGAAGACCTTGTCCTTTCGGCTTTCAACCATAAAACTTTGAACACTCTTGTAATAGCCTTCATAGGATTCCTGCATCCTTCCCATAATTTTTTTCCTGGATTCAATTTCATTGAGTCTGTTTTTTATAGCAAGAAGTTTACTGTCCGATTCATTCTTCTTCAATTTAAAGGAATTTATTTCTGAAGTTGTAATTTCAAGATTCTCATCCAATTTCTTCTTTTTGGCAGTATTTATTTCATGAAGCTCATTGTTCTCAACAATATTGTCAAAAATCTTTTTTTCAGATTCCTCGGCAAGGTTGTATTCCTTCTCCAAGCTTTTATATCTGTCTTCAAGGTTTGATATGAGAGAATCCACTACGTTTATTTTACTTTTTGTTTCCGTTTGTATATTGTACATCTCAAAAATATCATTTTTTTTAATTTCAATGGAGTTTTGAATATTGTTGCTATTTTCTACAAAATTCTCCAGTTCCTTCTCTTTTCCATGAAGTATTTCCTTATCGCTTTCAATTTGACAATTAAACTTGTCTGCTTCATTTCTGCATCTTTCAATTTCCTTTGACCATGAAAATATTTTTTCGTTGATATCCTTCAAAGTGTCATTGATTTTATTGTTCTCTGCTTCAAAAAGCAGTTTCTTTTCCTTTTGAAGCTTCAAAGTACTTTCATTCTCAAGAAAAGTGTTTTTATGGACGGAGTATTCAAGCTCATATTTTGAAATTTCTTCATCAAGGGTCTTGTTGTCCATAAGCAATTTCTCAAATCTGATGCGACTGCTTTCCAGATTCCCCTCTTTTTTTTTCAACTCCTCCACCTTGCTTGTCAATTGTTCCTTCATATTTTCAAGAAATTCCTTTTGAATATCATAATCCCTGGACAATAAATTCAACTCTGAAGATTTAAGGGTACTTTTCAATTCAAGATACTTTTCGGCAGATTCTTTCTGTATTCTCAATGGCTCAATTCTTTGCTCGATTTCTGAAATAATATCTTCAACACGTTCAATATTTTCTTCTGTCTTGGACAGTTTTCTTATTGATTCTTCCTTCCGGGTCTTGAAACGGACTATTCCGGCAGCTTCTTCGATAACTTTTCTTCTTGTTTCGGATTTAGTACCTACAATATCCTCGACTCTTCCCTGCCCAATTATAGAATAGCCATCTATACCAATCCCGGTATTCATGAATAGTTCCCTTATTTCCTTAAGTCTTGTTGCTGTTTTATTTAGAAGATATTCACTCTCTCCCGTTCTGAAAAGCCTTCTGGTAATGCATACTTCCTGATATTCTATTGGAAGCCTCATGTCAGAATTATCAAATACAAGATTAACCTCTGCATAGCCCAAGGGTTTCCGCTTTTCCGTACCGGCAAAAATCACATCCTCCATTTTCGTTCCTCTTAGAGTCTTTGCACTTTGTTCTCCCATAACCCATTTAAAGGCATCGGAAATATTGCTTTTCCCACTTCCATTGGGACCAACAACAGCAGTAAATTCAGAATTTATTTTTATGACTGTTTTTTCAGGAAAGGACTTGAATCCATTAATTATTATCTCCTTCAAATACATATCCGGACTCCTTGTTCGTTTTTATGAAAAAATCAAAAAATTTCTTTATATCAATATTAACTTCCATGTCATCGAATTTTAGCAGTACAGTATCGTTATCCGATCCTTCCCTGAATTTCAAGGATACAAGATCAAGTTCATTAATCAATTTCTTCCTGCCTGAGCCATTTATTCCGGAAAACAGGTTTATGGTCCCTTTTCTGCATTCAATAGTCAGTTCATCAATCTCACTGTCCTTAAGAATCCAAACAAGGCTTTTTGTCATGATATTTGTCAGAACCAACTGCCTGTAAGCAGGATGAAAAGGTCCTCCAGCAATATCTTTGTCATAATTGATATTATCTGTAGTTTGAAGACCAACTCTGATTATTTTTATCCCAGCCAGTTCATAAAGGGAATATATATGTGAAACGACTCCAATACTTTCCTCGATACTTGGAGGATTATAGCTTCCATCCTTAAAAAGTTTCTCCATTCTTGTATCTTTTATTGTAAGGGCAGGGTATATTCTTACTATGTCAGGCTTCATTTCAATGGATTTCACAGCTGTTTCTATATCTTTAGCCGGACTGCTGCCATATACTCCCGGCATTATCTGATGGCCAAGAATAAAACCTCTTTCCTTGATCATTATACTTGATTTTTCTGTATCTTTTGAAGTATGTCCTCTGTTTATCTTGAATAACACTTGATTGTCCAAAGACTGAACTCCAAGTTCAATAATATCAACACTGTAGTATTCAAGCATATCGAGTATTCCTTTGTCTATTGCATCAGGCCTTGTTGAAAGTCTTATCCTATCAACAAGGTTTTTTTGCTTATAGTCAAAAGCAATCTCCAAGAGATTTTTCTGAAGTTCGATGTCTATAGCTGTAAAACTTCCACCAAAAAAAGCGATTTCCACTTCATGCTTTTCAGAATCTACAGTAGAAAAGTATTCTCTTATGTCTTTTTCTATTTCACCAACATCCAAGTACTTCCCTTTTCCTGTGATTTTCTTCTGGTTGCAGAAGATGCAATCATTTGGACATCCCTGATGCGGTATGAATATCGGAATTATCTTAGTCTTCTTTTTCATCCAGACACCCTCTGCTTGCAAGTGCAGTTTTAGCAGCTTCCTGTTCTGCATTTTTCTTGCTCTTGCCCTGACCTCTTCCTATAGTCTGCTTGTCAAGATACACCTTGACATAAAAGGTTTTATCATGATCAGGACCTTCTTCCTTATATACTACATATCTAATCCTCTTTGTTGAATCATCCTTTTGAATGATTTCCTGAAGTCTTGTTTTAAAATCCACATTCAACTTTCCTGTCACCGCCAGATTCACATACTTCTTGAATCTTGGTAGTAGGAGTCCCCTAACGGTTTCCATATTGCTGTCAAGGTATATTGCCGCTATTATCGCTTCTATACTGTCTGCCAATATAGACTTTCTCTCTCTTCCACCAGTTATTTCCTCACCTTTTCCAAGGAGTAGAAAATTGCCTACTTCAAGATTTACTGCTATATCATACAATATTTCTTCACAAACCACCTTAGACCTTAGCCTGGTAAGCTTACCTTCAGGCATTGACTTGTATTTGTTGAAAAGGTAGTTGCTAACCATTATTTCAAGAACCGCATCTCCAAGAAATTCAAGTCTTTCATTGTTTTTAATATCCTGTCCGTTTTCATTTGAATATGAACTGTGTGTCAGGGCCTCTACAAGGAGTTCCCTGTCCGTAAAACTGTACTCCAATCTTTCTTCTACAAGAGACAAACTATTATCCATTTTTCCTCCAATGTCATATCAAGACCAAAATCTTGAAAAATCAATATCCTGCCCATAAGGCAAGAGCTTAATAATTGGAGATTGCTAACTAACTTGGAGTTAGTCACTAATCACCAATCATTACTTACAAAAAAAGTCCTAAAATCAGGACTTTTTATTTTTTGTTTATTATACCTTCAATATATTCAACTGCATCTCTAACGGTCTTTATATTTTCAGCATCTTCATCATCTATTTCAATATCATATTCATCTTCAATACTCATAATAAGCTCAACAAGTCCTATTGAATCAGCTTCCAAATCATCAGAGAAAGATGTATCCATGTTTATTTCAATATCTTCTTCTAGGTTTAACCTTTCAATAATCAAGTTTTTTATTGTTTGAAAAATCAATTTTCTTCCCCTCCCTTCTCTAGTTCTTCTTTAATAATTTCATTAACGCCACTGTCCAGAAATATTTTTGACTGTCTTATGGCATTTTTTATAGCAATACTGTCCGAACTTCCATGAGCCTTGATTACCGGTGCCTTAAGTCCAAGCAAAGGAGCTCCTCCATGTTCAGAATAGTCAAGCTGGTCTTTAAGCATCTTCATGGAATCCTTAATCAGATATCCTCCAATTTTTCCCTTTGTTGTTTTCATTATTTCATTTTTCATTCGGCCCATAAGCTCCGACACAATTCCTTCCATAAGCTTAAGTACAACATTTCCTACAAAACCGTCACAAACAAGAATATCTGCATCATTAGCAAGTATGTCCCGGGCTTCTACATTTCCTATGAAGTTCAGTTCCGAAGCCCTTAAAAGCCTAAATGCATCATTTACCAGCTTGTTTCCCTTACCTTCTTCAGTACCAATATTTATCAATCCCACTCTTGGACTTTCTATCTTTAATACATTTTCCATATAAATAGAACCCATAAGGGCAAACTGATTCAAAAACGAAGGCTTGCAGTCAACATTGGCCCCTGCATCCATCAAAAGGCTGAATCTGTCTCCATTGGGAAACAAAGGTGCTAGACAAGGTCTTTCTATTCCGGGCAACCTGCCTACGATAAAGAGTCCCCCGCTTAATAGCGCTCCTGTATTTCCAGCAGAAACAATAGCATCTCCATACCCATCTTTCAAGGCATTCATACCTTTTACAAGTGAAGAATCCTTTTTCCTTCTAACAGCTTTTACAGGCTTGTCTTCATTTGTTATAACATCTTCCGCATTAATGATTTCAATTCTATTGAGAAGATTTTTATCAATATTCAAATATTTCTTTATTTCCTCTTCCCTGCCAGAAAAAGTAATTTTTAAATCATAGTCCCTTAATGCTTCAATCGAGCCATTGACTATGGCTTCAGGTGCATTGTCTCCACCCATTGCGTCTATAATAATATTCATTTCACACCTCTATAAAGTACTCAAGTTTTAGTATAACGTAGAACAAATAAATTTGCAATTAAAACAAAATAAAATTCTTAGGGCATGTAGAAACTGCATTCTTTACATCAAATATTCGGTCAGTTGAACCCTTCAGATCGGTTAACAAAAAAGTGTCATCAACGCTTTAACTAGGTCACTTCATTTGACCAGAACAGTTATTAGGAAGTCGTATAAAGCATCCTTAAGCGAATAATACCAACACTTCAAGGGACTATGCGCTCTTGACTTTCTCATACTATAAAAAATGAAGATAGTGAGTACACTATCTTCATGGTTTATTATTCTACGTTTAAGACTTCTCTTCCATCATAGTATCCGCATTCTCTACAAACTCTGTGAGGAAGCTTCACCTCATGACATTGTGGACACTCAACAAAACCTGTTACTTTTACTTTCTCATTTCTTGTCCTTCTTTTGTCTCTTCTGGATTTGGATATCTTACTCTTTGGTACTGCCATTAGCTACACCTCCTTATCAAGCAATTTTCTTAATTTATCTAAACGAGGATCAACAATTTCATCATCACAGTTACAATCACCGTGGTTTTTGTTTATTCCACATTTTTGACAAATACCCTTGCAATCATCTTTGCACAAGACTTTTATAGGTTTTGAGATATAAATGGATTGTACTATGGCATCTGTCAAGTCGATTTTGTCATCAACAAGTTCAATGCTTAGTTCATCTTCACTTTCACTTTCACCTATAATAATTTTAAATTCGGTTTCCACCTGATGTTCAAATTCATCAAGACATCTGGCACATGTTTCCATATACTTATAAACCAGCTTTACTTCACCATAAAGATTTTCATCTGTCTTGTATACATCAACTGTACACATCACATCATCTGTCAAGTTAATAAAATCTTCTATTTTCAAGCTTTCAGGTTTGATTTCCTTAATATATTGCCTATAAACCGAATCGTCCTTTAAAAAATCTTTTAAATCTAAAATCAAATATATCACCTCAAGACTGCAAAGAAAATTATATGTAAATTATACGGATTTGTCAAGCTATTTAACCAAGTTTTTTGAAACTAATGTTTTTGTGTCTCTTGCAATCATAAGTTCTTC
>CAZFYP010000175.1:0-6238 GCA_964523535.1 uncultured Clostridia bacterium
CTACACAGGAGTCTTGAAATAAAAAGTACCCGCTCCACATCATCTTCTGATGCGACCGGGTACTTAAATATTTCATGTCTTGTTTAATAAAACTAGAGTTCGGTCCTTCCTTCAAGAGCCTTCACAAGGGTCACCTCGTCGGTGTACTCTATGTCTCCTCCTATAGGGATTCCGTGGGCGATTCTAGTAACCCTTATACCCATAGGCTTCACCAGCCTTGATATGTACATTGCTGTAGCTTCACCTTCTATGGTAGGGTTTGTGGCAAGTATTATTTCCTGTACCTTTTCATCAAGTCTCGTTATGAGGCCCTTAATGTTAATGTCATCAGGCCCGATACCGTCTATTGGAGATATGGTTCCATGAAGTACATGATAGTAACCCTTAAACTCCCTGGTTCTCTCCATGGCAGCAACATCCCTTGCATCCTCCACAACACAGATGATTGAATCATCTCTCTTTACGTTGCTGCAAATGCTGCAGGGATCCTTGTCCGTCATGTTTCCACAAACTGAGCAGAATTTTATGTACTTCTTTGCATCTACAATGGTCTGAGCAAGTCTAACTACATCCTCGTTTTTCATATCAAGTATGTGAAAGGCAAGCCTCTGTGCTGTCTTCCTGCCTATTCCCGGTAATTTTGACATTTCCTCAATAAGCTGATTTATGGGAGCTGCATATTGTTCCATATTAATCCCCGTCTAGAACATTCCTGGAATATTCATTCCTCCAGTAATCTTTCCCATTTCCTTTTCCATCATTTCTTCAGCCTTTTTAACTGCTTCGTTTACTGCAGCAATAATAAGATCTTGAAGCATTTCGATATCATCAGGGTCTACAACCTCAGGTTGGATTTCTATATTACAAAGCTCTTTCTTTCCGTTTACTACAGCCTTTATAGCTCCACCACCTGCAGTAGCTTCAACTTCTTTTGTTTCAAGTTCAGCCTGCATTTCACCCATCTGTTTCTGCATTTTTTGTACCTGTTTCATCATATTGTTCATATTTCCGCCCATTCCTCCGGGCATTTTTCTTCCTTTAGCCATTATAGTAGCCTCCTTGTTTAATCAATAATTTTTACTTTGTCTTTTCCAAATAATTCAAAAGCTTTTTCATTTATTTTTTTTTTTATTTCCTCATCAGACTCTTTTTTTTTTGTGTCTTCAATCACAAATTTCACTTTTAAATCTTTTTTCAATATATTTTTAAAAACCTGCTCCATCAGCTCTATACTTGCCTTGGCATTTGCCCTGTTTAGATGGAAAGTATACTGTTCGGCAAATCTTAAAATCACTTGACCATTAACAACCTTCCATGGCTGCGATTCCTTGACTATAGCATTTAGACTTATCCTCTGCTTCTTGACAGTCTGAAGTATAAGTCCCCAGTTTTCCTGTACCTGGCTTAGTATCTCGCTGTCATCTCCGGACATAGCCACTGTCTGTGGCTCAAAAGGTTCTCCTGTTGACTGTTCTGCAGTTTCGTTACCACTGCTTACGACTGCTTCAGGAGCTGCAACCGTCCTTGTGTTTTCAACTTTTGCCGCCCTTTCATATTCTTGTGTCCCTTGGGATTTCGCTGCCTCTTTCTGCTTTACTTCCACCCCGGGTCTTTCTATATAAACAGTTTCAACTGCAGGTTGAGTTCTTGTGCTCAACATCTTTATAAGTCTTGTTTCAAGAAGTATCCTACTGTTTACTGCACGTTTACATAGGGCCAGTGTTTCAGAAAGTTCTTCTATATATCTTATATTATCATCTACACTCACTTTCATGGACTGGCTCTTCATGAGTTTAATTGCATCTTCTCCATAGTTAACAAAACTTTGACCGTCTTTTACTGATTTAAGAATGAGGAGATTTCTCAAATGCTCTATGAGTCCTTCAAGGAAGAGGGCTATTTCCTTTCCCTGGGACAGTATTTCATCCAGTACTGTGAGCAAGTCTCTGATATCCCTATCAATGATTATATCTGTAAATCTTATGATTGTATTGTAGTTGACTGTTCCAAGAAGTGTTATTACATCCTCGTAGGTAATCTTGTCAACACTATATACCAAACATCTGTCAAGTATTGAAAGTGCATCCCTAAGAGCTCCTTCTGAACTATTGGCAATCATCCTAAGAGCATTTTCTTCAGCTTCAATCCCCAAGTCCCTGCAGATTTCCTTCATGGCATTCATCATGTCTCCCACAGATATCCTCTTGAGGTCAAATCTCTGACATCTTGATAATATGGTAGCAGGTATCTTCTGTGGCTCTGTAGTTGCCAGTATGAACAAAAGATGCTCTGGCGGCTCCTCCAGTGTCTTGAGAAGTGCATTGAATGCTCCCTTTGACAGCATGTGAACCTCATCTATTATATAGACCTTAAACTTGCTCTGGGATGGAAGGAACTTAACCTTTTCCCTAAGATCCCTGATATCCTCTACACTGTTGTTGGATGCGGCATCCATCTCTATTACATCCATGTTCCGCTCGGACAATATGCTTAAACATGCATCACATTCATTGCAGGGGTTTCCATCTGTATTATTGGTACAATTGACTGCTCTTGCAAATATCTTTGCAGTGGAAGTCTTTCCCGTTCCCCTGATACCAGAAAATAGATATGCATGGGCGGTTGAATTTCTCATTATTTGATTTTTGAGTGTTTCAGTTACATGTTCCTGGCCAACAACTTCGTCAAAAGTCTTGGGTCTGTATTTTCTGTAAATAGCCTGATGTGACATATTGCACCACCCTTTATTGTATCTTTATTATTATATCAAAAATAGCCGTATAATCAAGTGATAATACCATGACTTGCCAATGAAAGTTTTTATTATTAAAATCACTTGGAACATTGTGATTTTATTTGGCTGTAATCTTTCAACCTCGATACTATCCATTTAATGAATAATCGTACAAGGTCGCTGTATCTTTCCTATGTCAACATAGTTACTGTATCTTACTTGACTCTTTTTCTTGTTTATGATATATTTTCTTTTGTTGACTGGTCAGAGTGTTTCAACTCACCAATAATTCAATGGAAAGAGAGCAGCCATTCCGCTTAATGTCCTGAGAATTTTAATATTATTGATTTTTATTGAACAGTAGTTGTTTGGAGGAGGATTCAATTTGAAAAAATATATTTGCTACAACAGGGAAGACATGATACTGAGGGATCACCTTGCTACGGATAGAACAGTATTGGCAAACGAAAGAACTTTTCTTGCATATGTAAGAACGGCCCTGAGTTTGATAGTTTCCGGTGCATCATTTATCAAGTTTTCCGATACACCATTGGTACAATACATTGGATATTTCCTTATACCTCTTGGTATATACATTTCCGTTGCAGGAACAAAGAATTATATTAATGTGAGAAAAAGGCTTGCTCATCTTCAGCATTTTGAAGCAGAAGACGAACCATATGAAACAGATAATGAATCTGGTGATGATTCAAAAGAATAGGTCCATAAATAAAAGCACATGTGCACCTGCATATGTGCTTTTTTGTTGCCGGATTCTCTTTTTTCCATGCAAAAACACATGTACCTAAGTACATGTGCTTTTGTAGATCGTGCACCCTTACTCGAAAGAGCAAGACCTGCGTTACCCTGGTAGTTAACTCAAACCCGGATTCCCTGCGGCACATGAAAAAATCTGCTTACCGCTGCTTCATTCCTGACCTGACGGAGTTCACAGCATTCCATTGCGCAGGACCAAATTATCAACATCACTTGCCAGAGGCAGACCAGACCCTGCAAACCCTAATAAGGGGATTCAACCCCGCTATAGCGGATTGCGGGCAACAAGGTACCGCTAACACCCCGTCTAGCACGATCAATGGCAGAAAGGAAGGGATTCGAACCCTTGTGACGGTTTCCCGTCAACCCGCTTTCCAGGCGAGCACCTTCAGCCGCTCGGTCACCTTTCCACGATTAAAATAACGTAGCTTTAACATTATACATAATATGACCTGCCCTGTCAATCAAGATAATTCATTTTCCAACATATTATTTTTATTTAACTTTTTTACTGATTCCAAGAGTCAAAAAAATTCCGCAGTTTATATTCTGCGGAATTTCAGTTTCTATAATATTAAATACCCAGTTCTTCCTTAACCTCCTTAAATGCATTCAAGGCGAAGTCCAATTCTTCAAAAGTGTGGGCTGCAGATATCTGAGTTCTTATCCTTGCCTTACCCTTTGGAACCACCGGGAAATAGAATCCTACTACATAAACACCTTTTTCCAGCAGCATCTGGGACATTTTCTGTGACAGTACGGCATCTCCAAGCATTATGGGTACAATGGGATGGACTCCGTCAATGATGTCAAAGCCAAGCTTTTTGATATTGTCCCTGAAATATCTAGTATTTTCTTCAAGCTTGTCCCTGTATTCAGTAGAATCCGTAAGAAGTTCAATAACCTTCAGTGATGCATTTACAATTGCTGGAGCAAGAGTATTGGAAAAAAGATAGGGTCTTGATCTTTGCCTGAGGAGGTCAATTATTTCCTTCCTTCCACTGGTGTATCCACCACTGGCTCCACCAAGTGCCTTACCAAGGGTGCCAGTGATAATGTCCACTCTGTCCATTACATCATTGTATTCATGTGTTCCTCTTCCTGTTTTGCCTACAAATCCAACTGCATGGCTGTCGTCCACCATTACCATTGCGTCATATTTGTCTGCGAGGTCGCATATTCCCTTCAAGTCCGCAATTATACCATCCATGGAAAATACACCATCAGTAGCTATGAGCTTCACATTTACTCCTTCCTTGTCAGCCTGCTTTAGCTGTTCCTCAAGATCTTCCATATTGTTGTTTTTATATTTGTATCTCTTGGCCCTACACAACCTTACACCATCTATGATGCTTGCATGGTTTAACTCATCGCTTATTACTGCATCGTTTTCAGCAAGGATGGTTTCAAACAGTCCTCCATTTGCATCAAAACAAGAGGAATAGAGTATTGTATCTTCCATTCCTAGAAAATCAGACAAACTGTTTTCAAGGGCCTTGTGTACAGATTGAGTTCCACAGATAAATCGAACAGATGAAAGTCCGTATCCCCAGTTGTCATAGCTTTTTTTTGCAGCATTTCT
Source organism: uncultured Clostridia bacterium (assembly GCA_964523535.1). Lineage (GTDB taxonomy): Bacteria > Bacillota > Clostridia > Tissierellales > Dethiosulfatibacteraceae > Dethiosulfatibacter. The sequence goes on from CAZFYP010000175.1 coordinate 5,094, forward strand.
CACTTCTTCATTGTTGGCAAGTCCAAGATAGTTGTTTGCACACATGTTGAGAACTCCGCTGACCTTGTCCGTATCTATCCTGCTTTTTTGAGGAGAAGTTATTATTCTTTCCTCTTTCCACAATCCGCTATCTCTGATTTCATTGAGCCTTTCTTCATAGACTTTTTTAGAATTCTTATACATTTCTTCCTCCTATTTCAATTCCAATATCACTTTACCCAACTTTATCTGTACTATAAAGATGAAAGTACTAATTCTCTTAATATTATCATACTTCATTTTTGTCCTTGTTACAATAATACACCAAGAATAATGGCCATTGGGAATAATGAATAATATCCTGGTATATTTTTGTAACAATTACAATATCTTTTGACTTTAAGACTTCTTATATATTATAATTAATTAACCACTATAAAAGGAGGATTTTACTATGGCAATCACTAAAGAAACTATGATAGGTCAATTGTTGAAGGATAAACCTGAAGCTGCTGAAATTTTGTTCCAGTACGGCATGGGATGCATAGGATGCCCATCTGCACAGATGGAATCTCTTGAGCAAGCTGCTGCAGTTCATGGAATAGATTTGGAAGAACTCTTGAAGAGTTTGAACGAAGGTTAAAAAAGTTAAAAGCTTAAAACTGAAGCTCCGGATTTCCGGAGCTTTTTTATTGCAATCATAAAAACTGTACTCATTCTTTTCCTTTGGCATATTTACTTATCTTCAGTGAAGCCGAAGGCTGGCTTATTCCAAGGGCCTTTGCAACACCTGTTGTGGTCCCAATCTTCTTATAGGCTTCCACTATGACTCTTTTTTCGACTGATTCAAGTATTTCCTTTAATGTCTTGTTTTCCATGACAGGTCTACCAACCACATCAGCCTTAAGCTTCAAAGGAAGGTTGTCATTCGTAATCATATATTCATCAGTACTTAGGACAAGTCTCTCTACAGTGTTCTCCAGTTCCCTGATATTTCCAGGCCAATCATATTCAACAAGGGCATCTATAGATGAATTTGCAATGGTTCTCTTTAGACCATATTTCTTGTTGTATTTGTCAAGAAACAATTTAAGTAAGGGGAATATATCTGATTTTCTATCTTTCAGCCTTGGAATCTCCAGGGTTATGATATTAATCCTGTAATA
>CAZFYP010000176.1:0-6075 GCA_964523535.1 uncultured Clostridia bacterium
CTGCATTAAATATTTCTTTGATCTGTGAATCCGATAACACCCTCATTTGTGGTGTGCATAATTGTTCAAATCCTGCTTTCATGTTCTTCCTCCATTATTGTAATAATAATTTCAATCTATGTTTGTATTAATCTAACTATGCCATCAGGTTGTTTGCCAGGTCTACAGCTTCTGTAGAATCAGGTGAATAGTGTGCTCCAATTTCTTCTGCATAGTTTACAGTTACAGGTGCTCCTCCAATCATTACCTTGACATCGTCAAAAAGGTTGTTCTCCTTAAGTCCCTCAACAGTTTTCTTCATAGACAGCATAGTAGTTGTAAGCATGGCTGACATTCCTACAATATCTGCATTGTTTTCTTTTACTGCTTCAACTATTTTCTCCGGTGAAGCATCAACACCAAGGTCTACAACCTCGTATCCCGAACTTTCCATCATCATGCATACAAGTTTCTTTCCTATGTCGTGAAGGTCTCCCTTTACAGTTGCAAATACTGCTGTTCCCTTTGATGTGACATCGCCTTCCTTTAAAAGGGGCTTAATGATTTCCATCCCTGCATTCATTGCCTTTGATGCTATTAGTACCTCAGGTACGAACATCTCACCATTCTTGAATTTTTCACCTACAACATTCATTCCTGCCATTAGTCCTTCATTAATGATTTCCTTTGGCTCCTTACCTGCACTCAATGCCATTTCAGTATATGTCTTTACATCTTGAACTTTTCCAGCCTTTAAAGCTTCCGCTATTCTTGTATATTCCATTCCATCCTCCGAATATTAGATTTATTGTAATTACGTCTATATAAAGCAATTACCATGCCAACTTTTAAATATTCCAAAGCCTCTGTTTTCAACAAAAATCTACTCAAATTCCCTCTTGTGCAAAACCAATTTGCATGTTAACCTATTACTGGGTGCAATTTTATTTAGCACCGAACTCTTTGTTTACAGGAGGTACCATGGACAATTACAGCTTTTTATCACTATTTGATTCTCAACAAATAAGCCTTGTTATTACAGATAAAAAAGGTATAATAAAGAAATTCAACAAATCATTTACCGACTGGTACGGCAAGATCCTTGAAGATATCGAAAATATAATTGAACTGGACCCTAAAATAATCAGTCTATTTGTAGACAGTTCAATTTCAGACATAAAACTGAATTTTACTGAAAACAGAGAAATTTCAATTGAAAAAAAATCATTAAATGACGATTTTATTTTTTTCTTCAAGGAAAAGAAATCTGCAAAATTCGACTATATATATATGAAAGTCATAAATACCATAAACGAAAGTGTAGTAGTTGTTGATTGCAAGGGTACTATAATCCTTTTTAATACAGCCAGCGAAAAATTTGAAAACATACTCAGGGAAAATGCCCTTGGACGCAACGTTCTTGATTTTTACAAGCTTGAAAAAGAGGAAAGTCTCTTTATGAGTGTATTGGAAACAGGTTTACCCTTACCCAATCAACGTCAAATATATAAGACTCCTGATGGAAAAAGAATCGATGTAATGGTCGACACCTATCCCCTTTATGAAGACAATGAGCTGTTAGGAGCAGTCTCCATAATGAAGGACTATACCAAAATTGAAGAACTGTCTAAAGTGATAGTGGACCTACAAGACCAACTAATCAAGAAAAACAAGAATAATCATGCAGGAAACGTTAAATCTAACGTATCACCCCTGCCTGCAAAATATAAATTCAAGGATATTATCTGCATTAGTGACAACATGAATGAACGTATATCAATATCAAAAAGAGCAGCCCAGTCAATTTCGCCAATACTTATCTATGGCGAAACAGGTACTGGAAAAGAACTTTTTGCCCAAAGCATTCACAATTACAGTAATAATTCAAAAGGACCCTTTATAGCAATAAACTGTGCGGCAATTCCCGACAACCTTCTGGAAGGACTTCTATTCGGAACTGTAAAAGGTGCTTTTTCCGATGCCATAGACAGGCCCGGTCTTTTTGAACAGGCTGAAAACGGTACTATCCTTCTGGATGAGCTCAATTCAATGAGTTTGTCCTTACAGTCAAAACTCTTAAGGGTTATTCAGGAAAACAAGGTCAGAAGGGTGGGAGGTTCAAAGGAAATACTCTTGAACACAAGACTCATAACCATAATGAACGAAAATCCTTTGGAAGCAATAAAGAAAAACAAGATAAGACAGGACCTCTTTTATAGGATAGGCGTTATTCTCATAGAAGTACCTCCATTGAGAGATCGAATGGAAGACATTCCACTACTATCACAGATGTTCATACATAAATACAACAAAATCCTCAACAAGCAAATCAGCAGACTTTCCTTTGAAACTTCTGAAGTCTTAAATGCCTATAAGTGGCCTGGAAATGTAAGAGAACTTCAGCATATAGTGGAATACTCCATGAATATCCTTAACAAGGGAGAAAGAATCATCGAAGTCAAACACCTTCCAGCCCATATAAAGAAAGATATCTCTAAAACTACTGAAGCAATGGATACAAAACTTACATTGGAAGAACAGCTCAATACCGAGGAAATAAAAATTTTAAAAAAAACACTGGAAGCCAACGCCTGGAATATTTCTGAGACAGCAAGAAAGCTTGATATCAAAAGGCAAAGCCTTCAATACAGAATCAGAAAATATTCTTTGAAATAGAAGCGAAAATGAGATAAACAAAAGGGAAGGGGTTCAATATCCAAAAGATATTGAACCCCTTCCCTTAAATCTATTACTTGTTCTTTTGTTTATGCATTAGTCATTACTTACTCGTTGATTTTTATATCATACTTCTTCATCTTCTTGTAAAGATTTTGTCTTGAAATACCCAGTGTTCTAGCCGCTGCTGTTATGTTACCATTGGAATTCTCCAAATCAAAAATTATCCTGTTCTTCTCAATGGTTTCTATTTCATGCTGTAGAGAATCCTGAACATAGTTCATCTCTTCCTTTGATTTTTTTGCTGAAGTTGAAGTCTTAAGAAAATATGCCGGAAGATTCTCTGTATTTATTTCATTGCTGTATCTGGCCATAACAACAGCACTTTCCACTACATGCTCAAGCTGCCTGACATTACCTTCCCAGTCATTTTTCATAAAAAGATTGTAAACCATTTTATTGACTGGCTTTTCATTAAGTCCCAGTTTTCTGGATTTGACTTTTACAAAATAGTCTGTCAATGGCACTATATCGTCAATTCTTTCCCTCAAAGGTGGTATTTGAACAAAAACCACCCCAAGTCTGTATAAGAGATCATTTCTGATCTTTCCATTTTCAACTTCATCAAAGGGATCCTTGTTAAGGGCACTTATTATCCTTGAATCAACCTTTACTTCTTCAGTCCCACCAAGTCTTCGTACTGTTCCTTCCTGTATTACTCTAAGAAGCTTGGCTTGAATGCTCAAGGGCATGGAGTTGATTTCATCCAGGAATATTGTTCCTCCTGCGGCCAATTCAAAAAGTCCTTTCTTATTTTCAGCTCCTGTAAAGGCTCCCTTTACGGAACCAAAAAATATACTTTCCATTAGATTTTCAGGCACTGCTGAACAGTTTACAGCTATGAACTTTCCTCTTCTTCTTGAACTGTTATTGTGTATGCCTTGAGCCACCAGTTCTTTTCCCGAACCCGTTTCACCATGAATGATTATATTGGAATCAGTTATGGAAGCTTTTCTTGCCTTGTCTATAAGCTTTTTCATTGATTCACTTTTACCAATTATACTATCAAAGGTATATCTTCCGCTTATCTTCCTGTCTTTATCAAACTCTGCTTTATTCAGCACAAACAAACAGTATTGATCATCTGAAAAAAAGAAGGGGATTTTGTTTATTTCAAACCTGCCTCCATCATAGTCGAAAGTACCCAAACCATCCTTCAACTTTGAAGTGTTTTCAGAAATCATATAGGCTATTTCCATACAATCATCAAATCGCTTGTTTTTCCAAAGGATCTTCCCTTTAATATCTGTAAGCAAAAGTCCTTTGTTGAAACCATCTAAAAACTTCTTGTTCTGTCTAAGGAATACACTAATATCCATTGAAAACTCCTACAGGGAATTTATAAATTCTTCTTCGTCAAATTCAGCCTTTCTGTTTGGACAATTTTCCTTTCTGCATAAAATGCAGTTGTGGAATTCACTTTCACTCAAAAACATGAAGCCAGAAACACTTCTTACCGGATTTATCATTCCCGATTCAAGTACATTGAGGCCAAGGTGTGCAGGTTTTTCCAGCAAATCAAATATCTTATTGACTTCAACAGTACTCCAATCCTGTATGGAACCAGGATTTATATGTGAAATACCATGTACATCATAATCCTTCTTTATCTCATCTCTCATGTTTTCCCTTATCTGGGTCAAGGCAAGATATTCCACTTTTTCAGACACATACTTGTCAAAAACATCTTCCAAACCTTCAGTATGGACTGAAACCTCCTGTCCACAAGTTGCAAAATATGGAAAGACACTGTCGCAATCCTTAAGCTTCTTCGCCAGTATACTGCTTTTAAACTCAATACCGGCAAGCTTTACATAGTCTTCACCCTTTTCTTCAATCTTGCATTCACAATAAATAAATTTTGATTTAACATGTTTTGCAGTCTCTCTGGCAATTCCCATCATACTTTTAATCATACTTTCATTTCTAAGTTTCAATACCTTTATGAGCATATCCTCTTCCAAGGTAAATTGTCCATTGTCATTGAATTTAATATCCACATTCTGCTCCTTTTCATTCATAAGTTTATATATCAATCTCTCTTTGTCATTCCCATACTCTTAATACATAATAGTATTATACTTGAAATTCAATATATTTCAAAGTCAATACAAAAACGACACTATAAAATTCACTTTTCATCTTTAAATATACCAAGACAGCCCAATATATTATCGGGCTGTCTTTCTATACTAATTTCCAGTTCCTATATATGTTTCTCAACAATATCAAGAAGTTCAGGAAGATCCATTCCTATATCCTTAAGCTTTTCAGGAGTAGGTACTCCATTGTTTGTCCAGCCACGTCTCTTGTAGACCGCATCTGTAAGCTTGTTGTACTGGCTTTCCCTGTATTCTCTCATTGCCGCTATCTTTTCCTCAACAGTCTTACCTGCAGGATCATATCCTACCTCTTCCTTAAGTTGCTTGTCGTATCTTTCGGCTCTTGACTCATACTCTTCAGGAGTAAGTGGTCCCATTGTCCTGTATGGTGTCATGTCGTTTATCCTGAGTCCCTTGCCCATTCTTATGTTGAATACTCTCTGGAAGTTGTATGTCCTTTCAGATTGTGCAACCATTTGGTCAGGTGTCATCCTTGTTCCTGTTATTCCATAGTAAAGGTCAAGGTAGTTCTGTACATGCTCAGGTATCTTAGCAGGTTCCTCTGTCTCCGAGTTGTTTGCAGGAGCTATGTCGTTCCAGGGAAGCTTGCATAGTCCAAGTAGTCCAAACCATGTCCTGAACATTGGGAAGTAGTGAAGGGCTTCTGCCTTTTCCTCGAATGTCGGTATCTGGTTGTTTACCATGTCTATGAATATGAGCCATGCCTCGTCATGCTGGGGTCCCTTGTTTGTAAGTCCGTATCCACCCTGTTGTGCCAGTGATTCCTTTGACAGGTATTCGGAGTATTCAAGTCCCTTTTGCTCGCAACCTATGTCGAAGATAAATTGTGGGTCTGCTCCATATTGATCTATGAAGATTTTTTTCATTCTATGGATTCCCTGTCCTGCTATTATTCCGAATCCTTGGCCTCTTGCCATCTGGTGCATCATTTCAAGACTTGCATCTGCATTTCCAAACTTTAGCTCCAGTCCTCCTGTTATTTCCTTGTTGATTATTCCTCTTTCGTAGCATTCCATTATGAAGGCTGTAAGTGTTCCGTAGGATATTGTGTCTATTCCGTAGGTATCGCAATAGAAGTTAAGCTCAAGTACTGCATGGGGATCAAATATTCCGCAGTTTGATCCAAGTCCTGCTGCATTTTCGTACTCAGGTCCGTCTACTACTACCTTGTCTCCCTTGTAGGGTCCTGTCTTAAGGAGAAAGTTGTCTGCGGCCTTTGCACAGGATACTGAACATC
>CAZFYP010000177.1:0-6073 GCA_964523535.1 uncultured Clostridia bacterium
CTGCAGCAATTTCTTCAATTGTTCCAAGTCTCTTAAGGGCAGTCTTGCTGAGTATCTGGTCTCTAACCTTTGGTATCTCAAGTGGCTTCTTGTTGATAGAGGTAGGAACGTATCCAGGGCATACGGTGTTTGCTGTGATTCCATATCTTCCCCATTCCATAGCCATTGTCTTTGAAAGACTAACCACTCCTGCTTTTGATGCACAGTAAGCTGCAATGTTTTTAGTTCCTACAAGACCGCCTGCAGAAGAAATATTGATTATTCTTCCACCGTCTCCCTGCTTGATCATTTCCTTGGCAGCTGCTGCAGCTCCGAAGAAAACTCCCTTAAGGTTGGTGTTAAGTACTGTATCCCACTCTGTTTCAGACATTTCAATTACTTTCTTTGTTATACCCATTCCTGCATTGTTAACCATGATGTCCACTCTTCCAAATTCTGCAATCGTCTTTTCTACCAGAACATCAAGTTCTTCTTTTACAGTTACATCACATTGTACACCCAATGCCTTCTTGCCTGTTTCCTTTATTTCTTCCGCCACTTCATCGCAGTCCGCTTGATTTCTGCTTGATACAACAACATCCGCTCCATAATGCGAAAGAACCATGGACATACCGTATCCCAATCCTTTAGTTCCTCCTGTAACTATTGCCACCTTTCCTGTAAGGTCGAAGCTTGGCATTTGTAATGAATTATCATTTCCCATTTTTTCCTCCTAAATGTTTTATTTGTTGGTTTGATAGTGATTACTATTACTTAATTAAATTTATAAGCAAATATCATACCAAGTTTTGTAATTCCACCAAATTATTAATATATTTTTAAAAGCTTCCATTATATAATAGAAATACAGTCGATTTTTCAATGATATATTTCTTGTTCTTTCAGATTTTTCATCTATAGGACCCTATTGAAAACGATGTCCGTATACTTTGTATACACATCAGGCTATTTGCACCTCTTGGTTTGTATATTATGAATACATTTATTTTAGAATATTTCACGCAATGTAATTTAATTGAATGCTATATAAAAAAAACGTTTGCTGAAATCCACATTATTCAACAAAAAAACTAACTATTTATTCCTTTTTACAGTTTTTGGCACATAAATTGCTTTATATATTTTCATATAAAAGCAATCGCAACTAGTCATGCTAAATACTGCACAGAAGGGGGAATATCTGTATTGCTTTAAAAAACTAATCTAATGGAGGTATTTTATTTTATGTTAGGAGTAATAGGCGTATTATTTTCACTGGCTTTAATCATGTTTATCGTCTACAGAGGTTTTGGAGTAATTCCAGCGGCAATTATCTGTTCTTTGGTAGTTATACTGACTACTGGCGGCGAAATATGGCCCATGTTGGAAGGTGGTTTCCTTGCAGGAACAACCGGTTTCATCGGAAAATATTTTTTCCTTCTTTCTACAGGAGCATTCCTGGGCCAAGTTCTTGGGGATAGTGGTTCCGCAAAGGCAATTGGAGACTTCCTTGTTAAAAAGCTAGGCGCAGAGAAAGTAATGTTGATTACAACTTTAACAACTGCAATATTGAGTTATGGTGGAGTAAGTCTTTTCGTACAAACCTTTACAGTTATTCCTCTTGTATTAGGAATCTACAAGCAGGCGGATATACCAAAAAGATTCATGGTCGGTTCATTCGTCCTTGGAAATGGAACATTTGCAATGACAGCTTTACCAGGCCTACCTTCACTTCCGAATCTTATACCAACTAACTACCTTGGAACAACTCCAATGGCTGCACCAATTATGGGTATAATATGTTCAATATTCATGTTTACAGCTGGACAATTGTACCTTGCCAGAGAGCTGAAGAAGTGTCGCGAAAGAGGAGAAGGTTTCAAGATCAACATGGCAACTGATGAAAAGTTCCTTGCGCTTACAGACGAAAGAGAACTTCCATCCGTTGGAAAAGCATTCTTGCCTCTGATAGTAGTACTTGTACTGATAGTAACGACTTCAGGAATGTATGCAAGCAAGAATTTCGGCGTTAGTATTGCCCTTGTAATAGGTGCTCTTCTGACTTATGCCTTGAACTGGAACAATCTTCCAAACAAACTTACAACCATGAATGAAGGTTTCAAGGTTGCACTGATTCCACTGCTCAACACTGCAGCACTGGTTGGATTCGGTACTGTTGTATCCCAGTCTTCGGCATTCCAATCATTTGTTGACTTTGCAATGGGTCTTCAGTTCAGTCCTTATATCTCTGCAGCATTGGCGACAAACATAGTAGCTGGTGTTACAGGATCCGCATCAGGTGGTCTTGCAATATTCATGAAAACCCTTGGACAACAATATCTGGCAATGGGACTTAATCCTGAAGCATTCCACAGAATTGCTGCAATAGCCTGTGGAGGTCTTGATTCACTTCCACACAATGGTGCCGTTGTTACTATGTTCATGCTTATGGGAACTACACATAAGGAAAGCTACAAATACGTATTTGTAATCATGTGTGTAATTCCAATAATAACAACCATACTGGCAATCACATTGGGTACCATAGGAATAATTTAACAAAAATGGACACAAAAATAACAAAAATGTTGAATATAGAATATCCTATACTATGCGGCGGTTTATACGGGCTGACTGATGCCAAACTGGTATCGTCAGTCTCCAACGCCGGAGGATATGCATTTCTATCTTCAAGCCATCTATGTTCAAAGGATTTACTGAGAAAGGAAATCAAAAAGACTAGGGAGCTGACCGGAAAACCCTTTGGTGTAAATATCTCTCTTCTTAAGGAGTCAAAAAGCAATCTTGTCAAGGAGTATATAGATGTAGTCATCGAGGAAGGTATTCCAGTGGTAGAAACTGCTGGAAACAATCCCCATGAATATATAAGGACGCTGAAAGAAAACGGTATCAAGGTCCTTCACAAGGTAATCTCTCTAAATCATGCCTTGAAAGCTGAAAAAGCGGGAGCGGACGGAATAATCCTAGTAGGTTATTCAGCCGGGGGACACCCCGGAATGGATGAAATAGGATTGTTTGTCAATCTGGTTGAAACCTTGAACTCTTTACAGGTTCCTGTTATCGCAGCTGGTGGTATCTGCGACGGCCGAGGTATGGCCGCCGCAATGGCAGCTGGCGCTGATGCCATTTTGATGGGAACAGCCTTTTCCGTAACAGAAGAGTCTTCTTTCCATGAAAACATCAAGAACAAGATCATAAAGTCCAGCTCCAGGGATACTGTAGTCATTTACAAGTCCATCAGGAATGCATTCAGATGCCTGAAGAACGACATGACTGACAAAATTCTGGAAATGGAAAGAAACAATGCATCTCCCCAAGAACTTCTTCACCCCCTGAAGAACTTCGACGCCAGGGAAAGTTATCTGGCTGGTGATGCAGAAAACATCTTCATACCTGCAGGTCAGGTCATAGGACTGATAGACAGCGTTAAAAGCTGCAGGGAGCTGATAGAAAATACAATGAAAGAGTTCAAGGCATGCATATAGCTGCCTTGATTCTTTAAAAGGAGGATATTTTTGAACGAAGCATTAATAGTTATAGAACAGGTTTTCATTTTGATGTTGCTGATGTTTATAGGATTCATGTCAGTAAAACTGAAAATAATGAATATCGACTGGTATCAGGGTGTAGGAAAATTCACAATATACGTTGCCCTTCCTGCTCTTATCTTCAAGATAATAACTTCACTGGGTGGAAGAAGTGTACTTATGGAAAGTAAAGTAGCAATAATCATATCCGTGGTTGTTATATTCGTGAACTTTGCACTGGGAAAATTTGTAGGTAAAATCAGCAAACTGGAAGGCCCTACCCTGGATACTCATCAGAGTGCAACAGCCATGGGTAATTTAGGTTATATAGGAATTCCAATGATTGCTGCACTATACAGCAATGTAGGCCTGGTAATACTGTCAATTTATATGATATTCGATCTCATGTTCAACTGGACAATGGGCATCAACTTCATGGACCAGGAAAAGAACCAAACAAGGGAAGAAATGATAAGAAGCCTTATTACACCTCTGAATGTTACACTTTTTGTTTCATTGATATTCCTGATGCTTAACATTAAACCTACTGGTACAGTTTATGAAGTAATCTCAGGTCTTGGAGGAACCACCAAGTATATGTCAATCGCTTATCTTGGTGCCATGCTTACTGTTGTTGACTTCAGCGGAGCACATAAGCAGCTTTCACTTTATTCTCACGCTTTAATCAAACTTATAGCATTTCCCATTTTGATTTATATAGTATCTGTACAGTTCGTTGATCCGGTAATAGCCAAGACATTTGCTATAATCATGGCACTTCCTACAATGCCATCCTTCCCTATCTTTGCTACCATGAAAGGTGGAGACCATTCATACGCAGTCAAGATAACCTTTGTAGGTACACTCACATCACTTGTTACAATACCTATTGTAACATGGATAATGGCTTATATTTAAAGAGAATACAGAAGCTCTTTCATGGCAATCAATACTATCGCTATGAAAGGTCTTTTTTTTTTGTAGTTTTTAACAATAAATTAACAATATACAATAATAAATTAACAAGACATAAGCAAGTTTTCACAATATCGTCTATTTAATCTGCAAAATCTGAAATTAAATTATCAAAATATATTTTATATAACGCCAATTAATCATAATAACCTCCTTCTGTTTTTCAGGTTTAATAAGAAATCCCTTTATAATCGTTTATATTTTATACATATTTTCGAGGCATTTTAGTATTTTTGTATCTTTTATATACAAAACACTTTGATTTCAAGTCATTTCGATTTGGCACGCTTATTGCATTGTTAATATTATAACGTTAAACCAATAACAATCATTAGGAGGATCTTATGTTTGAAAAGAAGCATGAAATGATTAGAAAGCTAGCAAGAGAGTTTGCTGAAAATGAAATAGCTCCTCGTGCTCAGGAAATCGATAAAACAGGCGAGTATCCAGAGGACTTGAGACAACTGCTCATAAAAAGTAAATTCCACTGCGTGACCATACCAGAAGAGTATGGCGGATGTGGCGGTGACTACAAGTCTGCTGCAATCGTTACAGAAGAAATAGCAGCAAAATGCGGTTCGTCCGTAACACAGATAATGCCCAACTCCCTTTCAGGTGCACCTCTGATCTATTATGGAAACCACGAGCAAAAGAAAAAATATCTCCAGGGAATGGCTGAAGGAACCTTAATTGGTGCTTTCGGAATTACAGAGCCTGGGGCAGGTTCCGATACTGCATCCATAACTACTGTAGCGGAAAAGGATGGAGATGACTACATCCTGAATGGTAGAAAATGTTTCATTACAAACGGACCAATCTGCGACTTCATAACTGTATTTGCCAAGACTGACACAAAAGCCAAGGGTGTAAGCGGAATAAGTGCTTTCATAGTAGAAGCCGACTGGAACGGATTCTCAAGAGGTAAGAATGAAGAAAAACTTGGAATACACGGCTCAAAAACATGCGATATAATTCTTGAGAATGTTAGAGTACCAAAGGAAAACCTTTTAAGCAAGGAAGGAAGAGGCTTCAAGATTTGCATGGGTACACTTGACTCCGGCCGTATAACAGTTGCTTCCCAGGGTCTTGGTCTTGCTCAAGGTGCATTTGACCAGGCAGTTAAGTTCACAAAGGAAAGGATTCAGTTCGGAAAACCCATCTCCAGATTCCAGAACACCCAGTTTGAACTGGCGGACATGGCTACAAAGATTCAATGTGCAAGACATCTTGTCTTCGATGCAGCCCACAAAAAAGATACAGGTCGCCCATATACCATGGAAGCTGCAATGGCAAAATATTATGCCGGTGATCTTTGCAACGATGTTTCATACAGGTCTCTTCAACTTCATGGAGGATATGGTTTCATTAAGGATTATGATATAGAGAGAATCTTCAGGGATTCAAGAATAGTATCAATATACGAGGGTACATCAGAAATTCAAAAACTTGTAATATCAGGAATGATATTAGGTAAATAGGAGGTTGTCATGAATATAGTTGTATGTGTAAAACAAGTATCAGTGTCTTCACTACATCCTCAGGTGTCACATTCAGGAACTCGCATACCTCCT
>CAZFYP010000178.1:0-6069 GCA_964523535.1 uncultured Clostridia bacterium
ATGCTGACAGCTATGAACTGGCTGGCTCCTGCAAATACTATGAAAGAGAATGACAGTGTCTCCAATAGACTCAACCCCGCACTCTTGGATAATATTCCAAAGGCTATGGCAATGGAAAAATATCCTATGAACATTGGAATGCTGGCCTTTAATCCATCACTCATATTAAGTTTTCTTAAATCATCTTTATCATTCATGGTACTCTCCTAATCAATATCAAAGCAACAATATCACAATGATAACTTCTTCAAGAAAATAGTAGTTACTACAATAATCACCATTCCTTTTAGTAACTATTATAGTAACCACTAACAAAGGTGTCAAATAGAAAAAGACCGTCTTAAACGGTCTTTTCCTGATATTCGACTTGCAGAACAATCATTAATTCAAGGGGGAGGAGAAAAAATTGTTCCGGTCCTATAGGTATTTTTTTATTGTTCTTCTGACAGAACCATTGCCCTGCATCATTTCTTCATACATCATCTCTATCTTATCAGCCAAACCTGCTTCATATAAATCAAGGCCGAATATGCTGGTGTTTGACAGCAAAACTTTGATATCGTCCTTTAATTCCATAAGTTCTTCCATCATGGGATCAGGACTCAAATCAAACTTTTTGCCTTCATCATCCACACCACCCAGATACTTTATCCAACCTGCAATTACAAGCGGTATAAGTGTCAAGTCATCAAAATTCAGGTCATCTCTTTTTATATAGGACTTGATTGTTTCACCAAAACGGATTCCCATTTTTTGTGAAGTATCAGTTGCAATCCTCTGGGGAGTATCTTCTATATATGGATTAGAAAACCTCTTGTTAAGCACTTCGTTCACAAACTTCATTGGATCTATAATCTTGGGATCTACAACAGCCTTGAGACCTTCCTCATAAGCCATTTTATTCACTAAAAGAGAAAGCTCGGGATCCTTCATTTCTTCTGCTATTTTTGTATGTCCCAAAAGACATCCGAAAACAGCCAAAGTAGTGTGAAGAGGATTGAGACAGGTAGTAACCTTCATTGTTTCTACATTGTTTACCGTATCCCTGTCTGTAAACATGACTCCCGTTGCTTTTTCCAAAGGAGGCCTGCCATTTGGAAACAAGTCTTCAATGACAAGATACTGTGTCTCTTCTGCATTTACAAAAGGAGCCATATATGTATTCTTGTCTGTAACAACTATTTCTGTATCTTCAAAACCAAGTTCATTAAGCATATTGGCTATGTCTTTTGAAGGCCTTGGAGTTATCTTGTCTATCATGGAAAGTGGGAAGGCAACCTTGTCAGTATCACAGAGATAATCCATAAAACCTTTGTCATCAAGGGACTTTGCCAATTCAATAACTGAAGCCCTTAACTTGTCACCATTGTGGGAGCAGTTGTCCATACTGACAACTGATATGGGATACTTTCCACTTGAATATCTGTGATACAAAAGTGATGTTATCATTGACATGACATGTTTAGGTGAGTCTAGTCCCTTACTGATGTCATCTTCCACAATTTTCAGCAATTTTCCTTTATTGTCCTTTATTCCATAACCTTTTTCAGTAATAGTAAAGGAAGCTATCTGGAGACCTTCATTCTGGAATAATTCCTTCAATCTATCATAGTCTTCATTGCCCTTCAAAGCTTCCATTACACTTGCTACAACCTTGTTTTCAACATGACCGGTTTCCTTCAATATCGTTACTAGGGCAAGATTGTCATGAGGTTTGTATATCTTGTCTATCAGCTCAAAGTCGAATGTTTCAACTGCAGTGATTCCAGTGGTCGAATGGCCCTGGTCAAGAAGTTCATCCTGACATGAAGCTATGAATGCCCTGAAGATATTTCCACTTCCGAAATGCACCCATTTGGGAGACTTCATGGTATTTGCTTTTACTTCTTTTATATTGTAGGAAGGTATCCTAATACCTTTTTCCTGCCATATGTCTTTATTTTTTAATTCATTATAATTTAATTTAAACATTTTTTCATCCTTTAGGAATTCAGTGTGTCCCATACTCCAAGCATGTACATTATGCCCATTGCCCTGTCATAAAGACCATATCCTGGTCTACACTTCTTTTCTTCACCCCACAGGTGACGTCCGTGATCAGGTCTTACATATCCCTGGAAGCCTGATTCGTGATAGGCCTTGATTATTTCAACAATATCCAGGCTGCCGTCTCCAGCCCTGTGTGATGTTTCTATGAAGTCTCCATTATCGGAAACCCTTACATTCCTTATATGTGCAAAGTGGATTCTGTCTGAGAATTCTCTTATGAGTCCCGGTATATCATTGTCAAGACTTGCTCCCAGGGAACCTGAACAAAGTGTAAGTCCATTGTATGGAGAATCTACAAGGTCAAGAAGTCTCCTTATGTGGTCTCTTGACCTCACTATCCTTGGAAGACCGAATATTGGCCATGGTGGATCATCTGGATGAATAGCCATCTTGACATCGCATTCCTCACAAACGGGAATGATTTTCTCAAGGAAGTACTGAAGATTGTCATAAAGCACATCCTCTGTTACATTCTCATACTCCTTGAAAAGAGTATCCAGCTTTTCTAGTCTTTCAGGCTCCCATCCGGGCATGGTAAATTCACCTGCACCCTTAAGCACAATATCAACCATGTCCTGGTAGTTTTCATGTATAAGTCCCTTTTCATAGGATAATGCATTTGAACCGTCTTCCAAACCCTTGAAAAGGTCAGTTCTTGTCCAGTCAAATACGGGCATAAAATTATAACAGATAACCTTTACACCTGCAGAGGCCAGCTTTTTGATTGTATCTATATATATTTCTATATACTTGTCTCTAGTAGGCTTTCCTGTTTTGATATCATCGTGAACATTTACACTTTCAACCACGTCAATATTAAAGCCATGCTTTTCGCACTGTTCCTTTACTTCCTGTATCCGTTCCATCTCCCATACTTCCCCGGCCAGCTTGTCATGCAGAGACCAGCAAATACCCTTTACTCCGGGAATCTGTTTTATATCACTCAATGCAATAGGGTCGTTTCCTTGACCGTACCATCTAAAAATCATATTCATAGTAAATCCTCCTTTTAGAATGTAAGAATAACTTTTCCTACTTCTTCCGGTTTATTCTCTATCAAGTCTATAGCTTCCTTGATATCTTCATATTTAAATATATTTGTTATCAATCCTGTCAAATTCACCTTGTTGTTCTTGAAATATTCAACACACTTTCCAAACTGATGTGTCTGCAGCCTCGATCCTACAAGTGATATTTCCTTTTTTGTAATCTCAAGCATGTTTACAGGAGCTTCCTGGTCCAAAAATCCCATGGATACTATCCTTCCTGCGACAGATGTAAGATAAACCGCTTCAGACAATATCTTGGGCATGCCCACTGCATCAACAACTACATTTGCAAGCATTCCATCGGTTATCTTGACAAGCTCCTCTTTTACATCCACCTTGGCCGGATTAAATACATAGTCGGCACCGTAGCTTTTTGCATATTCAAGCCTGTTTTCATTCATGTCAAGGGTAATGACTACAGCACCAAGATGCTTGGCATTTTCAAGTACTGCAAGTCCTGTCGGTCCTGCACCATAGATCATAACAACATCATCCTTTTTTACCTGACTCCTGTAACATACCTGTGCGCCAATTGAGAAGGGTTCTATCATTACTGCTTCATGCCATTCTATATTATCAGACAGAATGTGAAGCTTGTCAGACTGAGCTATGAAATATTCAGCAAAGCCTCCATCCGAATGTACTCCTCTAACCTTCAAATTTTCACATACATTAGGTCTTCCTGATTTACAGGCATAACATTGACCGCAATACTCGATAGGCTCAAGTATTACCCTGTCCCCTACCTTTAAATTATCAACAGCCGACCCAACTTCAAATACTTCCCCAACAGCCTCATGTCCTATGACTCTTGGATAGGTTGCAACTGCATTGGTTCCATGGTAAATATGTATATCAGATCCGCATATTCCAGTGGCCCTTGTCTTTACTATTACATCTGTATCATTGACTATTACTGGCATATCTTTTTCGACAATATCTATTTGGCCCGGTTTTAAAACTTCTATAGCTTTCATTATATATATCTCCTCCATAATTACTTGTTAAGCAAATTGGGTAAAAACAGTGTTATTTGTGGTATGAAGGTTACCATCATAAGAACCACAAGACTCACAGCCAGGAAAGGCAAGATGGCCCTTGTAGCCTTTGCAATGGAAATCTTTCCTATACTTGCTCCTGCAAAGAGACAAACTCCAACAGGAGGTGTTGTCAAACCAATCATAAGGTTAAGTACTGCCATTACACCGAAGTGTATTGGATCCATGCCTATCTCAACGGCTACAGGCAAGAGTACCGGGAACAATATTATTAGTGCCGCTATTGTCTCCATGAACATTCCTACAAAGAGCAGGAGGGCATTTAGAAGCAATAATACCACAATCTTGTCTGATGATATGGACAGTATGAATTCTGCAACAAGCTGTGGAATCTGCTCACTTGCGAGTATCCATCCGAATGTAGCTGCAAATCCTACAAGAAACATTATTGCAGAAGATGTCTTCATTGTGTCCAAAATTATCTTTGGAATCTGTGACCACTCAAGTTCCCTGTATACAAATTTTCCTACTATGAAGGCATAGAGACTGGCAACTATTGATGCTTCCGTAGGTGTGAAGAATCCACCAAGTATTCCCCAAAGGATAATGACCGTCATCATCAATGCCCAGAAGGCACTGAAGAAAGTTTTGATTACAACGCCGAAAGGCTTCTTGTCATCCTTGGGATACTGTCTTTTAACGGAGATTATATAGGCAACTATCATAAGGAATATTCCAAGGAGTATTCCCGGTATTGCTCCACCCAGGAAGAGCTTTGATACAGAAAGTCCTGTAAGGGTTCCAACTATTATCATTGGAAGGGAGGGTGGAATTATAGGTCCTATTGTAGAAGATGATGCCGTTACAGCTACTGAGAATGGGACATCATATCCTTCTTCTTCCATAGCAGGAATCAATATTGCTCCAAGACTTGTCGTATCGGCGATTGCCGTTCCAGTTATACCTGCAAAAATCATTGATGCAACTATATTGGCAAGTCCCAGACCTCCTCTAATATGTCCTATTGCAGCATTTGAAAACTTGATTATTCTTTTTGTGATACCACCTGTATTCATCAGGTTTCCCGCAAGAACAAATCCTGGTATGCATAAGAGTACAAAGGAATTTATTCCCGAAAACAGTTTCTGAGAAATAACTATGGTAGGTATGTCATTCATTAAAAGGTAGATAAGTGAAGAAATCCCCATACTGAAAGCAATGGGTACGCCTATAAATATCAATGCTATGAACGAAACAAACAATATTACTGCAGACATTACTTCACCTCCTGCCCTTTCAATCTCAATTCTTTAACCAAACGCCTCAAATTCAGCAATGCATAATATATGAGACAAACTGCAGAAAATGGAACCAATGCGAAGAAATAGGACATGTGAACTCCCAAAGTAGGAGACATTTGCCTGTGCATATTTATTGCCAGATCAATTCCGTATTTAAAAATATTTACAAACAATAATATTATTCCCATATTAATTAAAAGTTCTACATATGCTCTAACTTTTTTTGGCAATCTGTCTATCAAAATATCCACTATTACAAATTCATAATCCCTATATGCCACAGGAGCACAGAACAATACTGCAGCTGCGAAAAACATTCTGCTCAGTTCCTCGGTCCAAGTGAATGATACAGGCAGATATCTTGTTACTATCTGTGTCAGTACACTGAAGAAAACCCCAAAGAACATGACTACAGATAAAAATGACAACACTTTACCCAGATAATCTTTTTTCATACTACCAACCTTTCTTTAAAGAGAGCCCTTGAAGGAATCAAGGGCCCATTCTTTATTCTTCCTAAATTTATCTTCCTGCTTCTACTATTCTGTTCAACAGGTCAATTTGCTCGTCATCAAGTGACTCCTGAACTGCAGGCATCATGATTTCCTGGAATGCAACCTTGTCAACATCTTCAATTATTGTCATTCCTTCATCTATACATTTTTGCTTGTA
>CAZFYP010000179.1:0-6026 GCA_964523535.1 uncultured Clostridia bacterium
CTTCTCCTATGTTCTTGCCGATAATTGATTGGCTGGTTTCAGTTATTTTCATTGACTCCATGGCCGCATCATTTATAAGAGTAATCCTGCTGTTCTTGTCTATTGCTACAAGACCTTCATTAACTGCATTGAGCATGGCTTCCTTTTCATGGTACAAGGCAGCTATTTCAA
Organism: uncultured Clostridia bacterium; assembly: GCA_964523535.1. Taxonomy (GTDB): domain Bacteria; phylum Bacillota; class Clostridia; order Tissierellales; family Dethiosulfatibacteraceae; genus Dethiosulfatibacter. Next base: position 172 of record CAZFYP010000179.1, read on the forward strand.
AAGGCTCCAGACCCATTATTGATTTTTTAATATTTCCTGTCAATAAAATAGTTCCAAGGAGTCCTATAAGCAAACCAATTGAAACTGTGAACATGGAATCTCTAACTGCCTGCCTTCTTACTTGCTCAATATTCTTTGAAAGTGTTCCAGCACTTACAAATCCTATTAGGTTTTCATCATAATCATAAACAGGCGCAAATGCTCTTAATGATACTCCCAGAGTACCTAGAGATTCCGTATAATAACTTTCACCTGTTTTTACAACCCTGTCCTCGTCATTTCCGGAAAAGGTACCACCGATATTTTCCGGATTGGGATGAGAAAGTCTTATGCTATCAAGATTCGCCACAGTTATAAATTCAACATTGTCTGTATTTTGCAATATTTCCTGCGTATATTCTTGAACATGGTCTGACTCCATATTGATGAGTCCATCAATTACAGTATTATTCCTGCTTACTGCCTGGGCAAGATTCATTATATTTTGTTTTGAATAATAGTCTATGGTCTTTAGTTCATTTGAAACGCTGAATAATGTTGAAATTGTCATGGATACAAAAATCAAGAGTATAACAAGTATTGATATTTTTTTTGAAAGGCTCATTTTATTCATCATATTTTAAAGCTCCCATAATTTATGATTCGAATTTGCTGTCATCAATCAACATTTCCGGTTTAAAGGTTTTTACAGGACCCTGATAGGGGTTGCCTTTCTTGGTATCATGAGGCTTTCCATTAAATTCTATTGCCTGAACCGGACAGAAATTATAACATCTGCCGCAGAGTATGCATTCTCCTTTTGTCTTTATACCTTCTTTAGTATCAAGCAGATTGTCTACAGGACAAATATTTATACACCTCTTGCATCCTATACATTTTTCTTGATTTATTGAAATCTTGTCTTTGTAGGACTGATACATCTTCCTGTATGGAATCCTCTGCAAAAGACCTCCAATAGTGGAAAATATAGTATACCCTCTTTTAGATATGACATTTTTTGATATTCTTAATGCAAGACGATCTATCCTTTTTCTGTTTTTATCCAGTATTGATTTTAGCTTTTGAGGGTCATTTGTATATCTTGCCAACATTCCCGCACTTATACAGTTTGGCATGAAGAAGTGTTCCGCCCACCAGACATTGTATCCTTTTTTCCTTATTGCCCTTTCACAAACATGTGCTCCATCACCTGAATAGCCCCATTGAGTGCAAAAAACAAAGGTACTTTTCATTTCCATCTCTTCCAATGAATCCAAAAAGTCCTTCATTATTTGAGGCATATCCGAGCCATAAATGGGATATCCGAATCCTACATATTCACTTTTATATATCAAATCATTGGCTTGATCAACAGTTGACTTTTCAATGGATACAGTCTCAACCGATATCCCCTTTGCCTCCAATTCTTGAGCTATCCTGCTTGAAATCCACCATGTATTTCCCGTACCGGAAAAATAAAATATTACTGCATCTTTCATATATCCTCCATTATTAAAATATTGATTCCCACTTTTTCTTTCTTTGTATATCTTCTTCATCAAGCGGTAGCCTTAGGAATTTTTTCATATTCCTAAAAACAAGGTACAAAAATGCCATTCCCAAAATCAGTTCTGTTCTTCTATCTATTATTGTTTCGACAATTCTCCTATCACTGAAACCATACAAGGTGAGAAGTTTTTTATATCCCTCAAAATCAGTAGTTCTCATATGGTCTGGAATAAATTCCCTATAGTATTCTCCATTAAGCTCATATCCCATTTCCTTGAAAATCTTTATATTTCCTTCAATATAGGCATCCATTATATTTTTTACCTTTTCAGATTTATCTGATAGAATATTGTATGCTCCCATGTCTACAGCCTGTGCAATATTTGCCTTGAATTCACGTTTTGAAAACATTGAATATTCCCTTATGTATCCCATCTCCATATTTTTTTCAGAATAATCCCTTTCAAGCATTTCAGACCATTTTCTGAAAGTATATCCCTCATTATAATAAAACTCGAGACCGTATTCGTCAATAAGCATATCCATTTTACCGTATGGATTTTCTTCATCATCCAGGTATTCATAGAACTCTTCTCTTACATGGAAAAATTCATGAGCTAGAACCATCTTTATCCATATCTGACTACTATTTTCAGTAATATCTATGGCAGTGTACATTGATTTGTCAACTATTGTTCCTGCATAATTGGTGTTCCTGATTTTGAGCTTGTCCACCATATATATCCTATCGACAAATCTTCCAACTACTTCAGCCGGGTAGGTGCTTAGATACTTTATTGCATCACCCTGTGCATTTTTGCCTTCAAGTTCATTGTATGTACATATATCCCATCCCTTTATCTGTTCACAGTCTTCAATGCAAAGTCTTTCATCGGTGATTATTTTAACTCCCTTGTCTGCATAATATTCAATGTCTCCCCAGTCGGAGAGCCATGAATAGTATTCGTTTTCCGCAATGTCAACATCATCACCATAAGAAGATACAGACATCATGATGGATATATAAATCAATATTATTATTGTTTTTATAAATACATTTATTTTCACAACAATCACACTTTCATAGTTCTATATATTAATTTTACCATACTTGCAGATGTTTTCTTTAATTTAAATTCACCGGTCTCCTTTCCTTGCTATAAAAACTTTATATTTGTGGATGAAAATTTATTTTCATCCCATAAGTCTACTGAAATAAAAACGGTTTTGTAGTATAATATTTATGAGTATCTAAATCTATGAAAGAAGGTGTATCAATGACAAAGCCCGTAGCTCAACAAGAAACTTACAGTGCTTCTGATCTTCCGATTGAAAAGTATCAGGAATTGGATGATTATATTGCAACCTTGGATGATAAAAAAGGTTCCCTCATCCATGTTTTGCATAAGGCCCAGGACATCTTTGGATTCCTTCCAAAGGAAGTTCAGCTATATGTAGCAAGGAAACTCGATTTGCCCGGTGCAAAAGTCTTTGGAGTTGCCAGTTTTTACTCCTATTTCACAAGTAATCCCGTAGGAAAACACAAAATCAGTGTTTGTATGGGAACTGCCTGCTTCGTGCGAGGTGCCGAAAAAATATTTGACGAGCTCAAATCAAAGCTTGGAGTTGAATCAGGAGAAACTACAGAAGACAATATGTTTACTCTTAAGGATGTTCGATGTATTGGTGCCTGTGGTCTTGCCCCTATTGTAATGATTGACGACAAGATATTTGGAAGAGTCAAGATTGAAGAACTCGACAATATTCTTGATGAATTTAGAGAGGAGAATTAATTTGAATATTAAATCACTGGATGAATTAAAAAAAATCAGGGAAAAATCCTTACAGAAAGTCAATCTTAGAGAGACCGGAGAAAGCGGAGATGATACCATAGAATTGATGGTAGGTATGGCTACATGTGGAATCGCAGCCGGTGCAAGAGTCACTCTGGAAGCTCTCCTTGACGAAATCAGCAAACAGGATTTAAAAAACATTAAAGTTGTACAGGTTGGATGTCTTGGATACTGTCATTCAGAACCCATCGTCCAGGTTAATGAACCCGGTAAAGAACCTGTATTGTACGGAAAGGTTGATGATGCAAAAGCAAGAGATATCATCAACAAGCATATCTTAAAACATGAACTCTTGGATGATTCAATAATAATTAATACGTTTAATAAAGCTTAATTATAAGGAGGGTGCAATGGACAAAATCAGAAGTCACATTATGGTCTGTGGAGGCACAGGCTGCATATCTTCAGGAAGTGAAGAATTAATTACCGCTCTAAATAATGAACTAGTAAAAGCAGGTTATGACAAGGAAATAACAGTTATTAAAACTGGTTGCTTCGGTTTTTGTGGACAGGGACCAATTGTAAAAATACATCCTGACAATGTATTTTATGTACAGGTAACTCCCGATGATGCAAAAGAAATTATTAATGAACATATAGTGAAAGGACGTCCAGTAGAAAGACTCTTATTTATTGATCCAGAAGAAAAGAAAAAGCTTGATACACATGATAAAATGGCTTTTTACAAGAAACAATATAGAATCGCTCTTAGAAACTGTGGTCTCATAGACCCCGACAATATTGAAGAATATATAGCCTTCAGAGGTTATGAAGCTCTCGGTACTGTTCTAGGTGAAATGAGTCCTAAAGAAGTCTGCACTCTTATAAAGGATGCAGGATTAAGAGGCCGTGGTGGCGGTGGATTCCCTACCGGTCTTAAATGGGAACTTACAAACAAGTCCCCTGGAGATGAAAAATATATTATTTGCAATGCTGATGAAGGTGATCCTGGTGCATTCATGGACAGGTCCATACTTGAAGGTGACCCACACTCTGTTATTGAAGCAATGGCAATCGGCGGTTATGCAACAGGTGCAAATAACGGCATAGTATATATTAGAGCCGAATACCCTCTTGCAATCCAGAGACTTGAAAACGCATTGAGTCAGGCCAGAGAATTTGGACTTCTAGGAAAAGATGTTTTCGGTTCCGGATTCGATTTCGACATTAGAGTCAAGCTGGGTGCCGGAGCATTTGTATGTGGCGAAGAAACCGCACTTATACATTCAGTTGAAGGTTCAAGGGGCGAACCTACCAAGAAGCCGCCTTTTCCTTCTGAGTCGGGATATAAGGGTAAACCTTCTACAGTAAACAATGTTGAAACTTTTGCAAATATTTGTCCTATAGTACTAAATGGTGCTGAATGGTTCTCTTCAATAGGAACAGAAACTTCAAAAGGAACCAAGGTATTTGCCCTGGCTGGTAATGTAAACAATGTTGGTCTTGTTGAAGTTCCAATGGGTACTACTTTAAGAGAAATAATCTATGATATTGGTGGAGGAATTGTCGATGACAAGGGCTTCAAGGCAGTTCAAACCGGTGGCCCTTCAGGTGGAGTTATAACAGTTGACGACCTTGATACTCCTATTGATTATGAAAGTCTCAAGGCTATAGGATCCATGATGGGTTCCGGAGGTATGATTGTTATGGATGATGAAACATGCATGGTCAACATTGCAAAATTCTATCTTGATTTTACTCAAGATGAATCTTGTGGAAAATGTACTCCATGTCGAATCGGTACAAAAAGAATGTATGAAATTCTTGAAAAAATAACTGCAGGTCAAGGAACAATGGATGACCTTGAAAACCTTGATGTTCTGGCAAGAATGATTAAGGATACTGCCCTTTGCGGTTTGGGTCAGACAGCACCAAACCCTGTACTGAGTACCATGAAATACTTCAAAGAAGAATATTTGGAACATGTTCTTGAAGGAAAATGCAGAGCCGGTGAATGCAAGGCCTTGGCCAAGTATTCAATCAATCCTGAAAAATGCATAGGCTGTACTGCATGTGCTAAGGTCTGCCCTGTTGACTGTATAGAAGGAAAAGTGAAAGAAATTCATATAATCGACCAGGACAAGTGCATTAAGTGCGGCGCTTGCTATGATGCATGTAAATTTGATGCAGTAATTAAACCGTAAAGGAGGTATGGCGAATGGAAATGGTTAACATAGTATTCAATGGTACCAAAATGCAAGTAGAAAAAGGAAGCACAATACTACAGGCAGCAAATAAAATTGGTGTTCACATTCCTACATTATGCCACCTGAACCTTGAAGGTTTTGGAATAGTCAATCAGGTAGCTTCATGTAGAGTTTGTGTAGTTGAAGTTGAAGGAAGGCCTGCTCTGGTTCCTTCCTGTGCTGAAAAAGTTTATGAGGGAATGGTAATACACTCCGACTCATTCAGGGCAATGAACGGAAGAAGGATGGCTGTTGAGCTTCTGCTTTCAAACCATCCAAAAGACTGTCTAAGCTGTCCAAAAACCATGGAATGAGAACTTCAGGCCCT
>CAZFYP010000180.1:0-4386 GCA_964523535.1 uncultured Clostridia bacterium
TTGTCCCGTATCAGATGTGGAGGATGCTATTTTCCTGAAAATAAAGGAAATTGTGGCTCTGGGACCTGACTTGGTGGTACTTATTGGAGGAAGCGGTGGAGGACATCGTTTCAGCAATTCATTGGGTAAGGATTTCACCCATTCTGCATTGGACAAGTACCTGGACGAAAATACTTCCAGAGAAATTTACGGCAAGAATGGTCACATGTGGACCAAACTCATTTGCGGAAAGAAAGACAATACAATATTGATTAATGTACCTGGCCCATTTGTTGAAGCACAGGCTGCCTGCAATGCCTTTCTTGAATCATTCAGCAGCGGGAAATCAATGGATGAAGTCAACTATGCAATGGCAAAGGCTGTATTTGATAAATACCCTACAGGGGCTGTAAAACTATAGATAGTCTCAGATAAATATTTTAGGAAGTTTTCTGGGAATGTATGAATTATGAGTAAATAAAGCAAATATAATTGAGTAATCCTCTATGAGAATAATTAATGGTATGAAATTAATTATAACATGGGGGATTTTTTGTTGGTATTTCCTGTTTCTTTCATCTGTGATATTATTATATTAGGATTTATTTTTATAACAAACTGAACCTTCAGGAGAAAAGTTATGTATAGAGTGATGATTGTAGAAGATGAAATACCCATTAGAAACATTATATCTCGAATAATCGAATGGAAGCAGTTGGGATTTGATTTGGTTTATGAAGCTGATAACGGCCAGGTGGCGATGGAGTACCTGGAAGAGAATCCTGTGGACCTTGTAATTACAGATATTTCCATGCCCTTTATGGATGGATTGGAGCTTTGTAGACAGATCCGCAGAAAACATCCATCCATGATAATAATCATCCTTACAGGATACAACGAGTTTGATTATGCACAGCAAGCCATTGAAATGAATGTTTCCAACTATTTGCTCAAGCCAATAACAAGGGATGGATTTACTGAAACTCTTAGTAAAATCAAGGCTGAGATGGACAAGCGTTTTGCTGACAAGAGAAACCTTGAATTCCTTCGGGAACAGTATGAGAAAAGCAGGGAGCTTCTTGTAAACAAATATTTAATGAACCTTATTCTGGGTTATTCCCATTCTGGCTTTAGTATGAGTGATGAGGAGCTGGGCTTTGCTCTGGAAGCTGAATCTTACAGGGTTGGGGTAATGGCTGTTGATGATGGTAATAGGTCTGACAAGAATTTCAGAGTCCAAGACAGTTCATTGCTGGACTTGGCTGTTTTCAATCTTATTGAAGAGACTTTGGGCAAAATCGGTCAGGATATCATATTCTTTGGACCGGGCAATCAGATTTGCATGATTTTCAAAAGCAAGGGTGAAGATGAAAACAAATATATGAATGAACTTACAATTGTTTTGACGGATACTATGGTTCAGATAGAGAAGCTTTTTAATTTGGATGCCACCATGGGACTCAGTGATACATATTGCGAGACCGATGAGTTGAATTATGCCTATAAGGATGCAATTACAGCCCTTGAATACAAGGTGCTTGAAGGTAGTGAAAAAGTGATTCTCAAGGCCAATGTTGAGAACAAGTCTTCCTTTGCATTCAACAAGGTTGAAAAACAGCTTGCCAGGTTGGAAAACCTGATTAAGGTGGGAGACAAGGAAAATTTAAATAAGGTCATAGAATTTATATTGTCAATGATACACCATGATAATGTGGATATTGAAGATTTCAGAACCATGCTTTTGAAGATGACTATAAGCATTTTCAAGGCATACAATGATATAAGGCAGGAGGATGTTGATAGTCAGGATATGGATTACAGCATTTTCAGCAAAGTTTTTGGGATGGATGATTTTGATGAAATCAAGGAATATTATTTTGAACTGTGTGAAAATCTTTCAGGTAGAATAAGGGAAATTCGAAAGAATGAGGAACAAGGATATGTGAATGATGCTATCAAGTATATGGAAGTGAATTATTCGGATCCTTATATCAGTCTTGAAGAATTGTGCAAGAAGCTATATTTGAGTCCCGGCCATTTCAGCAGGCTTTTTAAACATACTACAGGTGAGACATTCGTAGACTATCTTACCAGGCTGCGTATGGACCAGGCAAAGTATCTTCTTGCAAATACCAGTCAGAAGATGTATGAAATTGCAAGGTCTATTGGTTATGAAGATCCCAATTACTTCAGTTATAATTTTAAAAAGAATGTAGAGATGACACCTTCGGAATGGCGGAAGAAAGGAAAGGGTTGATATGATAAAAAAATGGCAAAACCTAAGTATACAGACATCCATTGCCATATCCTACTCTGTTGCCATTGTGCTGATGCTTACCATAATAGGCATTGTTTCCTTTCTTGTAACAACGAGAACAGTGGATGAGAATACCAATGTCTATGTACAGCAGCTTGTGAATCAAATCAATTATGATATTGAATATTATTTGAAGAATATAGATAGTTCATTGAATACGATAAAATCAAATGAGGAGATTTACAGTTACTTTGAAAGAGAAGGGATTGATCCTGATTTTGAAAGCTATATTTCTGATACCCTGAATGATTATCTGGTTTCCAGAAATGATGCTGTCAATGTCTTTTTAGTGCGAAAAGATGGTTCAATCATTGTCAATAAAGGTGGATATGAACTGAAACAGGATTTTTCCATACCTTTTATGTCTACTGATAAGGTTAAGGATGATGCAATGGAGATATCAAATGCGCATATACAGAATCTCATTGTTGACAGATATAAATGGGTTGTATCATGTGGGACAAGGATTTATGATGACAAAAATGGTGATTATCTTGGAACTGCCGTTATTGATCTAAACTTCAATCTTATTGACGATATGCTTGATAATGTAAGCCTAGGTGAAAAAGGATACATGTTCATAACAGATGAAGAAGGTAATATAATCTACCATCCCAAGCACGAATTGATCTACAGTGGAATCAGGGAAGAAGCAATTGAGCTCATAGTGGATTCAAAGGACGGATATGTAACTACAATGGAGGATGACAGGGAAAAGCACTATATCATATCCACTTCGGATTATTCCGGGTGGAAGGTTGTAGGAGCTGTATATGTTGATGAATTGAATCCTTATGAGGAAGTAACCAAACAGATTTATTCCCTGCTCATTGGGCTTTCTCTGCTACTTGCCATATTGATTTCAATAATCATATCGAGACGTTTTCTGCATCCAATCAAGGATTTGAGTGAAGGTATGCATAAGTTCAAGCACGGCGATTTGGATACAGTGGTGGATATCAAGGAAGAAAATGAATTTGGAGAGCTGGCGGAATCCTTCAACGATATGACAAGAAGAATCAAGAATCTGATTGAGAAAAATACTCGGGTTGAAAAAGCGAAACGCAAATTCGAACTAAAATCATTGCAGTCCCAGATTAATCCACATTTTCTCTATAATACCCTGGATTCGATTATCTGGATGGCTGAAGCGCAGATGAACAGGGAAGTGGTGGAAATGACAGACTCACTGGCAAAGCTCTTCAGGATAAGCATCAACCGGGGATCGGAATTTGTTACTGTAGCTCAGGAAATAGAGCATATTGAAAGCTATCTTAAAATCCAAAAACTCAGGTATGGCGAAAAGCTTAACTATGAAATCAATGCAGACCCTGCTCTTATGACCCTTAGAATAGTGAAGATCATCATTCAGCCAATAGTTGAGAATGCCATATATCATGGTATAAAGCAATTGGCCACTCCAGGTATGATCTGGATAAATTTGACTGACAAAGACAATCTTATAGAGATTGTAATCCGTGACAACGGGGCGGGAATGGATGAAGAAACCCTTGAAAAGCTTTTGAACCCACATGAGGATATGGGTTCGGGCAAGGGGGGAATAGGTGTACTGAATGTAGACCAGCGCATAAAGCTTCATTACGGTGAGGAATTCGGTATAAGTATTGAGAGTGAAGTGTTTGAGGGTACAAGAGTTACCATGACTCTGCCCAAGGTTTTTGCCAAGGAGGATAGAAATGAAAAGATATAGTTTTTCACATATTCTTATTGGAGTTGTTGGAATTCTGTCCCTTGCCCTGATTGTTTTACTGGTTAAGGTCAATATGGCTAAGAAGAATGAAGTGATTTATTTCGTATCCAAGACAAGTTCGGAAAACAGCACTTTTTGGCACAGCGTGGAGCGTGGTGTTAATGTGGCAGCCGATGAACTGGGTGTAGATCTTGTTTTCCAGGGTCCTGAACGAGAACTGGATTTTGATGATCAGATCAACTTTGTCAGGGAAGGGATCCAGGCAGAGCCCATGGCCATTGTTCTTGCTGCCAGTGACTACAATATCTTGTCCGAGGTTTCACAGGATGTTATGGACAGTGGAATCACATTCTTGACGGTGGATTCAGATGTCAATATA
>CAZFYP010000180.1:4486-6019 GCA_964523535.1 uncultured Clostridia bacterium
AAGCAACAGGATTTATAAATGTGGAAGTGGTCCTGGTTGACAAGGACAACATGTTTGAAGAGGAAAACCAGAAATTTATTATTCCTTTCCTTGAATGATATTGAATATGAATTAGCGACAAATGAAAGGTGCTGCCGGAGCAGCACCTTTCATTATTTTTTTGATGTTTAGATTATTTGAAGGTTATATGTAATAACCTTGTTGTCACTTTGATTACTGGGCTGCCTTCACAGGTTGAATAGTCTCTACAGGTTTCTTTAGTGTTCCTGCCAGTACGGCTGTAACAAAAGAACCTATAAGGATTGATACAAGATACATTCCAATATTTTCAACTGCAAAGAATACGAAGATACCGCCGTGAGGTACACTGAGTGTTGCATTGAATATCATTGACATTGCTCCTGTTATACCGGCTCCTGCCATTATTGATGGAATGACTCTTATTGGATCGGCTGCTGCAAATGGTATGGCACCTTCTGTAATGAAGCTCATTCCAAGTACCAAAGCTGATTTTCCAGACTCTCTTTCTGCAGTGGTAAACTTGTTTTTGAATAGTATGGTAGCAAGACCAAGACCTATTGGAGGAACCATGCCGGCTGCCATAACCGCTGCCATGACTGCTGAACCTGTTCCTGCTACAAGGGTACCTGTCCCAAATGCATAGGCTGCCTTGTTTACCGGACCACCCATGTCAAATGCCATCATCAAACCTATAATCAGACCGAGAACAGCGGCACTGCTTCCTTCCATACCTGTAAGGAAATTGTTCATTGCAGTATTAAGAGCTGCAACGGGACCGCCTATGACATAGAAGAATGATAATCCTACAATGAGTGAACCAAATACTGGTATTATAAGTACTGGCATGATACCTTGAAGTGTCTTTGGAAGCTTGATGTATTTCTTTATGGCTTCAACCACATAACCAGCCATGAAACCTGCTATAATCGCACCTAGGAAACCGGCGTTTATTTGAGTTGCTACGGAACCACCAATCATACCAACTGCAAGACCTGGTCTGTCAGCTATTGAATAAGCTATGTAACCTGCAAGTATTGGAATCATTAGTCCAAAACCACCGGTACCGCCAATTCCCATGAGATATGCTGCCAATGTGCCTTCTTCCTGGAATCCTATATATCCACCAATAAGGAACGATAGTGCAATTGCAATACCACCGGCAACTACAAATGGTATCATGAAGGATACACCGTTCATCAGATGCTTGTATGGTCCTTTTCTTTCTGAACTTCGCTTGGTTTTGAGGTCAGATACTTCATCTGCCAGGTTTTTGCCTGTAGTATATGGAGAAGCCTTTAAAGCCTGTTCTATCAGTTCGCTTGATTTTTGAAGAGCATCGGCTACACCAACAGTAACCAGTTTCTTTCCTTCAAACCTTTCCATTGGTACGGCAGTGTCTATTGCCAGTACGATGGCATCTGCATCTGCAATTTCTTCAGCTGTCAATTCATTTTCCACTCCAACTGATCCTCTTGTTTCAATTTTTACTTCATAACCTTTTTTCTTTGCAGC
>CAZFYP010000181.1:0-6006 GCA_964523535.1 uncultured Clostridia bacterium
AGTATTCGCAGGAATAGGCGGTTATATGGCTGAAGGATTGGGCGAAGGTTTTACTGATGAAATGGATAAAGTCTCAAAGGATTTAAGGGAAAGCATACCCACTTCTTTTGAAAGCGATATGCAGTATGCCGCCTCACCGGCTTATGCAACCAATCTGCAGCAATCATCCAGGAATATTGTGGAACATACTGGAACAATCAGAGTTGAAGGTATAAATGACAATAATCAGCTTCAGAATGTAGTGGATATAATTATGGACGAGCTCAGAAGGGAGGTCAGAATGGCATGAACAGGTTGATGGATATTGATGGGAGTCTTATTACAAGATACATTGAGAAGGCCCTGATAAGCTTCAAGTCCCAAAAGATAATAAACACTCTGCTTGATGGAACCTCTCATGTACAGACTATAGGAACGCCTCAGAAGAATGTTGCAATAAGTTGTGCAGTTGTTGAATCCGGTAAATCTATTCTGGATGAAGCATATATCAACGATATTCCAATTAAGCTTGAATGGGACAGTCAATATTACATAGGAATTCTGAACAAGAAGCCCGAGTGGAGTTATCTGTTGAAAGACAGAGGCAGCACAAGAATATACGACACAAAGCTTGAACTGCTTGTGAATGACGAGGGGATTCTATGAGAGCAATAAGCGATGATCTTCTTTCAAGGATTAAGGAGTCTCAGCAGACAGTATATAAGAATGCTAACATAGCACTGAAGGTTCTGATAAGCAAGGGTTACAGAAAAGAGTTGTTCAGAGTTTATACAGTTCACAATGATTCCGAGTTAGGAAAGATTGATTCTGCTGTAAGGAGAAGTTCAACTGAGGATGATCCAGATAAAGCCTATGTTGTTTATATAAAAGATGGAATGGCCCATGTAAAAAGTAAGGATCTTCCTTATGACGAGACAATTCCTTGGAATTATGAATTCGAGCTTGGAGCTGCAGATGATGTTGCTATCGAGTTTACTGGTGAATGGGAGAGGGATGAAGTGTCTGGGAAATTCAATCTCGTTGCTGAAGAGTATCCATGGATTTTCAAGATCAGCTCAGGTATTCTTACTGGGCAGAGATGGCAGGATGATACGATTGAGCTTTCTACAGGTGTTTCCAATGTATGTGCAATACGGGGCTGGAAATCTATAATCTTTCCAGAGGATGACCAAGGGTTGATTGTCGCATACTTAAAAAGCGGAGTACCTTACTATAAAAATTACTGCTATCAAGTTAGTGGTGATTATGGATGGGAAGTGGAAAGACAGATTACTGGGCTTTCTACTGACTGTGTTGATATTGCATTGTTTAGGACAAATGATTTTAGGATTGGATTTATAGTCCAAAGGACCGGAGGACAGATTGAATATGTTGTAACTGAGAGAGATTGGGCTGGAATGGCTATTCCTCCTGAAAAATTGACATTTGGTTTGTCGGATTTGACTCTTAGCTTATCGCCGGTTTATCAACTTGTTTTAGGAGATGGTCCAATACCTACAGATGATGTACGATACATCAAAGCTCAGTATTTTGGTGATGAAGATAGCAAATTTTATGAAGAAAATCTGTTTGTAGAATTGGAATCCGATATCGTATTTCTAACTAATGAAACAGTTCTTGAAATAGTGAAAATAGAACAGGAAAGTTATACAGATGTAAGAACAGGCGAGGACCTGAAACCAAATACTGGAGACGGTACCAGGACAGAGTTTCAGTTATATTGGATTCCAACGGAAGAAACAGAAAAGATATATGTAGACGAGGTTGAGCAAGAACGTGGCACAGATTATACCATAAGTGGAAGGGATGTTACTTTCATAAATGCACCTGTAGATGGAGCAGTGTTAACAGCAGACTACGAATGGGTGAACTGGGGCGTGAAATTAAAGATTGAGTTTTCTGCAGGAATAACAGACTGTCCGATAACTGGGTGGTCCTTAGAGGATGAAGCTTCAGTGAAGTATCCTATTAGCGTAGTCACAGCAACGGATAAGAAAAAGAATTGGCAAGTGTCTGATAATTATCCGCCAATAGAATTTATATTTGAGGTTCAAGACTTCAATGTATGCATTGGAGATATAACACTAGCATATGATGCCACAGAGGAGACTTTATTGGGAGAGACAGGTCAGGTAATTACAAGCAGTCTTTCGGCAACAATAACACCTGAAAATTTACAAGAATCAATAATTGATCCGCCGGAAGTGGAGGTGGTATGGAATGAGTAAAGCTGACGGAAAGATTGTAAAGATACAATTCACTGAGCAACTTGTCGGTGATGTAACAGGATTGGACCCTCCTATTACAATTGAATCTATTAATGTTGCGAAGAATGATCCTGACGGGATAACCGGACAAATCTATTCTGATAGTTATCACTATTCGAGTTATTATGGCTCTAATATATATGACGGTAGTACATCTTCATATTGGTATCTCAAGTATCCAAGTTATCCGGATTTGGCTAGGGTAAGTTTTAAGGATGATGAAAAGTATGCAGTTAACAAGATGCGAATGTATCTTAGTTCCTATCCGATAAATGCTTTTAGGCTTCAGGCAAGCCATGATGCAGTGACTTGGGATGATCTTGTTATTGACAGTGCACCTAATAGCGCAGGGTGGTTTGAATGGGAATTTGAAAACATAATAGAATATGAGTATTATCAACTATTGGTTGAGAGTGAACACGGTACCTATGGAAGAGTGTATGAACTTGAACTGTATGCTGATATTCCATATGGAAATGAAAAATCATTTTCAGTTGTTGGTCAGCAGCCTCTATATACTAAAGTGCCTAGTATGGAATTAGGACCGCTTATTGAATTGGCAGTATCGGGTAAGAGTGTTGACAGTGTTGACTCTCATACTCTTCAGCTAAATACTGAATCGTTTAAGAATGTTGAAGGGCAACTATCAGTCCTATATGATGCCGCCAAGGGAAGTCTACGCGGCTATGGCGGAGCAGTTGCATCGTTTAGTCAGGCTTTCACACCAGAAGATTTAATAAGACTTATAAATCCACTGTTTGAAGAAAATCTGAGTTTCAGCCTGGAATCAACTATAAGTATGCTTGCTGTTTACCATCTCGTTATTGGAGACGGCCCTTACCCGACAGAGGACATAAGATACCAGCAAGCTAAATACCCAGGTAAGATTGGAGAAGAATTTGGGTATGAAAAGTTGGAGTTTGGCTTATCTGACTTGACCATAGTATTAACACATGTTGATGATATAAATCCATAGGAGAAGAGTATGAAAATAGAACAAAACATTTCAATGCATAATAAATTCAAATTGGAGCTTAGAGATGCCCAAACGGGCAAGTTGAAACAGGAGGCTTATGCATATAATTTAATAACAGATGCGTTTTTTGCAGATTTTACGGATATGATAAATCATAACAACAGAGCAAATCTAGCAACGTGCATAAACTATATATGTCTTGGCAGCGGTACAGGAACACTGGATCCTGCGAGAACAGATATGTTTAATAAATTGGGACACTATGGCAATTCAACTTATGAGACTGGCCCAGAGGCAAAAGATACTTACGTTACCAAGAAAATTGTATTAAGCGAGACAACACTGGCCAATACTACAATAACAGAAGTTGGTTTGTGGGGCTATGATACTGATCCGTCATATAATCAATTACACACACATGCTTTGATTGAAGATTCAGAAGGTAATCCCATTAGTGTACAAAAGGGAGAAAATGACATACTCACAGTCTATTCGACTTTTTATGTATCTTGTGTAGACGGCAATGGTTGGAAGTTTATAGATAAAAATGGTGTTTACAGGTTATTGATAGGTTCGGATTTGTGGTGGGCTTACGATCACACTTTATATGTTGGAGGCATACGAACGTCTGGGAATGAAGATTGCGAAAGTTCAATATACAACAATTTGGTTACACCTGGTGAAAGTTCTATAACAAGAGAAAATAATAACAGAACGCTTAAATTTGTTTACAATAGGATAGCAGCAGGTTCAGGAAATGCTGACTCTGGCATTAACGAAATAGGCTTTAACATAGAGTGTGATGACCACATTTACCCTACAGCGAGATTGACTTTTCCCGTAACAGGGGTCTGGGAAGGGGCTACGATTACTGGAGATACTTTAGGAACTGGAGATGGAGTGGAAACGGATTTTAATTTTAGATTTGATGAATTTAAATTAGGATCGGAAACTATTTATGTAGATGGAACTCCGCAGACTAGGGATGTTGATTATACGGTAGAGTCTCCTTTTAAACTAGGGGCTAACACTTTAAGATATACTGACTTGTCTTTATCAGATATGGATATGCATTTAGCTTTAAAGTCTATAGCATTTCAACAGGCAAATTTTAAAAATGCGCCGAATGGTCTAGACAGTGATTTGATAGCGGATTATGGGCAGCCGATAGAATTTTCAGAAATTTACTTTAACAATAGAGGTGGATATTATGAGATATTTTACATAAAAGTCTATGGTAGTGATGACGCCTCTAACTGGACTGAATTATTGAATAAACAAGTTGGAGAATCAGGAAGTGGTGGAGATTATATATACACCCATCAGTTCCCGGGTGGGGCAGCTTCTTATAGGTATTGGAAAATAATAATGAGTGGTGCAGATAGTAGTGGAGCTGACTGTGAAGGTTTAGCCTTATATTCAGAGAAATCAAATATCAAATTCACTACACCACCAGCCAATGGCGCTGTTATTACTGCGGATTATGATGTCTATTGCATTCCGAAAGATGAAAATCATGTTTTGGATTTAACCGTTAAGTTGAACTTTGTAGATGCCAATGCTTCATAGGAGGTGATCATATGGAGTTGACCTTTCTTGTTGTAAATAATATGTATAGCGGAGACAATCCTAACATGGTCCACATGCCTGATAATTCAGTATGGACCTTTAAGATGGACAGTGGACGGTTGAAGGGGTACAACATTGTCAATCCTGCAGGCGATGTGGATTGGGAAAACTTGACAGTAGGTGATTTCACCATTTCCACAAAGGACAAGTCTATGAGCCTTGTAAGACTAAAGAATATTCCAAGGATGGGTGTTTTCGGTACTTGGAAGCAGGATCAGATACTTGATGAAGAGAATGTTGTTACTCCCGAAAGACACAGGTTTGCAATCTGGGGATCCACATCCGATGTAAGCAAGTATCTGGATAATTGTACTGTTGAACTGCATGATGGAAACCCGGTATCTTCTGTTCATATGCAGCTTGAGAATCCAGGTCAAATTCTTTCTGGTGAATACAATTCCCTAATAGCTCCTGGTATGAGAATTGAACTTTTCATAACCTTGGGAGACAGCGAGGATTATCCAGTGGGTGTTCATTTTGTAGATCGTGTAGGAATGAGCGTTACCAAAGGAAATATATCTGTTGAAGGCAGGAGTATAACAGGAAAACTCCTTAAAGATCAGACGCTTGACAGCAATAACGTGTACACTAAGAAAGTGTATCGTGAGAATGTGATTGAATTATTGGAAAATGCAGGGATAGCAGATTATAGTGTTCAACCTGCACCAGAGACTCCGTGGGAGTACGGTATAGAGTTCAGTCCCAACAAGAACATGCTCGATGCCCTTAGTGAACTGATTAAAGCATCGCTCAACTGGAAAGTGATTGAACTGGTCCTTTGGTCGGTGCGCCTGCCCCGGGTCCTCATGGCCGTCCTGGTGGGGGCCGCCCTGTCCGTCTCGGGGGCGGTCTTTCAGGGACTCTTCAGGAACCCCCTGGTCTCATCCGGCATCCTCGTGGTCTCCTCAGGGGCCGGTTTCGGGGCCGCCCTGGCGATCCTCTTGTGGGGGAATTCCTCCATGGCCGTGGAGGCCTCTGCCTTCGGCTGGGGCCTGGCCGCCGTGGGGGCGGCCTACAGCATCGGCCACAGGGCCGGTCATTCCACCACATCCCTGGTCCTGGCCGGTGTCATCGTTTCGGCCCTTTTTACGGCAGGACTGTCCTTCCTGAAATACAAGGCCGATCCCTATGAAC
>CAZFYP010000182.1:0-5973 GCA_964523535.1 uncultured Clostridia bacterium
AATATCATAAGTGTTTGATATCCAATAGATTTGAAAAATCAGAATGCCCACGATAGCCACAGCCATGGTCAGAAAAATATACCAGAAATTTTTCTTCATAACTCAAAAATAAGTCTTTTAACGGGCTTAAGGGCCTGGTTTCATACTCAATTGGCTGTATATTTGGTCGTTATTCACTTGATCATGAAAGATTATGTTACGCAGGTGGAGATTTTGATATGAGCCAATACGAGAAGTTTGGGCCTAATCGGGATAATATATTAATGATTACCGAAGATGATTATTATTCAAATGATATTATTCACAGATTTACTGAATTTGTTAAAGCGACTTTCGGGGAAGACACCTTGGAAGAAAACATGAAATATATTGCAGATGTTTTGAACCCCAAGTCAAAAGGAACACCTCTTCAAACAATCAGAACGTACTTCGTTAAGGATTTTTATAAAGACCATTGCAAGATGTACAAGAAACGTCCTATCTATTGGATGATAGAAAGTGGCAAGAACAATGGTATCAAGGCTCTATTCTATTTGCATCGCTATGACAAATCAACTATTGCAAGATTTAGAACCGATTATCTTCACGAGATGCAGAGATATTACGAGAACGATATTGAGCTTTCAGAAAAGAGTAATGACAAGAAGCGAATCGATAAATTGAAGAAAAAGCTGCAAGAGGTGACTGAATTCGACAAGGTCGTAGCGCATATTGCAAATAAACAGATAGAAATCGACCTGGATGATGGTGTTGAGCATAATTATGAACTATTCCAGGGTGTGGAAGTGCCTCAAGGAGATGGACAGAAACCAATAAAAGCAAATCTTCTTGCTAAAAGGAAGTGATAGTTTGATTAAAAAGCAGATGAATATACAGGAAATTATCCAGGAAATGCTTAATAGAGATCCTGAAAACGGAAATACTAGAAATATTCTTTTTTGGTACGATTCAGATAAGGAATTCGTACATGAAATAGATGGAATGACATTTGAAAATACAAAAGTTATTATCTTGAATGATGACGCGTCATTTAAGGTTAAGTATCAAATCGAAGTAGCGGACAAGGAATCAAATTTTTTACTGTATGCACCATATGAGAAGCCCAGTGATAGGGAAAACTGGCTTTTGGACATACAGAAATACTCGGATGAATTTACTACGGACAGGGCAGTTTATGAAATGCGAAGACTTGGCATAACTGATGAGTCTGTTAAAGCAATTATAAAAAAGAATATGAAGTTTTTTGAAAATGAAAAAAGAGTTAATAAGTTGAAGTCTTTTGGCATAGAGGAATATGATCCATTGAAGCTGGAGATTGCAATTGTATCATCCCTTGCAAAACTTAAGACGGCTGATTTTGATGAGTTGATTCGTATTTTGATTACTGATTATATCAATGATAACAATAAACTTGTAGGTGATTTGGAAAAGTATGGAGATCTGGATTCATTTTATGAACTCGTCAAAAATAGATTTGGCTATATGGATGAAAAACTTGATATTGATGGTTTTATTGCTACATTGGTATATACTGCCTTTGCTTATGAGTATGTTGGTAAATTACCAAAGGAGCTTGACAAGCTTAAGTCTTCAAGGGTTAGTGAAATTGTAGTTTTTGTAGATGAATTTCTTAGTCTTGACCGATATAAGAAAGATGCAAGGAAGCTTTCCGAACGTTATGAAGACTTATTAAGAATTAAAGAAATACTTTCAGCTGTTGAGACGGAAGCCTTCATAGGTTGTGATACATTCAAGGTTATTGATGATGTTGTTATCCATAGGATTATTAGAGGCATTACAGAAGGTTTGGAAGATTATGATACGTGGATTAGGCATGCCAAGGAAAGACGGTCCAAGCATTGGTATAGTGTATATGAAAATGAATATAAAGCTATTATCAATGGATTGGAATTATTGAAGCATTATGATCAAATATCCAGTCGGCTTGCATTGGAATCAGTTGATGATTATTTTGATATGTATATTAGTGAATACCATAAGCTTGACTATAATTATAGGAAGTTCCTTTACCATTATGACAGGATTGAAGATAGGGAATTACTTTCATCATTGAATGATTATATTGAAAATGTTTATGTCTCAAGTTTTCTAGATACTCTATCAATAAATTGGTCCAGTATAGTTGAAAGAAGGGGAAATACTGATGTAGACAGATATAAATACAAGAAACAGTTGAATTTTTACAATGATTATGTTAGAGGATATGTAAAGGACAAAGAGAGAATTTTTGTTGTAATAAGTGATGCCATGAGATATGAAATAGCAACTGAATTGGTTACGGAACTTATGAAAGAGAGACGGGCAGAAATCAAATTGAATGCTATGCAGGGGGGAATCCCCTCATATACAAAGTTTGGCATGGCTAATCTGTTGCCTAATTCGGATATGTCTTATGACATGGAATCAGATATTAAGATTAAGGGAATCACTACTAAAGGTACAATTAATCGTGAAAAAATTCTAAAGACAGTCCAGGATGAATCAATAGCTATTCGTTATGACGATTTGAAACATATGAAAAAAATTGACTACAAAAAGACCTTTTCAGGAAAAAAACTTGTATATATATATCATGATACTATTGATAAATATGGACATAATGGCAATCCTTTTGATGCTGTTGAAATAGCCATAGATGAACTAAGGGGTCTTGTACGGTCTTTGGTGAATAATGTCAGTGCCACTAAAATCATTATTACAGCTGATCATGGATTCATATACCAAAGATCAAAACTTGAAGAGTATGACAAGATAAGCAAAGTTAAAAATGATGCAGTCATAGAGTCCGACAGGAGATTTATATTGTCTAAAGAAAATGTCCAAGACATGAACCTGATTAACTTGCCGTTCAATGAAACCATGAAAACAGACAGTCCTATTCATGTTATTGTACCAAAGGGAACAATTCGTTTCAAGACCCAGGGTGAAGGTGGTAATTTTGTTCATGGGGGTGCTTCACTTCAGGAAATTGTTGTTCCTGTAATAGAGTACTTTGACAAGAGAAGCGATGAGTTCAAGGCCAGTAAGGTGGAAGTACAATTGACTAGTATAAGCAGAAAACTTACTAACAGGATTTCATATCTGGAATTTTTTCAGAAAGAATCAGTATCAGATAAGAAGTTGCCATTGAATTTGAAACTTTATATCAATGATGAAGATGGAAACAGGGTAAGCAATGAGGTAATGATTATTGCAGATAGTGATTCAGGGCAACCGGCAGACAGAAGTTTTAGAGAAAAATTTGTTTTGAAGGACTTGAAATACAAGAAGGAAGATATTTATTATCTAGTATTTGAAGATGATGAAGAAACAATTAATCCTGTATTGAATAAAATACCATTTACAATAGATCTTGCAATTGTAAATAATTTTGGATTCTAGGAGGTGAATTTATGGATTTGAACAAGAAATTGAATGAACATTTTGCTGGAAGAGTTGTTCGAAAAGATCTTACAAAGATGATTAAGGAAGGGGCTAATGTACCTGTATATGTTTTAGAATACCTCTTGGGTATGTATTGTGCAACAGATGATGAAGAGGGTATAGTTGAAGGTGTTGAACGTGTAAAGCGGATTTTGGCAGACAATTATGTAAGACCGGATGAAGCTGAGAAGATTAAAAGTAAGATTAAGGAAAGTGGATACTATACTGTTATAGATAAACTTACGGTTAAACTTAATGAGAAGAAGGATATTTACGAAGTAGAGTTTTCAAATCTGGGATTAAAGGCGGTACCTATCTCAAGTCGATATGTAAAAGAATTTGAAAAACTTCTGGCTGGGGGAATCTGGTGTATTTTGAAGATGTCATATTTTTATGATGAGTTTGAGAAGAATAGCCCATTTCGCATAGATGACTTGACACCCATACAAATGCCAAATTTAGATTTAAATGAGATATTTGAAGGTCGTAAAAACTTCACAAAGGAAGAATGGATAGATATACTTCTCAGGAGTATAGGCATGGAACCTACTCAGCTTGATGAAAGTGTCAAATGGCATTTGTTGTTGAGAATTGTTCCATTGGTGGAAAATAATTTTAATTTATGTGAGCTGGGTCCCCGTGGAACTGGTAAATCACATGTTTACAAAGAGATATCACCAAACTCTATTCTGGTATCAGGTTGACAGACTACAGATGCGAATCTATTCTATAACATGGGAAGGAAAACTAGAGGGCTTGTAGGATTGTGGGATACAGTAGCCTTTGATGAGGTTGCTGGAATGACATTTAAGGACAAGGATGGCATACAGATTATGAAAGACTATATGGCATCTGGATCCTTTGCACGTGGGAAAGAGGAAAAACAAGCAAGTGCATCAATGGTTTTTGTTGGAAATATAAATCAAAGTGTTGATGTATTATTGAAGACATCTCATCTTTTTGAACCATTTCCCGATGCTATGGCATATGATAGTGCCTTTTTTGATAGAATGCACTACTATCTACCTGGCTGGGAGATACCAAAATTCAGGCCAGAGCATTTCACAAATGAATATGGTTTTATTACGGATTATATTTCTGAATTTTTTAGAGAAATGCGTAAAAGAACATATTCAGATGCAATAGGTATATACTTTAATTTTGGAAGCAATTTGAATCAAAGGGATGTCATTGGTGTGAAAAAAACAGTATCTGGAATGATTAAGCTTATTTATCCAAATGGAGAGTATTCAAAAGAAGATGTTGAAGAAATACTCCGTTATGCTATGGTCGGACGTCGACGGGTAAAAGAGCAATTGAAAAAGATTGGTGGAATGGAATTCTATGATGTTCACTTCAGCTATATCGATAAGGAAACTTTTGAGGAAGAATTTGTTTCTGTACCGGAACAGGGTGGAGGCAAACTGATTCCAGAAGGTACTTCAAAACCTGGACATGTCTATACTGTTGGTCATGGAGATTCATCTATGATAGGAGTTTATAAGATTGAAACAGAAGTTGTACCGGGAAGAGGAAAACTTGAGAAGACCGGTTTGGGTAGTGGAAAGGAAGTAAGAGAAAGTATTCAAACGGCATATAACTATTTTAAAGCAAATCGAAAGCAAGTAAGTGGTACTATTACAGTTGATAATCATGATTTTCTTATGCATGTACAAGATATTCAAGGAGTAGGAATGACAGATCAATTGGCATTATCGGCTTTTATTGGTTTGTGTTCAGGTACTATGAAAAAACCGGTTCAAAATCAAATGGTAGTCTTGGGAACTATGAGTATAGGTGGAAGTACTCCAAAAGTTCCAGAACTTGCAAATGTATTGCAGGCCTGTTTTGATGCAGGGGCAAAGAGTATCTTACTACCAATGGCCTCAGCAGCAGATATACCTACGGTTCCTATGGAACTTTTTTCGAAGTTTCAGATATCTTTTTATAGTAGTCCGGAGGATGCTGTTTTTAAGGCTTTGGGGGTTGTGTAAATTTATAATTTTGTAGGAGTAAGTGAGTTACGAATAATAATCAAAACTTAGGTTTTTTAAAAATATTCAAAAAATAAGGAAGGTGTAATATGGCTAAAATTGATGGAATTAGAATTCAAAATTTCAGAACGTTAAAAGATATTACTTTAGGTAAGTTATGGAATACTCCAGATAATGATCCTTTAACAGCGCTTACAACGGTCATTGGGAAAAACGGGGTGGGTAAAAGCACAATATTTGATGCATTTGGATTTTTATCAGACTGCTTGAAGGTTGGTGTAGAAGAAGCTTGTGATTTAAGAGGCAGAGGTGGATTTCATAGGATAAGATCAATAAATACAACTGAGCCAATTAAATTTGAAATATATTATAGGCAAGATACTAGAAGCAGACCTATAACTTATGAAGTTTCTATTGATTTGGATAAATCAGATCGCACTTATGTTAAAAATGAGCGCTTAAGACAAAGGAGAAGTGGGCAAAAACATGGTTGGCCATTTTCATTTTTATTGTTAAATGAAGGTAAGGGATATGT
>CAZFYP010000183.1:0-5966 GCA_964523535.1 uncultured Clostridia bacterium
CTTAACGGTGCCCTTGCAGGTCTGGTAGGAATAACTGCCGGTGCCAATGTAATTTCATTTGGCGGCGCAATTCTGGTAGGTATCATAAGCGGTATACTTATGCTCTATTCAGTGGAATTCATAGACACGAAGCTGAAAATAGATGATCCGGTTGGAGCAATATCTGTTCACGGAGTATGCGGAATATTCGGTACAATTGCCATAGGACTGTTTTCAACTGCTGAAGGTGCAGAGGGGCTTTTCTTCGGAGGTGGAGCAAGTCAGCTTGTCAACCAGATAATAGGAGTTGCCATAGCTTGTTCTACAGCCTTCATCATATCCTACATCACTTTCACCATCATAAAGAAAACCATAGGACTGAAGGTTCACGAGCATGAGGAAGTCAGCGGTCTGGATACAATGGAACACGGTATCTCTGCCTATATAAAATTGCATTAATACACTGGAAAACAGTGGTATTTATGATATACTAATTAAAATAATATTTTGGAGGTTATTATGCCAGATAAAATGACAAAGATTGAGATAATCACCAGACCGGCAATGCTTGAAGATTTGAAAGAAGCCTTGTCTGAAATCGGAGTTACAGGCATGCACGTATATGAAGTATTGGGTTGCGGAAACCAGAAAGGTTACACATCCAAATACAGAGGTGTTGATATGACTGTTGACCTTCTTCCAAAGGTCAAGCTTGAAACAATCGTCTGCGAGGTTCCAGTTCAGCTTGTTATTGATACGGCTGTAAAGGTACTTAGAACAGGCGAAATCGGAGACGGAAAGATATTCACCTACAATGTTGAATCGGCTCTTAGAATCAGGACAGGCGAAACAGGTGTTGAAGCACTGTAAGAAAATAATTCAGCCACTAAAAAACATGCCCCGGCAATGAAGCCGGGCATGTTTTTTTATGTATATGTATTTTTATTCTTCCACTAACTGGTCTACTATTATTGCACATGTTGCATCACCAGTTACATTAACATCCATAAGCCAAGATTGCCTAATGAGCTTTTTTCCAGTTTTTTCATTTTGACCCCCAAAAATTAATTAATATTGCAAGGTCAGAATTATATCACAGGACTAGTGTCATGTAAAGACACTAGTCCATTCAATATTTTTCTATACTGCATTGGCTACAGGCTTTTTTCCAATACTCCTATTGTTAATTTCTTTCTTATTTTCTATCCAAAGCATTACACCTGTCACTGCTATTGCAAGTCCGTCTGCGATTGGTACAGCTATCCATACTCCATTGAGTCCCAGGAAACCTGGCAAGATTAGAAGGAGTGGAATAAGGAATACAAACTGTCTCAGCATTCCAAGTATCATGGATACACGACCTTTTGCTATTGACTGATAATAGGCCACTCCCATAAGGTTGATGCTTAAAAGCGGCATCATAATAAGATATATTCTCAAACCGTTGACTGCTATATCCATTGTAGATGATCCCTTGTCCAGAAACAGGGATACGAAGGTTGTTGGGAAAAGTTCCATTACCGCAAACATCAGTGTTGAGAATCCCACTCCAACCATAATTGCAAGTTTAAGGGTCTTGTTTGACCTGTCAAGCTGATTTGCTCCGTAATTGTAGCCAATGATAGGCTGCATTCCCTGGGTGATTCCCATAAGAGGCATCATGAAAAATGTGAAAAGACTGTTTATGGCTCCCATTGATGTAATGGCAGCTGTACCTCCATACTCCACAAGTCCCCTATTCATGAAGGTCATTGCAACACTTGTTCCAAGAGTTGAAATAAAGGTTGCAAAGCCTATTGATACTATCTGTGATAAAACCTTGAAGTCTGGAATCAGGTGTTTGGCTCTCAATCTCAAGGAACTCTTTCCCCTCAAATAGAAGCTGACAAGTATTGAAAGTCCTGCAAACTGTCCCAAAATTGTTGCATAAGCAGCACCCTTGACACCCATGTCAAATATTCCTATGAATATATAGTCAAGTAGGATATTTGTAAGAGCAGATGCTATCATGGCAACCATTGAAAATATCGGATTACCTTCCGTCCTTACAAAACCGTTTAGTGAGAAGGAAATCATCTGGAAGATGAATCCTCCTAGAATTATTGTCATATAGTCGGCTGAATATCTTAAAACATCCGGTGTTGCCCCGAAAATCCCAAGAAGGCCATCAAGGTTTATGAAAACTGTCAACAAGGTTATGCTTGTAACGATGAGTCCAAAAACCAAGGTATTACCGAATACATGGTTTGCTCCCTTGATATCCTGTTGACCAAGTCTTATGGAAAGAAGTGATGATCCACCCATTCCTATGAGACTGGCAAATGCAAATATCACCATCATTACAGGAAATGCCACTGTTAGTCCGGCAAGGGCTTCCTCCCCTGCAAATTGTCCTATGAAAATCCTGTCCACTACATTGTATATGGCGTTTACCAGCATGGCGATAACTGCAGGAATTGAAAATTTTGCAAGCAGTTGGCCGACGGGTTGTGTTCCCAAACCTTTTGTTTTATCCATCTATTTTTCTCCTTTTATTTTAGTAAGATTTCTAACTTTTGATTTCTGACTACATTATAGCACCAATCAAGCTAAATGTAAATAGTAAGATTTCTAATTTTTATAGTTTTTTAAAAACTAAAGTTCCGTAAGTCATATCTTGTCATCTACAAGAAAAAAAGACCGGTTATCCGATCTTATCATCCATGTCCTTCTGGCATTGAGTTATCTCTTTCAGAATATTTGTCATCTCATCATCATCGCTCATGGATACTATTGTACTAGTAACCAGATCCATGGCCTGAAAGAATTCCTTCTTTTTTTCCTTGCCAAGTTGGTCAACAAGTTCCGACATGTAGTTTCTATGCTTGCTTCCAAAGTCTTCTGCCAGTTCTCTTCCCTTGTCCGTTAAACTTAACTCGTATATTCTCTTGTCCTTTTCACTTCTGGTACTTACGACATAGCCCAACTTTATGAGCTTGTTGGCAACAGTAGTGAAGGACCCCTTTTCCATATTCAGTCTATGAGCCAGAAATGACATGGATGCCGATTTCAAGAAGTTCAGATTCATGAGAGTCATGATATGAGTTTTGTTCAAACCTTTGGGAAGGTCATAGCTTCTCAAAAATTTCCTGAACATGGTGTGCTCAATAGCCTGCTTAAGGAGGAATATCATTCTTATTTCTTGTTTTTCTTCCACATGTAACTCCTAAAAATATTTTCTTTGATTAGATTTCTAACTTTATATTAACATAGTTTGAAAAGTTTGTAAATAAGAAAGTAATTCTCGCCCTCCATTAACAAAGAGTTAATAAAAAATCAGTACCCGAGAGTACTGATTTTTTCGCAGCTAAGCTGCCTTGTGTATTATATAATCAATTTAATGTTAGTGGGCGTGATCGTGGTCGTCACCATCTTCATGGTCACATTCGTTCTTGTCCAGTCCATATCCTCTTCCGTCTCCGGGAGCACAAGTACTTGCTCCTCCAACTAGGGCATCTTTTTTAAGTTCTTCGATTGCAGCCTCTACAGATCCGCTTATACCAAGAATAGTCTTGATATTGAAGTCTGCGAAGAATCCCTGAGCTCTTGCTCCCATTCCTCCACAAACGATGCACTGGGCACCCTTGTCATTAAGGAAGTTAGGTATGTTTCCAGGCTCATGACCGGGATTATCCACCGTATGCTTGATTACAGCCTCTCCATCAGCTATGTCCACCATTGTATAAGATGGACATCTACCGAAGTGCTGGGCTACCATGTTACCATCAGTTGCTATTGCTACTCTCATATTATTTGCTCCTTATTATCTTTCTTTTTTATATGCTACTGTCCTATCTTGACAGTCACCTTTTCCCAAAGTCCATTGACTTCATCAATGAATGCCTGGTCTCCTGCATCGACAGGAGTCTTGTATTCCTGCAGCGCCTTGACAATTGCAGGATCGAAAGGAATTCTTCCAACTACATCAAATCCATTTTCCTGGCAATATTCTTCCATTTCATTTGTTATTTCCATGTTCAAGTCAAATTTGTTTATGCATACAAATGCTGGGATATCGAAGTGTTTAGACAGATCCAATACCCTTTTCAAGTCACTTAAACCTGATTTTGTAGGTTCTGTTACTGCTATTACAGCATCCGTACCTGTAATTGATGCTATTACTGAACATCCTATTCCGGGAGAACCGTCTATTATGAGCCATTCCTCTCCATTATCAAAAGGAATAACCTTCTTCCTGACTTCCGTTACAAGCTTTCCTGATCCTTCAGCACCTATGTCAAGTAATGCATGGCCGAATGTTCCATGTTCCGTTCTTGATACGGATGTCCATCCTGTATTTACTTCTTCAAGATACATTGCATCCTGTGGACATGCAACTACACAAGCGTTGCAACCTTCACATTTCAAGCTGTTTACCACTATGTCATCGGATATTGCACCGTATCTGCAGGTATCCGCACAGACACCGCACTTGATGCAAAGGTCATAGTTTATTCTTGCTTCCTTGGCTCCTGAATAGTCCCATTTCTGCTGGTCTTTTTCTTCAAGGAGAAGATGAAGGTTTGGAGCATCCACATCACAGTCCGCTATCATCTTGCTGAAAACAAGTTGAGTTAATGATGCTACCAGGGTGCTTTTTCCAGTGCCGCCTTTTCCGCTTATTACTGCTATCTGTTTCATACGAGCACCTTCCCTTCTATGTTCTTAAGCATTTGTCCAAATTCCTTCTTCAGGTCCTCGTCTGCTTCAACAGGAAGTATTCCCTTTGAATATGCCTGAGCAATCTTTCTGGAGAATGGTATTTCCATTAATATGTCTATATTTCTCTCTTCACAGTATTCGTTTATTATCTTGCTGTTTTCGGAAGCCTTGTTAAGTACTATTCCGAATTTAAGACCAAGTTTCTTGACAAGTTCCACTGCTATATTCAAGTCATGGAGTCCGAATGGTGTCGGCTCAGTTACCAGAATGCAGAAATCACAGTCTTCAACTGATTCCACAACTGTACACGATGAGCCAGGAGGGCAATCTATTACAACATTACCGTCTTTTTTCATCATATCCTTAAGCATGGCTATGATAGGTATGCTTATTGGTTCCCCTACATTGAGCTTTCCGTGCATGAAGGATTGGTCGCTGTTTGTTTCTACAAGCCCGATTTCCCTTTCAACTTCAATTATGGCATCTTCAGGACATGCAAGTACACATGCTCCGCAGTGATGGCACAGCTCCGGGAATATCAACACATTGCCCTTTACTACAGCCATTGAATTGAACTGACAAGCCTTGGCACATTCGCCGCAGCCTGTACACTTGTCCTTGATTATTTCTGGAACCTTAACCATTACAGGTTGTACATTTGTAATTTCAGGCTTGAGGAATATTCCTCCATTGGGCTCCTCGACGTCACAGTCGATATATTGGCAATTCTCTATGGATGCCTTCAGGCTTGCAGAAACAGTAGTCTTTCCAGTTCCACCTTTTCCGCTTAAAACTGCTATCTTCATTTGATCACCTTACTTCATTCCAGAGTGAGAAGGCACAGTTGTGTCAATTACCTCAAGCTCATCTTTCTTGAACATTTCCACATTGTCCTTAAGAGAAACTTTCTTTCCTCTTACTATCTTAATCTTTGCAGCTCTCAATACATCATTTGCATTTGGTCCTACATTTCCTGTAATAATAGCCTCAACATCGTTGTCAACTAAAAGCTGACCTGTCGATATTCCTGCTCCTCCGCCTGCTTTTGCAGCTGCATTATCTATAAGTTTGCTTTCATTGGTATCAGTATCCACGATGGCAAAGAATTCACATCTTCCAAATCTTGGATCCATTGTGCTATCCATTGAGTTGCCTGTTGATGATATACATATTTTCATAATCTATACGCTCCTTTTTGATTTTCATATATTAAACCATTACCCAATATGAGTGTACAACAATTACGGGCATATGTCAATAATAATATTAAAAAAACCGAAACATTT
>CAZFYP010000184.1:0-5915 GCA_964523535.1 uncultured Clostridia bacterium
CTTACAATTCACAGTTGGTAAGAACTCTCAAGCACCTAGCTACAATATAAGACAAACTATAAATAACAAGGCTTCAAGGGATTCTACATAAGTTTATTTTCCTTGACAGCATAACATAAATGCTGCGGAGAATTCTGCGGCATTTATTATGACCCGCTTGTATTTCAATTATATACACAAGAACTTAAATTATTTTGAGTTTTGCTCAAGAGCAAGTGAAGTTGTTATGAATAACAGTGAGGTTTGTTCCTTCCTATAGAACCTGGAAAGATATAGGCGACTGAGTAGGGAGTTATTAGCTATAATTGTGAAACGGTGACGATATTTTAGAATATATTGGAGGTATAATGAAAAAACAATTAACGGATCTTCAACTTGAAGGTAAAAAAGTATTGATGAGGTGCGACTTCAACGTTCCTCTGGATGATAATCTGGAAATCACAGATGATATAAGAATAAGAAGTGCAATGGAATCAATCAACTATGTATTGGATAATGGTGGATGCCTTATTCTGATGTCTCACATGGGAAGACCAAAGGGAGAGCCTAAGAAGGAATTTTCCCTTGAGCCTGTAGCAAAAAGACTTGCAGACCTCTTGGGCAAGGAAGTGGTATTTGCAGACTTTGAAGATGTAATGAACAATGAAGTAAAGGAAATGGCAGACAGGCTAGTACCTGGTGAAGTAATGCTTCTGCAGAATACAAGATACAGAAAAGAAGAAAAGAAAAATGATGAAGCTTTTGCAAAGGAACTTGCTTCTCTTGGAGATGTATTTGTAAATGATGCCTTCGGTACTGCACACAGGGGACACGCGTCAAATGTTGGAATCACAAAGTACCTTCCATCTGCTGTAGGCTTTCTTATTGGCAAGGAAATCGAAGCAATAGGCGGAGCCTTGTCAAATCCAAAAAGACCTCTTACCGCAATTCTCGGAGGAGCAAAGGTTTCTGACAAGATTGGTGTAATTGAAAACCTTATGAATGTTGCCGACAACATTATTATAGGTGGTGGAATGGCATTTACATTTGTGAAGTCTCAAGGCTATGGTGTTGGATCTTCTCTTCTTGAAGAAGACAAAGTTGAACTTGCTGGAGAGCTTGTTAAAAAAGCTGAGGAAAAGGGTGTTAAACTTCTGCTTCCTGTTGATTACAAGATTACAAGGGAGTTCAAGGATACAGATGAATTTGAAGTTGTCGACTGGAAAAATATTCTTGACGGACACATGGGACTTGACATCGGAAGTGAATCCATAAAAATATTCAGCCAAGTAATTAAGGAATCCAAGACTGTTATATGGAATGGACCTATGGGAGTATTTGAATTTGAAAACTTCGCAGAAGGAACAAATGCTATAGCAGGTGTTTTGGCGGAGGAAGATGTACTTTCAATTATTGGTGGTGGAGACAGTGCTGCAGCAGTTGAAAAGGCAGGTCTGGCTGATAAGATGACCCATATATCAACGGGTGGTGGAGCATCACTTGAATATATGGAAGGAAAAATACTTCCAGGAATAGACTCAATAGAAGAAAAATAGTGTGAACCCAAAGGGGCACCAATAAAAAGCTAGAGGAGATATATATGAGAAGACCTATAATGGCTGGAAACTGGAAAATGAACAATACGGTTTCAGAAAGCATAGAACTTGTAAAAGGATTGATAGAAAAGGCGGAAGGGGCAGAAAGAGACTTTGTTGTATGCCCACCATACACTGCTCTTTATACAGTAAGCCAAATGATAAAGGGAACCGACATCAAGCTTGGTGCACAAAACATTCACTTTAAGGAAAAAGGAGCATATACAGGAGAAATATCTCCTCTTATGCTTAAAGAACTTAATGTTGAATATGTAATAATAGGCCACTCTGAAAGAAGACAGTATTTCGGTGAGACCAATGCAAGTGTAAACAAGAAGATCAAGACTGCATTCGAACATGATATGACTCCTATAGTTTGTGTAGGTGAATCACTTGCACAAAGAGAAGGCGGCATAGCTGAAATGATTGTAAAAGGTCAGATCGTAGAGGGTCTTGTAAACCTTACTGCAGAGGATCTTGCTAAAACAGTAATTGCATATGAGCCAATCTGGGCAATAGGAACAGGAAGAACGGCAACAAGTGAACAGGCAAATGATATGATCAAATACATAAGAAGTGTTGTTGAAGGTAAATTCGGCAAGGAAGCTGCAGATGCTGTGAGAATACAGTACGGTGGAAGTGTGAAGCCTGCCAATGTTAAGGAAATTATGGGACAGTCTGACATAGATGGAGCTCTAGTAGGTGGAGCAAGTCTTAAGGCTGATGACTTTGCTCAGATAATGAATTACTAGGCTTAAGCAACTATCCTCTTACAACTCTTATTAATGAAGATGATTTTATGTTATAATCTTATTTGTTGTATGTTGTATGTTATTAGAGTATATGCACAGGGACAAGCAATGGTGTTTCTTGACCTTGGTGTAGGAAAGTTAAAGTAAGTACATAATATGAATAAATTGAAAGAGGAGAACACATGAGTAAAAAAACCAAAATACTGATGATACTTGACGGATGGGGAAAGGGCAAAGATTATGAAGGCAATGCCATATATAAGGCTTCAACCCCAAACTTTGACAGGTTGGAAAGGGCTTATCCTTCAACATATATCAAGACAAGTGGAAATGATGTAGGTCTTCCTCAGGGACAAATGGGGAATTCTGAAGTCGGTCACACTAATATTGGTGCTGGAAGAATAGTCTATCAGGAGCTTACAAGGATAACAAAAAGTTTTGAAACTGGAGAAATCGAAGGCAATGAAGTTCTTCTGAAAGTCTTTGACAATGCAGTGAAGAAAAATACCAAGCTCCACCTTATGGGACTAGTATCCAATGGAGGAGTCCATTCCCACAACACTCACCTCTACAACCTTATCAAATTTGCTAAATCCAAGGGTGTTAAGGATATATATGTCCATTGCTACATGGATGGCAGGGATGTACCTCCAACAAGCGGGGCTGACTTCATCAAGGAACTAGAAGATGAAATGAAGGAAATAGGTGTAGGAAAGATAGCTACTGTCACAGGAAGATACTATGCCATGGACAGGGACACCAGATGGGAAAGAGTCAAGATAGCATATGATGCTCTAACTAAAGGACAAGGGGTACATTATGCAGACCCTGTAGAAGGTGTGGAAGCTTCATATGCAAAGGGTGAAAATGATGAATTCATCAAGCCTATAATAGTTGATGAAGATGGAAAGATTGAGAATGATGACAGTGTAGTATTTTTCAATTTCAGACCTGACAGGGCGAGAGAGATAACAAGGGCAATAGTTGATGAGGACTTCAAGGGATTTGACAGGGAAAAGATCAACACGGAATTTGTATGCATGACTCAATATGATGCTACAATCAAGAATGTATCTGTTGCATTCAAACCTCAGACTCTTGTTAATACTTTTGGTGATTATATAAGCCAAAAAGGCCTCAAACAGCTTAGAATAGCTGAAACAGAGAAGTATGCACACGTTACATTCTTCTTCAATGGAGGTGTAGAGGAGCCTTATGATGGAGAAGAGAGAGTTCTTATTCCATCACCAAAGGTTGCAACTTACGACCTTCAGCCTGAAATGAGTGCATATAAGGTGAAGGATGCTCTTCTGGAACAGCTGAAGCTTGACGTCCATGATGTTGTAATAATAAACTTTGCAAATGCTGACATGGTAGGACACACAGGTATAATGGAAGCGGCAATAAAGGCTGTTGAAGCTGTAGACGCCTGTCTTGGAGAGATTGCAGACTATGTTCTTGACCATGACATGGAAATGCTTGTTACGGCAGACCATGGAAATGCAGATGAAATGCTAAGTGACGACAATTCAGTACTTACTCAGCATTCAACAAATGTAGTACCGCTTCTTTTCGTAAGCAAGAGAAAGGACAAGAAACTGAAGGAAGGAAGATTGGCCGATTTGACGCCTACTCTTCTTGAACTCATGGACATGGAACAACCGACAGAAATGACAGGTCAATCATTACTGGTTTAAAAGTATTTAAATATTCATTAAAATAGTATATAATAATAGCGTTATGTTGTTATATAGAGTGATTTTTGCAATAGAAAATAATATTAATGTAGTTTTATCTCACAGCAAGTTTCGTCTTAATTCATCCAACATTTGAAACACAGTTGAATCACCTGTGTTTAAACCAGGCATGAATTAGGACAACTTAATTGTGATGTAAATGCCAGGAGGAAATATGAGTATAATAAGTGATATTTATGCAAGAGAGATTTTGGATTCAAGAGGTAACCCTACAGTAGAGGTTGAAGTATGGACTGAAAGCGGTGGCTATGGAAGAGCTGCAGTTCCATCAGGAGCTTCAACTGGAGCATTCGAGGCTGTTGAGCTTAGAGATGGGGACAAAGACAGATACATGGGTAAAGGTGTTGAGAAGGCTGTCGACAATGTAAATGACATAATCGCACCAGAGCTTATAGGTATGGATGCTGCCATGCAGGTGGTAGTTGACCAGATCATGATCGAGCTTGACGGAACAGACAACAAGGGAAAACTGGGAGCAAATGCTATCCTTGGTGTATCAATGGCATGTGCAAGAGCTGCAGCTGACGTATTCGGACTTCCATTGTACCAGTACCTTGGCGGAGTAAATGGAAAAACTCTCCCAGTACCTATGATGAACATCCTTAACGGTGGAGAGCATGCGGACAACAATGTTGACATTCAGGAATTCATGGTAATGCCTGTAGGAGCTCCAAGCTTCAAGGAAGCACTTAGAATGGGTGCAGAAGTATTCCATAACCTTAAGGCTGTATTGAAAGGTAAAGGCCTTAACACTGCAGTAGGTGACGAAGGTGGATTTGCACCAAACCTCACTTCAAACGAAGAAGCTCTCGCTACGATAGTTGAAGCAATAAAGGTTGCAGGATACGAGCCTGGAAAAGATGTAATGCTTGCCCTTGACGTAGCAGCATCAGAACTTTACAATAAGGATACAAAGAAATACGTTCTTGCCGGAGAAGGAAAAGAGCTTACAGCTACTGAATTCGTTGACTTCTACGCAGAAATGGTAGATAAGTACCCAATCATTTCCATAGAAGATGGACTTGACGAAGAAGACTGGGAAGGATGGAAAGTAATGACCGAGAAGCTTGGAGACAAGATCCAGCTTGTTGGAGACGACCTTTTCGTAACAAACACTGAGAGACTTTCAAGAGGAATCGAGGCAGACACTGCAAACTCAATCCTTATAAAGCTTAATCAGATAGGAACAATCACAGAGACTTTGGATGCAATCGAAATGGCAAAAGTTGCAGGATACACTGCAGTTATTTCACACAGATCCGGAGAAACTGCAGACAACACAATAGCAGACCTTGTAATTGCAGTGAATGCAGGACAGATCAAGACAGGTGCACCTTCAAGATCTGACAGGGTTTCAAAATACAACCAACTTCTAAGACTAGAAGACGAACTAGGTTCCGCAGCACAATACAAGGGAATCAAGACTTTCTATAATTTAAAGAAGTAATCAGCTAAAACATTAGACACTCAATGCCCGGCTCCTCACAAGGCCGGGTATTTTTACGCTAAATAAGATTAATTTTCGGAAGCCATTATTATACCATATGACTTATTTAGTCGATGCTGAGACTATTGCAAGAATAATATCACATATAGGTGAGGTCTCGACTTGGAGGTTCGACAATCAACCTTTAAATAAAAGAAGATTGTCGTTCCGACGGAGTAGGGAACCTATATGTGATATTATTCAAACTATAACAAAGCTAGCAACTAAGAAAATGTTTTCCTGTGATATATATTTCAATAAGGCAATTAATGTGTTGATTTTAAATTACCGCTATGTTAAAATACTTCTGTTAATCAGAAAAGGAGGTGTAGTAATGAAACTATTC
>CAZFYP010000185.1:0-1623 GCA_964523535.1 uncultured Clostridia bacterium
GATAAGTTCAAGAATCTCGGCAATATTGATATCCTTCATAGATTCTTCAAGGTCCTTGTCAAAACTCTTTCCTATCTTCAAACCTGTTTCCACTAGAGCTATCGGCACATTAACATTAACTTTATTCTTTCCACCTTTTTCATTGCTCAACACCTTAATTCTAAGCCATTTTGCCCCTGTTCCTTTATTTTCAACTCCAATTGTTTCACTGCTTTTCTCAATACTTGAAAGAAGCTTGCTACCTTCCTCTGCACTTATAGTTCCTTCTTCAATCATTTTTAAAATCTTAAGTTGTTCTTCCCTCATTATATTCATCCTCCTATACTACCTCTCCGTTCAAAAGTTTCAATGCCTGGTCTGACGTAATTAAACCCTTGCTCAATTTATCCAATATGTCCGTTTGATTGACTGAATCCTTTTTTGCTTCTTCCCTGTATCCCAGCGCTTCTATTACCTCATCAAGAAACTTTCTTACAGTCGGATATGATACACCCAATTCCTTTTCAATTTCCTTTATATTTCCTCTGTTCTTAATAAATATTTCCGCAAAATACTTTTGTTCCTTGTTTAGCTGGTCGAACTTATTCAGCTCGAATTCACCACTTATTGTTGTCCCACATTTATTACAGGACAACCGAGTCACTTTAAGCTTGTTATCACATACGGGACAAGTTCCCAGTACTGCCTTTTTCATATTGTTGCCCTTCATATCATCAACTCCATCATTTATCTATTTGGTATAGATTTGAACCACTGTTCCATCATCAGCTTCAACTTCCACAACTCTCATTGGCGGATGGTTTCTCAATACATTGAAGACTTCCTTGATTTCCTTTCTGTCCAACTTATTGAGAATCTCTCTTTCATCAGAATGTTTTACTCCCATTTTTATACCCCAGGATGCCAAACTTCCAATAATCCCAAGAGGCAGGGGAGGAATGTTTATTTTTTTTCCATTCTCTCCATCCTTTACCTTCACCTTAATCCATCTGGATTTTCCTTTTACAGTTTCGGATTTACTTGTTCTCGCTTCATCTGATAAATCTATAGCTTCTATTAAGGCTACCGCTTCATCAACGTTTATCTTCTTTTTCTCAACCATTTCAAGTATTGACATAATTTTCATTTACATCCCTCTATTAATACATTCTTTTAATATTATCACAATGTCCCATAAAATAAATTTCATACCCTTTACATCTTCTTTTTCTCTTATACTCTATTCTATCATATACACTTCTACCATCAAGCATTTCCCTGTCAAACATTTTCATCCCTCCAGATCTTCAACCCTATTCCTATATACTCACTTAACTAGATAATAATCTTATGATTGTTTTTTTCTAAAATACTGTTCTAAAAATATTCAACGCTTTGTTTCTTGATTCTTCCAGTCTCTTTTCTGTCCTGTAATACTCTATTTTCTTATAATTTTCATAACCTTCTCTTAAATAACCCTTCATAATTCCTTCCCTCTAATTAATTTTATTAATTATGTTATTAATTATCTTTATCTAATTTGATTATACTTCCAATAATTCAATTTGTCAATACATATAATCAATATAATTAATTAAAATCAGAATTATAAAAAAAATTATAGTAATTTATTTGAATCCAGGC
>CAZFYP010000185.1:1633-5912 GCA_964523535.1 uncultured Clostridia bacterium
ATTTGTCAATATATATAATTGATTTTATTGATTGATTTATTGATTATATTAATATTCGCTTTAATTTATTTAAGTTAAGGCATAAAAAAAGAGCCTTTCGGCTCTATTTTTTAATATTCTTAATTATATCTTCAAATATTTCAATGAATTTATCAAGTTCTTCAAAGGTAATGTTTAATGCAGGTACTATTCTTACAATATTTCCGGCAGTAACATTGAGAAGCATTTTTCTTTTCATTGCTTCATCTTTTATCAGGTTGGCATATTCACCAGTATTGATGCCCAGCATCAAACCCTTACCTCTTACTTCATTGATTACTCCAGGATACTTATCTGACAATTCGCCTATCTTGTTCCTTATATATCCTTCTTTTTCTACAACACCATCAAGGAGTTCCTTGCTCATTGTTTCCTTGATTACTACCAATCCTACTGCACAAGCAACAGGGCTAGGTCCAAATGTTGTACCATGGTCACCCGGTACCAGAACATCACAGCATCTTTCAGTAGCAAGCACAGCCCCTACAGGCAGACCTCCACCAAGACCCTTGGCTACAGTAACCATATCAGGCACTACACCATAATTTTCACAGGAAAGAAATTTACCTGTTCTTCCAACTCCAGCCTGGATTTCATCAACTACAAGAAGAAAATCATATTCTATAGAAAGTTTCTTAACTTCCTGAAGGAATTCCTTGTCTACTTCAACAATTCCACCTTCACCCTGTATTGCTTCTATGAATACTGCGCATACATCCTCATCAATTAAGGATTTAATACTTTCTATACTGTTGAAGTCGAAATTGTATACATCAGGTACAAGAGGCTCAAAGCTTTCCTGATATTTTTTCTGTCCTGTCAATGCAAGACTACCATATGTTCTTCCATGGAATGAATTATGGGCTGAAAGAATCTTCGTCTTGCTTTTAGACTTTGATCTTCCATATTTTCTTGCAATTTTCATAGCAGCTTCATTTGATTCCGCTCCTGAATTTGTGAAAAACACTTTTTTCGCAAATGTATTTTCAACCAGAAGTTTAGCAAGCTCCACAACAGGCTCTGATGCGAAATAATTTGATACATGGATATATTTTTCAATCTGTCCACAGGCAGCCTTAATTATTGCAGGATTCTTATGTCCAAGACTGTTTACAGCTATACCGCTGAACATGTCAAGATATACATCACCATTGATATCTGTTACATAAACTCCGTCACCATCAACAATCTCTATTGGAGTTCTGTTGTAGGTATTAATTATATATTTACCATCATTTTCTAAAAAAGCCATAAAATCACCTCGGTTCCTAGTCCATGTCTCTCAAATCATCAAGAAGCTGAGTCTTTTCCTCAGTCTTTGCATCCTTCATCTTGACAACTTTTGCAGGCGAACCTGCTACCACTGCTCCTGCAGGTACATCTTCAGTTACTATGGCTCCAGCAGCAACTACTGCTCCCTTGCCTACTCTTATCCCTTCAAGAAGAACTGCATTGGCTCCAACCAAAACATCATCTTCCACTATTACAGGTGTTTTTGAAGGCGGCTCAAGAACTCCAGCCACAACTGCACCAGCCCCTATATGGGAATTCTTACCAATAGTTCCCCTTGCTCCGATCATGGCACCCATGTCTATCATGGTTCCTTCACCTATCTCTGCACCGATGTTAATTACAGCCCCCATCATTATTACAGCACCTTTACCTATTGAAACCCTGTCTCTAATTGTTGCACCAGGTTCTATTCTTGCAGAAATTTCATTAGTATCAAGCATAGGTATTGCAGAATTTCTTCTATCATACTCAAGCTCATATTCCTTGATGTTTTCACCATTATTGTCTATTATGGCCTTTACTGCATCATACTCGCCAAATACTACAGCACTTTTATCAGTACCAAACACCTTGCATCCTACAAAATCAATTTTGTCCAGGTCTCCATTCACATAAAACTTCACCGGTGTTGATTTTTCTGCGTCCTTAATAAATTTTGCAATTTCATAAGGATCTGTCATTTTCTTATGTTCCATTATAGATCTCCTTTTTATTCATATTCTCAAATTATAATAATAACTAATATAACATATTTACAATTAATATTCTACCGATTTTTCGCATCAATATAAGTCAAATCGAATCCAGTAGAAAGTAGCCGCAAAAAACAAAAGGAACCGTCCCTTTTGTTTTTTGGTATTTTTATCCAATCATATCGTTCATATCATAGAAGCCAGGCGCCTTGTCTGCCATAAATTCAGCAGCTTTTATGGAGCCTATTGCAAAGACTTTTTTTGATGTTGCAGTATGTCTTATCTGAATTATTTCATCAACACCTGCAAACATCACCTCGTGCTCTCCTGACATAGTACCGCCTCTGATGGAATGTACTCCTATCTCCTTTTCCTGTCTTTTGCTGTCATTTCCCTCTCTGCCGTATACAAGTTCACGTCTTTCATTGAGGCTATCGTTGATTGTCTTTAAAAGCATCTTTGCAGTACCACTTGGAGAATCCACCTTTTTATTATGGTGCTTTTCCATAAGCTCTATGTCATATCCGTCTTCGAGAAGCTCAGCAGCCTTTTCAAGAAGTTTTATCATAACATTTATTCCATATGACATGTTTGCACTTCTGAATACTGGAATCTTTTTGGAAGCTTCCAGTACAGCTTCCATATCCTTGTCTGTATATCCTGTTGTTGCAAGAATTACCGGCTTATTGTTCTTGATTGCATAATTAAGCAATGGAATCAAAACATTCCTGCTGGAAAAATCAATTACAGCATCAATATCTTCCTTGATATCCTCAAAGGAGTCATATACAGGATATTCCCCCTGTCTAGCCTCCCTATCTACTCCAGCAACTACACAGCAGGTATCCCTTTCATCAGCCTGATCCGAAATCACTCGTCCCATGGCTCCATCGCATCCCACCATTAGTATTTTCGTAGTCATATTTATCTCCTTACAAGACCGATTCTATTCATTGATTGAAGCAGTCTTTCCTTATTTTCTTCAGCCATTTCATAAAGTGGCATTCTCAATTCACCAACATCAAATCCCATCAAGTTCATACAAGTCTTAACAGGTATAGGATTTGTCTCTATGAAAAGACTTCCTATGAAGTCATTCATTTCAAGTTGTAATTTTCTTGCACCTTCAATATCACCCTCATGGAATTTCATTACCATGTCGTGAGTTTCAGTAGGCATTACATTTGACACTACGGATACTACTCCCATAGCACCAAGAGACATAAGAGGCACTACCATATCGTCATTTCCAGAATAAATTGCAAAATCAGTTCCTCTAAGCTTGCTCATTACCTCTGCAGCATAACTGATGTCTCCAGTCGCATCCTTCATTGCTACTATATTCTTGATTTTTGCAAGTTCCAATACTGTATCAGCTTCAATTCTAAGACCCGTTCTAGAAGGTACATTGTAAATCAAGATAGGTACATCCACTCTCTCTGCTATGAATCTATAGTGATTTACAAGACCTCTTTGAGTAGTCTTGTTGTAGTATGGTGTGACAAGCATGATTCCATCAACACCTATGCTTACTGCATACTGACTAAGTTGCAGACAGAATGCAGTGTCGTTGCTACCTGTTCCTGCTATTACAGGTACTCTTCCATCAACTTTTTCAACACAATACTTCATTACTTTCTTGTGCTCGGAATCGCTGAGAGTAGACCCTTCACCTGTAGTTCCACAAGTTACTATTGCATCTATTCCTTTTTCTATCTGCCAATCTATTAATTCACCGTATTTCTCAAAATCAACCTCACCATTTTTAAATGGTGTTACTAGTGCTGTTCCTGCTCCTTTAAATAACATAATTGTATCCTCCATTTTTTGTTTTATTATT
Source organism: uncultured Clostridia bacterium (assembly GCA_964523535.1). Lineage (GTDB taxonomy): Bacteria > Bacillota > Clostridia > Tissierellales > Dethiosulfatibacteraceae > Dethiosulfatibacter. The sequence continues at coordinate 5,498 of CAZFYP010000185.1, forward strand.
CATTTTGATTTTTGTTTGCTGCATATTGTTTTTATTTTCATGTTTCAAGTTCTTTTTTATATAGGTTAGACAAGTCAAATCCAACACAAAAATCGACCCCCTTTGGCATAATTATTTCAAAAATTAGACACATAAGGAGGCCGATTAAACAAAAAAGGCCATGAGTAAAAACTCATGACCGTTAGTCCATTTATTCTTACCCTCATGTATCACAGCACTCCCTAGACAGTGGGTCTGTTTCGGACAGTGCCATACTTGTTCAGTATAGCCCCAATATACACATAGTATATTTCGGCGACAGTCCCTTTCCTAAAGTACTCTTGACTAGTCGCGGCCTCTGTAATACACATATTCAAGTTTGTTAAATGTTAACAGAAAGAAATAGCTTTGTCAACAGTTTAGGCAATATTTAATT
>CAZFYP010000186.1:0-5887 GCA_964523535.1 uncultured Clostridia bacterium
TTATTTGATCTATCTTTCTATTGTCAGGTCTTATACCTCTTTTAAGAATGTTTTTCCTAACCTTTTTCTTGACAATTGTGTATAACACTTCTGATACATCTTTAGCATTGTCAGGATATTTTTCTACAAAGATTTCAGATGTTTCCTTTTTTATTTCATCTATTTTTTCCTGTCTTTCAATATTGTCTTCAATCAACAAGGCTTCTTCAAACTTGCTGTCACAATACTCAACGATTTCAGTTTCTATTTCCTCTAAAGGCTTGAAAAGTTTGATATCAAGTTTTTCCTTGCCTATTTCAGTCCTTATCCCTTCCAACAGATTACAAATTTTCTTAATTTCTTCATGTGCATACAATATACCTTCCAGAACTGTTTCTTCAGATAATATATTTGCAGCTGCTTCAACCATCATGATTGCATCTTTTGTACCTGATACAGTCAAGTCAAGTTGTGTTTCAGCTCTTTGCTCAAGATTTGGATTTACTACAAACTCACCGTTTATATATCCAAGATTTACTGCTCCTGTTGGTCCCTCAAATGGAATGTCAGATACTGTAAGGACTGCAGAAGATCCAATCATAGCAGCTATTTCAGGTGAACAGTCAGGGTCTACAGACATTACAGTAGTTACAACCTGTACATCATTTCTAAATCCTTTTGGAAATAGTGGTCTTAAAGGTCTGTCTATTAGTCTTGAAGTCAAAGTAGCCTTATCGCTAGGTCTTCCTTCTCTCTTGATGAATCCTCCAGGTATTTTACCTACAGAATACTTTTTCTCTTCATAAAAAACTCCCAATGGGAAGAAATCGATTCCTTCTCTAGGTTCTTTTGATGCCGTTGCAACAGCCAGTATTGCAGTTTCTCCATATTCAACAAGACAAGATGCATTTGCAAGTCCTGCCAGTTTATTGAAGGTCATCTTCAATTTACGTCCGGCTAGATCATATTCATAAATATTCGCCATATTTTCCTCCTTTATTTAAATACTTAAGGGTATTAAACCCTTCAATATTTCGTCCAGACTTTTTAGCCCGAACATATATGTAAATACTTCTATTTATCCAGTATTTCATTTACTTTTAAAATCATGTTAATTAAAAAATAGAGCGGGTGAACCCCGCTCATGTTTATCTTCTTAATCCAAGTCTGCTTATGATGCTTCTGTATCTTTCGATGTCTTTCTTTATAAGGTAGTTTAGAAGACCTCTTCTCTTACCAACCATTTTCAAAAGACCTCTTCTTGAGTGGTGATCTTTCTTGTTAACCTTAAGGTGCTCTGTCAATTGATTGATTTGATTTGTCAATACTGCTATCTGTACCTCCGGTGATCCTGTATCAGTTTCACTCAATCTGTACTCTGCTATAATGCTTTGTTTTTCTTCTTTAGTTAATGCCATTGTATTTCCTCCGAATAATTTTTTTCACCAATAACCATGTATTCGTCGAGGTGTCGAAGAACATAGATATTGGAACATCTAGTATTTTAACATATTTGATATGTTTTGTAAATCAGATTTTTCAATTATTTCATTTAATCTTTTTTATGAATTCAATAAGATTGGTATCCAATTTTTTTTCGGTTTCCAAAAGAAATGCTTCTCCTGAATTTTCGACCTTTATATGCTGGAATCCATCATTAACAAACACAAGATATTCACCGCTAGGTGGATATGCAAAATGCATGTTGCCAAACTCTATGATGTTTTCATTTTTTATATTTACATTATGGTCCCTAAGATCCATTCTGTATCTTTCCATCAAAAGCCCATTTACACTTTCCACATCTCCGCTTTCTATCATATTTCTTATTATTGAGCTACTTACTACGATATCATTTTTTTTTATTGCATCAATTATACGTACATCATAATCATATTTTTTACTCAAATATTTCAGCAGTCCAATATCACCCATGGCCTTGTATCCAAATCTAAAATTAAAACCCACTACAATGTTTTTTATCTGAAGCTGGTCTATAAGTACTTTTGAAATGAATTCCTCAGGAGACATTTTTGCAGTATTCTCATCAAGTGAATAGAATATAATATCATCAATACTGTAGTTTCTTAAAGAACCTATCTTGCCGTTCTTGCCATATATTTTCTTCATTCTTTTTGCATTATTGGATATATTTGCAAATTCATATTCGAAGGTTATGATCTTTTTTTGTTGACAATTACGATCACCTATTTCTATGCAATTTCTGATTATTTCATTATGTCCAATATGAATTCCATCAAAATTACCAATTGCTGCTGTAATATGTTTCATAATCTCTCCTAGATCAACCGTTTCTTTATTTTAACTAGGTTTTCTTCACTTTTTTCTCCTAAGCCAAGAATATCTCCTCGACAGTCACATATATAGAAGATCTCACCTAAATTGCTTACATCGTTAATTTCTATTTTTATTCCATTTTTAAGTTTGTCGATATCATTATCATTAAATACAATTTTATGAAGTTTCAATACTTCATCATAATTCTTGAGAAAACTCAAGTCACCAAGCTTGTGTAAATTTTCAATTTCTTCCAAAGTATATGCATCTTCTATTGACAGTGTCTTGGCAAATATTCTTATCAAATTTTCCATAGTTGCACAGGTTCCAAGTCTTTCTCCTATGTCATAACAAAGAGTTCTTATATATGTGCCCTTTGATACCTTGACTTTTATCTTAATATAAGGAAATTCATAGTCCAAAAGTTCCAGCCTTTCTATAAAAACCCTTCTTTTTTTACGTTCGATTTCAATATCGCTTCTGGCATATTCGTAAAGTTTTTTACCGTTTACCTTTAATGCCGAATACATGGGCGGAGTTTGATAAGACTCTCCTAGGAAACCGTCCAATACTTTTCTGATTTCTTCAAGAGGAATTTCATTTAAGGCTTCATCTATATGCAATGTTTTTCCATAAAGGTCAAAGGTGTCAGTCAGTAATCCAAGTCTGACATGGCATACATATTCCTTGTCAAAATCCATAAGATAGTCGGACAGCTTCGTAGCCTTTCCGGCACAAATCAATAAAACTCCTGCTGCATTAGGGTCAAGAGTACCTGCATGACCTACCTTTTTTTGAGAAATGATTCTCCTTATTCTTGAAACAACATCATGTGAAGTCATTCCAGTAGGTTTTAAAACATTTATTATTCCATTCATTCTAAACCTCTAAAAATTCCTTTAGCCGCTTTACTAGAATATTCTTGGCATCTGAAATATTGTTTCTCAATGTAAATCCGGCAGCCTTTGCATGACCGCCTCCATTGAACAGCCTGCTTATCTTTGAAACATTCACTTCACCTTTTGACCTAAGGCTTACCTTAGTGCTTTTTTCTCCGGTTTCCTTCAAAATGCAGGATATCTCCACATTTTTTATGTCCCTGAGAGATTCCACCAGACCATCTATGTTTTTCATTTCAACATCATAGTCATCAAGTAACTTCAGACTTATACAGCCTATAGAAAGCTTTCCGTCGTAGAAAAACTCTGCTTCTGAAAGGATTTTAGACTTGGCAAGTACTGCTTTTCTGTCCTCGCTTCCGTATACATTGTCTACGATATTTGTGAAATCTATATCTTTTTCAACCAGCTCGGCAACACATCTAAAGGTATCTGAAGTAGTCTTATCATAAGTAAATTTTCCTGTATCAGTCAATATGGCGGTATAGATATTTACAGCAGAATCTTTTCCTACATCATACCCCCATTGCTTGGATATTTTGTAGATCATCTCACCTGTAGAACTACCGTCCTTTTCTACAATATTGATATCGCAGAAATTCAGATTGGATTCATGATGATCTATACATATGCTTTTACTTCCATTATTAAAGACTTCTTTCATTTTTCCGGTTCTGTCCAAATCACTGCAATCAAGTACTATTACAAGATCGTGACTACACTCGCCGGGCTTACTGTTAATCATTTCCAGACCAGGCAAAAATCTATAATTATCCGGGATTCCTCCATCTAAGTAAAGATCAGTTGATATTCCTCTGTCGGATAGGATACCATGAAGCCCCAACAAAGACCCTAGGCAGTCGCCATCCGGGTCCTTATGGGAAATCAATGCTATCTTGTTGGAATTTTCTATCAAATTTTTAATTTCATTTACATAATTTATATTATGTTTATTCATTTCACACCTGCTATTCCTGATTGTTTTCCAGGCCTTTCAACAGTTCATTTATTCTAATACCGTTTTCGATGCTTTCGTCCAGATAGAAGTTAAGTTCAGGTGTAAATCTTGTAGTAAGCTTGGAACTTAACTCCTTTCTGATATATCCTTTTGCCTTGTTTAGTATTTCAACTGTTTCCTTTCTATTCTTGTCAGAACCTATTGTCGAAATATAGACCTTGGCGAATTTCATGTCTTCAGTTATCATCACTTCTGTGATTGAAACATGTTCGTTCATTCTAGGGTCCTTTACATCATTGTGAATAATAGCACTTAAGTATCTCTTAATATCCTGCTTGAGCCTGTTTTTTCTTTTACTGTTCATCTAACATCACCTTTTTATTTCTTCAATTATGAATGCCTCGATAATATCTCCCTCTTTCAGGTCATTGTATTTCTCGATCATAAGACCGCCTTCGTAACCTGTATTAAGTTCAGATACATCATCCTTGAATCTCTTAAGCGAAGCAATGGATCCTTCATGGATGACTATTTCATTTCTTAGCAATCTAATACCTGATTTTCTAGTAATCTTACCATTTGACATATAGATACCAGCTATTGTACCAACGCCTGAAACCTTGAATATCTGTCTTACTTCAGCTCTACCAAGTACTGTTTCCTTGAATTCCGGCGCAAGCATTCCCTTAACAGCCGCTTCAATATCCTCTATGGCACTGTAAATTACACTATATGTTCTGATATCAACATTTTCCATCTTGGCAAGTTCATTTGCTGAATTAGTAGGTCTTACATTGAAACCTATGACTATTGCATTGGATGCCGAAGCCAGCATAATGTCTGTTTCGTTTATTCCTCCTACTCCGCCATGTATAGTCTTTACATTTACTTCCTCTATACTCAGCTTTTCAAGAGACTGCTTTATAGCTTCAATAGAACCCTTGACATCTGCCTTAACAATCAGATTAAGATCCTGTATTTCACCGTCTTGTATTCTACTGAACAGGTCTTCAAGAGATACTCTTGCACTTCCCTTGTTGGATTCATCCTTAATTTTCTGTCTTCTCTTTTCAGCAAGGTCTTTAGCCTTTTTTTCATCTTCTACCGAATAAAGAATCTCTCCAGCTTCAGGTACCTCGGAAAGTCCTGTTATCTCAACAGGTGTAGATGGCGTGGCAGTAGTTATTCTTCTACCTTTGCTATTCACCATGACTCTGATTTTTCCGCATGAAGTTCCTGTAAGGACAAAGTCACCCTTTTTCAGAGTTCCTTTTGCTATAAGAACTGTAGCTATTGGGCCTCTTCCCTTGTCAAGTCTTGCTTCTATGATTGTTCCAACAGCAAGTCTGTCAGGATTGGCTTTAAGCTCTTCAAGCTCAGCTACCAGTAATACCATTTCGAGAAGTTCATCTATTCCAATTCTCTTAAGAGCTGAAACTTCTACACTTATTGTGCTTCCACCCCAGTCTTCTGTCAGAAGACCATGCTCTGCAAGTTCTTGCTTAACCCTGTCTACATTGGCATTTTCCTTGTCTATCTTATTTATTGCAACTATGATAGGAACTTCAGCTGCCTTGGCATGATTGATTGCCTCTATTGTTTGAGGCATGATTCCATCATCAGCTGCAACTCCAAGAATTGCTATATCTGTAACCTGTGCACCCCTTGACCTCATTGAAGTAAAAGCTTCATGGCCTGGTGTATCAAGGAAAGTGATGATTTTATCATTTATGATAATTTCTGAAGCACCGAT
>CAZFYP010000187.1:0-2307 GCA_964523535.1 uncultured Clostridia bacterium
TTCTGTGAAGTCAATTACTCTAATACCATCAAGTGGTCTCATTTCTTCCTCCTGTAAATCATGTTTTTACCGCAATCGTTTTCATTTTGCTTAAAAAAATAATTTTTATTGTGATTCGAATCAATTTCATATGTTGCAAATCACATGCCAATAAATATTTATACAAAAATTGAAATCTATAATAACCTTCATATATGTGGAGTGCAGCGATTTTATAAAGATAGATAATTTATTAATGTTAACAATAATAGCACTTTTAATTATAAAAAATACGGAGATATATGATTGTCGTACCAATTTTATATTCAAATTTGAATATAATCGTTTTCCTCTAATAATTATTTTGATTATTATTGGAGTATTAACACATTCTGGGAGTTATTCAGATTTGAATAACTATTCTAAAATGAATAGAATAGTTAATTTGACATTTAAAAACCACCCTTCGTTGAAGAGTGGTTTCGTTGATATTTAAACATTTGTATATAGTTGGTCGGGACGATAGGATTTGAACCTACGACCCCATGACCCCCAGTCATGTACTCTACCAAGCTGAGCCACGTCCCGACATATAGATACCGAAAGCAAAAAATCCGGTAAGTAATATTATACACTTATTTGTTGATTTGTCAATGAGTGTTAGCTTTTAAACTGGAAAAAATTCTATATTATGGACTGTCTGTGGACAGATCCTTTTGAAAGGGATTTTTTTGTGGATAAAACCATCTATAATCGTATAATATGGTAAAATATAGATATAGACATCATGCAGAACAAAAGGCGAAAGTCAAATAAACGAGGGTGATTAGATATGAAAAATATTGTTAAACTGTTTGACTATTTTAAACAGGCATTTCATCTGAATGTTGAAAACAAAAGACTCTACATGCCTCAAATTGTTCTCATATTAATTAAGACCTGTCTCTATCTTTTCTTTGGAATATTTCTATATCAGGTCATGGTCAGCTTTGGACAAACAGGATTTAGTGAAATTTTAATCAGAAATGCTCTTTTCGGTATGGGTGGATGGATTATAGGAATGGTCGTTTTCACCATACTTGCAGGAATTGTGCTGGAAGCGGGACTTTACAATATGTACAAGGTCTGTATATTTGATAAGGAACTCATATCCGGTGAATTCTTCCAGGGTGTCAGAAAGAATTTTTTTAAATTTCTGATTACTGACATCATAATGGTGATCTTCTGGCTCCTCTTACTCATTCCCTACATCATAGTAGGAGTATTGTCTCTTCTTACAGGGTTTGTCCTGATACCCCTTATTGTTACCATCTTTACAATCATGTGGAAGGTGTCAATGGTGGTTGAAGACATATTCGTAATAGAGGGATTAAAAAGAGGCTTCCATTTTGCAGTGGATAATTTCATACCTCTTGGCCTGCTTGTCATAATCAGGGAATCATTTCTCAACATTGGAAACGGTTCATGGAGATCCAATTCAAGCAGTGGTGATTCATCAGAATCTGCATCAGGCTTCATGGAGGACTTGCCTGTAGATATCAAGCCTCCTGAATTTTCAGTTCGTGAAGGATATGTAAAGGCTCTTCCATATATAAGGATGGGATTTTATATACTGCTGCCTGTAATATCAATAGCAATCATAGTAGGGTCACTTGTTAGAATGGTGTTTCAAATATTCTTCGGACTTGCTTCCTTCATAATGTATGTAGACAACAATTTCACTGCCAATGACATGTATACGGAGGTGGAATAGATGTGGTTTGATTATTTAATGGACGACGGCAGGGACTCTTTTGAACTTGTCGGCGAATACAAGGGTGTCTTCATTCCTGTCTTTCTCAAGCTTTTGATAACTTTCATAATGGGAATTTACATAGTCTTAAGCATAGGAATATCTGCAGTTAGTGGTGTATTCTCTGGAATAAGCAAGGCCAGAGAGATTGAAGTACTCATAAGCATACTGGCTCCTATGGGAATATCACTCTTTCTAGGCTATTTCATATATCTTATACTCTGGGCACTCATTGAAGTTGGTAGTATCAATCTTTATTGCGCAGCATTGAATGGCCAAAAACCAACCAGCGAACATTTCTTTTCGGGCATCATGTCCTATATTGGAAAGGTGTTCGGAGGAAAGCTTTTCATTCATTTCCTTGTGGTCATACTTTCTCCCCTGTGGATAGTCTTGTTTGTTCTGTATTCTGTAATAATAGGCATAACGACTGCAGGATGGGGATTTGTATTTATGACTGTTGTCATAGGAGCATATTTTGCCACCTGGACTATACCAATAAATATTTTAATATGAGCCCGATTCACTGGCGTAAC